>NZ_VTLB01000002.1:0-323407 GCF_020514235.1 Synechococcus sp. MU1617
GTAGGCCGTTGGGAGAAGAAGAATGCCGGACCAGCCGACAAAAACGAAGCGGTCGCGCTTGAGCCAGTCATCGAGGACGTCAAACCATCCCCGCTGTGGCGCGCGTCCTACAGCGATCGTCATGAGAAGTGCTTCATGATCCGTTACACAGCCGAGCCTAGGGGCTGATCACCGAAATGGGGCGGCTCCCCGCACCCATTTCGAGGGGATGAGTAGAAATGCGCATTTTTGGACCGACGGGATGCCGGTCCCTCCGCGAAGATGACGCATCGATTCTTTCCAACGCTGTGTACGTCATCGAACTGGCCCTGCGCATGAGTCCTGTCCCGGTGTCTGTTCAGCGCAAAGAGCATGCAGATGCCGATGCGCTGTATCAGCAGATCCGCCAGGCGCTCGAGAACGGTCAACCGCGGCTGCTGGAACTCACCTGCGAGAAAATGGAAGGCAAGAAAGTGACTCTGCTGGTCAGTGAGGTTCTCGCCGTTCAGCTTTATGAAAAGACTTCGGCGGCGGGTGGCAGCAAGCGTCCCGGCTTCTCCTTTGATTCCTGACACCTCGACCGCCGAACTGAGTGTTGAGGACGTCAGCCACCGCTGGCCGAACGGCCAACAGGTCCTGAATCGATGCAACTTGGTCATCCCTGGCCCAGGCCTATGGATGCTGGTGGGCAGCAATGGAAGCGGTAAAAGCACTCTGTTCCGCTTGATTTCCGGACTTCTGGAACCCCAAAGCGGATGCATCTCCTGCCGCACCAAAACGGCCCTGGTGTTTCAAAACCCAGACCATCAGCTGTTGCTCCCCAGTTGCGGCAGCGATCTGATGCTGGGCATGGCCCCTGAAGAGCCACAGCAGCATCGCCAAAGCACCGTGCGCGACCTGCTGGGCCAGTTCGGCCTCGCCCGCCTGGAGAACCGACCGATTCACAGCCTCAGCGGCGGCCAGAAACAACGCCTGGCCATTGCCGGAGCCCTCGCGAGTGACGCCGGGCTATTGCTGCTCGATGAACCGACCGCCCTGCTCGATCCCACCAGCCAAACCACGGTGCTGACCACCGTTCAACGGCTTTGCAAAGACCCCGTCAAACCAATCACGGCGCTGTGGATCACCCACAGGCTCGAGGAATTGGCATTCGCCGATGGCGCCGCCCGCATGAAAGAGGGTCGGATTGGACCATGGACCCTGGGAACAGAACTGCAAAGGCGCTTGCAGGGCGGCACATTCGAGAGGTAAGGTCTCTTGGTCTCATTCCTCGGTAGCTCAGCGGTAGAGCGGTCGACTGTTAATCGATTGGTCGCAGGTTCGAATCCCGCCCGGGGAGCTTTAAAGCCACAGCTGATGCTGTGGCTTTTTTATTGACGAAAAAAGAAATTTCATGACGGGGGGTTGCCCGAAGCGGAAGACTTCCTAAACAGCCACCGGCGAAAGACAACTGGAAAAAGCTCCAGATCGCTTGCAGGACAAGCGATCTACGGCAACAAAGCCCACGATGGGCTCCTTATCGGAAATCTGCAGACAGTTGAAAAGCTTGAGAGAATCCGTTCAGCGTTAATCCCTACAGACAAGCGCTCTTTATTTCTCAAGCCGAATTGCCGCCGAACTGATGAAGCCTTGCATCCTGCTAATCGAAGATGACCAGGACATGCGCGACCTGGTCAGCGGCCATTTGGAGCACAGCGGCTTCGATGTGCAGCGGGCAGACGATGGCATCAAAGGTCAGGCCCTTGCGCTCCAATACACCCCGGATCTGATCCTGCTCGATCTGATGCTGCCCAAAGTGGACGGCCTCACCCTGTGTCAGCGCCTACGGCGGGATGACCGCACCGCTGGGATTCCGATCCTGATGCTCACAGCTCTCGGCGGCACCAAAGACAAGGTGAGCGGTTTCAATTCCGGAGCCGACGATTACCTGACCAAACCCTTCGACCTGGAGGAGCTTCAGGTGAGGGTCAAGGCCCTGTTGCGTCGCAGTGACAGAGCGCCCGTTGGATCGACTAACCACAACGAAATCCTCAGCTACGGGCCGCTCACCCTTGTGCCCGAGCGCTTTGAAGCCATCTGGTTCGATCAACCCGTGCGGCTCACGCACCTGGAGTTCGAACTGCTCCATTGCCTTCTGCAGCGTCACGGTCAGACCGTCGCCCCCTCATTGATCCTCAAAGAGGTGTGGGGCTACGAGCCCGACGACGACATTGAGACCATTCGCGTACACGTCAGGCACCTGCGCACCAAGCTGGAACCCGATCCGCGCAAGCCACGGTTCATCAAAACGGTGTATGGAGCGGGCTATTGCCTCGAGCTTCCCACCAGTGCCCAGATGGATGGCCTTGAGGACGTGGTGGCCATGGCCCGCGAGGAACGCAAGCAACAAGGTGACCGGGCATCCGCCTGATCACCACTTCAGGTGGCCTGTGAGAAGGATGGCGTGAGGTCGAGCAGCGCCACCTCCCAGGCCAATCGAGGTTGAACGAACGAAAGAAGCTGGCTGCGCAGCGTGTCCAAGCGCTTGAGCATGGCGGCGGAACGACCGGAGCGCCAGAGCCGGTGCTGCCACCAGCCGATCAACCACAGCTGCTGCTCACCGTCGAGGGCTTCGCAGAGATCGCGTGCCAACGCCAGAGCCTCCATCGGAGTGGCGGGAAGCGCATCAAGGCGCTGAACCAACTCCTCGGGCAGACCAGCCAGACTGCGTCGATGGTCGATCAGAGCGCCTGGAGACCCAGCGGCCAGGGCCAGAAGTTCGGGGGCATCCTGAGCAGTGGAACCGGTGCGCTCGAGCACCTGAGCCATGGCCTCGGGGTTGAGCCTCAGGAAACGGATCAACTGACACCGGGAGCGAATCGTGCTGAGCAGCCGCTCAGGGGCTGAGGTCAACAAAATGAGCACCCCATGGCCAGGTTCCTCCAGCGTTTTCAGCAGGGCATTGGCCGCCGCTTCCGCCATCGCCTCGGCGGCCTCAATCACGACCATGCCGCGCTTCGCCTCCACCGGCTGCCGGGCCAGACAGCGGCCGATGTCGCGGATCTGCTCCAACCGCAACTGGGGAGGAGTGCGGCGGCTGAGCCCCGCTTCCTCGGCTTCGGCGCGGGTCAGCAAACGGCCCTGATGCTGATAGGTGGGTTCGACCCAAAGCAGGTCGGGGTGATTGCGCTCCAGCAGGCGTCGGCGTTCCCGGGCCGAGGGCTGACCATCGGCCAGCAGTCCCTCCAGAAAACGCACCGCCGCCAACTGGCGTCCCACCCCTTCAGGGCCGGCAAAGAGGTAGGCCGGGGCCACGCGTTCCTGGGCCAGGGCTGCCGAAAGCAGATCAACGGCGAGGGACTGGCCGATCAGATCCTCAAACAGCGCGCTCAAGCCAGATGCTCCTGAAGCTGACGTTCCAGAGCAGCACGAACATCACTGGCTGACTGATCTGCAGCGACGGCACACCAGGAACGCTGCTGAGCCAACTGGGCAAAACCCTGCGCAACCCGCTCCAGGAATGCGGCTCCCTCAGCTTCGATTCGGTCCTCCTTGTCCCCGAGACGGCGCTGCAAGCTTTCTTGAACGGAAAGGCGCAGCCAGAGGGTGAGATCGGGCTGCAGCCCCGTGGTGGCGATCTGTTCGAGACGCTGAATCAAGTCCCGATCCAAACCACGGCCGTAGCCTTGATAGGCGAGGGTCGATCCCGCGAAACGATCGCTGATCACCCAATCACCACGCTCCAGAGCAGGACGGATCAACGTTTCAACATGCTGAGCCCGATCGGCGGCATACAGCAGCAGTTCAGCGGTGGGAGCTGGTGCCTCCTGGTCTCCCGTGTGCAGCAGGAGTTCACGGATCGAGCGCCCCAGGGGAGTGCCTCCCGGCTCACGGGTGCAGAGCAGGGCAGCGCCCTTAGGCATCAGACCGCTGTTGGGCAACCACTCGACCAGATGCTGGATCTGCGTGGTCTTGCCACAGCCATCGATGCCCTCCAGAACAATGAAGCGACCTGTCATGGCAAGCGAAGAGCCAGGGCATTGAGCACCACAGTGATCGAACTCATGGCCATCAGCAGCGCCGCCAGCGGGGGCGACAGCAGCACCCCATGGCTAGGGAGCAGGGCACCTGCGGCCACCGGAAGAACGATGAGGTTGTAACCGAAGGCCCAGAACAGGTTCTGCCGCACCTTCACCAGGGTGCGGCGCGCCAGGCTGAGGGCTTCAGGCAGATTGTCGAGCCGATCGCCGAGCAACACCAGACCAGCGGAGTCTTGAGCGATCTGGGTTCCGGTGCCAATGGCAATCCCAAGATCAGCCGCGGCCAGGGCCGGCGCATCGTTGATGCCGTCACCCACCATCGCCACCCGCTCCTCCTGCCGCAGCTGCTCGAGGCGCTGCAGCTTCTGCTCCGGCAGCATCTGCCAGCCCAGATCCTGGGCAGCAAAGCCCAGCTGCTGACCAAGACGCTGAACGGCAGCCTGCCGATCACCGCTGAACACCGAAAGCGCCAGCCCGTGAGAGCGCAGGCGTTGCAGGGCTGGAGCAACATCCGGGCGCATCTGATCCTCGATCTGAACCAGGCCCACCAGGACATCTCCCACTGCCACCGCCACCACCGAGCCTTCAGCGGCGGCAAGCCAGTCCTCGGCTGCGGGGGCGATGGCAACACCCTGCTCCACCAACCAGTCGGGCTTGCCCACACGCACCCGAGCCGATGCACCGTCCACATGGCCCTCCAGACCCTGACCAGACACGGTGCGAACGTCCTCGCACTCCAGCAGAGCGAGCTCCCGGCCCTGGGCCTCCTGCAACAGGGCGTAGGCCAAGGGATGTCGGCTGCTTTGCTCCAGGCTGGCCGCAAGCTGCAACAACTGACCCGGGTCATCCCCGTACACATCGGTCACCAGGGGGCGACCCAAGGTGAGGGTGCCGGTCTTGTCGAAGACCACATGCTCCAAACCGGCGGCGGTTTCGATCACATCACCACCACGGAACAGCCAGCCGCGCCGTGCCGCCAGGCCGGTGGCCACCGTAATCACGGTGGGGGTCGCCAGACCGAGAGCACAGGGGCAGGCGACCACCAGCACCGCGATCGACAATTGCAGGGCCAGACCCATCGGGGTGCTGGCTCCACTGCCCAAGCCGACGTGATGCATGCCATGGCCATGGTCCATCCCATGGGACATCTCATGGGGCATGGGCATCCCAGGTGCTGAAGCCTGCAAGACCTCAGGCCAGTGATCAGCACCGAACAACCACCAAAACAAAAACGTGGCGAGGGCCAAGCCAATAACGCCGTAGCAGAAGCGGCCTGCCACCAGATCGGCCAGGCCTTGGATGGGGGCCCGACGGGCCTGGGCCTGCTCCACCAGACGAATGATCCGGGCCAGGGCGGTTTCGGCACCGACCCGGGTGACCGTCATCACCAAGGTTGCCTCCAAATTGAGACTGCCGGAGGACAACTCCGTGCCGGGCTCCGCCTGCAGGGGCAAGGGCTCACCGGTAAGGCTGGACACATCAACGGCCGAGGCCCCCTCGAGTACCACCCCATCCACCGGAACGCGGTCACCGGCCAGCAACTGCACCGTTTCGCCGGGCCTGAGAGCGCCGACGCGCACCTCACGAATCGCCCCGTCGGTCAACAGGAGACGCGCGGTGTCCGGCTGGAGCTCGGCCAATTGCTGCAGGGCCTGACCAGTCCGAAAACGGGCCCGTTCCTCCAGGAAACGTCCCAGCAGGACAAACCCCAGCAACATCACCGGTTCATTGAAAAAGCAGGGCCAACCCACCTGGGGCCAGACCAAGGCCACCAGGCTGGCGACATAGGCACTGCTCACCCCCAGACCCACGAGGGAATCCATGCTGGGGGCCCCTACTCGAGCCGCCGCAACACCACCCATCAGGATCGGACGGCCCGGTCCCAGCAGAGCCACCGTTGCCAGCGTGGCGTGAAAAGGCAGGCTGCCAATCAGGGGAAGCGAGAGGTGACCTGCCTCGCTGAGATGCCCCAGCACCGACAGCAACAGCAGCACCAGGGCCACCATCAGCTGTCGCCATTGCTGCCACCAACCCGGCAGCGCTTGCCCAGCAGCAACACCGATGGGGTCATCCAAGGCGCGCTCCTTGGCTGGGAAGCCCCTGTCTGCAAGGGCTTTCAGAACACCACCTACATCACTCTCACCGGCGCTGAGATCGAGCCAGGCCGAACGGCTGACCAGATTCACATCGGCGCGCTGCACACCGGGCTGATCCAACAGGGTGGTTTCCACAGCGCGGACGCAACCGCCGCATTTCATCCCTTCCACATCCAGGACGACGGTCTGAACCGCAGGTCTCACAGCTGTTTACGCAACAGGGATCTTTACGAGCAGGCTAGGTCGGGCTCCGCTCCCGTCAGGATGGGGGTCCGTCCGCCGGAGCGCCGTGCCCCGCAGCAACCGCAACGACAACTTCATTGACAAGAGCTTCACGGTGATGGCGGACCTGATCGTCAAGCTGTTGCCGATCAATGCCCGATCCAAGGAGGCCTACGTCTATTACCGCGATGGCCTCTCCGCCCAGAACGATGGTGATTACGCCGAGGCGCTGGAGAACTATGAGGAGGCCTTGAAGCTTGAGGAGAACTCCACAGACCGGAGTGAAACCCTCAAGAACATGGCCATCATCTACATGTCCAACGGCGAGGAGGAGCGGGCCATCGAGACCTACCGCCAGGCTCTCGAGGAAAACCCGAACCAGCCCTCCTGCCTGAAGAACATGGGGCTGATCTACGAGAAGCGGGGCCGCATCGCCGAGGAAGGCGGTGAACAGGACGAAGCGGATCGCTGGTTTGACCAGGCCGCCGACGTCTGGACCCAGGCCGTGCGCCTCAATCCCGGCGGTTATCTCGATATCGAGAACTGGCTGAAGTCCACCGGCCGCAGCAACGTCGACGTTTACTTCTGAATCAGTCCTGGTCGGGCTGCACGGCCTCACCCAGCGCCAGCACCAGGGCCTCGGTGACGCTGTCGGCCTCCAGAAGAGCCAGATCCAAACCCGAGGCGAGATCGCCCAGGCCACTGCCCCGGGGAACGACGGCACGCTGGAACCCCAGCCGGGCCGCTTCCTGGAGCCGAAGCTCCAGCTGACCCACAGGGCGCAACTGCCCACCCAAACCGAGCTCGCCGATCAACACAGTGCCCGCAGGCAGGGTGAGATCTCTGAAGCTGGCCACCACCGCTGCAGCAACTCCCAGATCCGCCGCCGGTTCCTCCACCTCAAGGCCACCGGCAACGGCGAGATAGCAGTCGAAACGGGAGAGCGGCAGTCCCATGTGCTTCTCCAGTACCGCGAGGATCTGGTGCAGACGGTTGGTGCCGATCCCTGTGGCCGTGCGGCGCGGACTGGCATAGCTGGTGACGTTCACCAAGGCCTGCAGATCCACCACCAATGAACGCGTGCCCTCACAGGCCACGATCGTGGCAACACCGGAGGCGCGAGCATCACTGAGGAACAGCTCACTGGGGTTGCCCACCTCGGCCAGGCCACCGCTTTGCATCTCAAACAAGCCCAACTCATGGGTGGCACCGAATCGGTTCTTGACGGCCCGCAATAGGCGATGACTGGCGAAGCGGTCCCCCTCAAAGGTGAGCACCGCATCCACGAGGTGTTCCAACACCTTCGGGCCGGCCAACATGCCTTCCTTGGTGACGTGGCCCACCAAAAGCAGAGATATGTTCTGACGTTTGGCCAGCCGTTGCAGGGCAGCCGCACATTCACGCACCTGACCGACCGACCCCGGAGCACTGGTGAGGTTGGCGTCATGCAACGCCTGAATGCTGTCGATGATCGCCACAGCAGGGCGCAGTGCCTCCAGCTCCTCCAGCACCAGTTCCAGATCAGTTTCGGCCAGCAACTGCAGCTCCGATGCCCCCCCGGCAAGCCGCTGCCAGCGCAGCTTCACCTGCTGAGCTGATTCCTCAGCACTCACATAGAGCACTGATGCACCGGCCGCCATCGCTGAGGCGCTCTGCAGGAGCAATGTGCTCTTGCCGATGCCCGGATCGCCTCCAACGAGCACCAGCGAACCGGGAACCAGACCACCACCCAGGACGCGGTCAAATTCTGCCGACCCGGTCGCAAGACGCTGCAGCGGCTGATCCTCCAGCGAGGCCATGGCCGTGGACCGTCGCGGGGCAGCGGCCACCTCCGGATCAGGGGCACTGCGGCGGCGGCGGCCATCGTCGGCAGGCTGGGATTGCTCGACCAACGAATTCCAGCTGCCGCACTCCGGGCAACGTCCAAAAAACTGTCGGGCACGGGCTCCACAGACCTGACAGATAAAAACAGCGGTGGATTTGGGCACTGCGAACTGTGAAGAAAGTTGCCGTTGAATGAACGAATCAGGGGGCTGCCCTTTTATTTGTGGCGAGAAGTGACTAACGCCTCGGTGCCCATGACGGCCACGGCTCCCACCAAGGAAACGATCCTCGTGGTCGACGATGAGGCATCGATCCGAAGGATCCTGGAAACCCGTTTATCCATGATCGGGTACAACGTCGTGACTGCCTGCGACGGAACCGAGGCTCTGGAATTGTTCCCCACCTGCATGCCCGACCTGGTGGTGCTGGACGTGATGATGCCAAAGCTGGACGGCTATGGCGTCTGCCAGGAGTTGCGCAAGGAATCCGACGTTCCCATCGTGATGTTGACGGCACTCGGCGACGTGGCCGACCGGATCACCGGGCTTGAGCTCGGCGCCGATGACTATGTGGTGAAGCCCTTTAGCCCGAAGGAGCTGGAAGCCCGCATCCGCTGCGTGCTGCGCCGGGTCGAGAAGGAGCAGGTGGCGGGCATTCCCAACTCCGGCGTCATCCAGGTGAGCGACCTGCGCATCGACACCAACAAACGCCAGGTGTTCCGAGGCGATGAACGCATCCGCCTAACGGGGATGGAATTCAGCCTGTTGGAACTGCTGGTGAGCCGTTCTGGTGAACCGTTCAACCGCGGCGAGATCCTCAAGGAAGTTTGGGGTTACACCCCAGAGCGCCACGTGGACACCCGGGTGGTGGATGTTCATATCTCTCGCCTTCGCTCCAAATTGGAGGATGATCCTGCCAATCCCGAGTTGATCCTCACGGCTCGGGGCACCGGCTACCTGTTCCAGCGCATCGTCGATTCCGTTGCCTCCGAAGGTTCCTGATCCCACCCCGGCCCCTCAGCCGCGGCAAAAGACCAACCGTCCCCGGGCGATCCGTCGCCTGGTTATTTGGTATCGGCGCAACGCCGCCGTCACAACCATCGTCGATGGCGCTGCCAGCTCCGCAACGGCAGCGGGTTCGATGGCGGGCAACGTGGCGGGAACCGTTGTCTCCGGAGCCGGCACGGTGGCCAGCAGCGTGCTCCAACCGCTGGTGTTCGATCCCCTGCGCTGGCTGCAGGGGGGAACAGATACCGATGAGATCAACGATGCAGAGCGTCTATGGGTGGCCGTCGATGGCATGGGCGGTGACCACGCACCGGGACCCATCCTGGAGGGATGCCTGGACGCCATTGACCGGCTTCCTCTGAAGATCCGCTTCGTGGGGGAAATCGAACGGGTGATGGCCGCCGCCAACAGCCTTGGCCTGCGCGAAGCCTTGGAGAGTGCGCGTGCAGCAGGACATCTGGACCTGGTGGCCAGTGGCCCCTCCATCGGCATGGATGACGAGGCCACGGCGGTGCGGCGCAAACGAGACGCCAGCATCAATGTGGCCATGGACCTCGTGAAAAGAGGCGAGGCCCTGGCGGTGTACTCCGCCGGCAATTCAGGTGCGGTGATGGCCTCGGCGATTTTTCGGCTGGGACGGCTGAAGGGCATCGACCGACCCGCCATCGGTGCCCTATTCCCCACCAAGGATCCAGGCCAACCGGTGTTGGTGCTCGATGTGGGCGCCAACATGGACTGCAAACCCACTTATTTGCACCAGTTCGCCCTGCTGGGGAACATCTACAGCCGGGATGTGCTGCAGGTGAAACGCCCACGCATCGGGCTGCTGAACATTGGCGAGGAGGAGTGCAAGGGGAACGAGCTCTCCCTGAAGACCCACGAATTGCTGCGGGACGAATCCAGGCTCCACTTCGCCGGCAACTGCGAAGGCCGTGATGTGCTGTCGGGCGAGTTCGATGTGGTGGTCTGCGATGGATTCACCGGCAATGTGCTGCTGAAGTTCCTTGAGTCCGTCGGCAGTGTTCTGCTGGGGGTGCTGCGGGCGGAGTTGCCCCGAGGGCGCCGCGGCAAGGTGGGATCAGCGTTTCTGCGCAGCAACCTGAAACGCATCAAGAAGCGGCTCGACCATGCCGAGCACGGTGGTGCTCTGTTGCTTGGCGTAAACGGCATTTCCGTGATCGGCCACGGCAGCAGCAAGGCCCTCTCAGTGGTCAGTGCCCTACGCATTGCCCACTCCGCAGCAAGCCATGGGGTGATGGAGGATCTCGCCACGCTGCAACAGGGTTGTGATTGACTGACGCGACGTCAATCAACCTCCGCCTTGGTCGAGCCGCTCAGCACAACCAGGGGGGTGTTGTTCCGAGGGTCTGGCAGCGCGACGCCAAGCCGTTCCATCAGCAACGCTGAGCTTGGCCAGCGGGTTGAGACGAGTGATGAATGGATCCGCAGTCGCACCGGGATTGCTGCACGACGGGTGGTCAACAGCGACGAATCCCTTGCAGAACTAAGCGGACTAGCGGCGGAACGGGCCCTGGAGATGGCTGGTTGGTCGGCCGACAGCATCGATCTGATCCTATTGGCCACCTCCACCCCTGACGACCTGTTCGGTTCAGCGCCACGCCTGCAGGCTCGTCTCAGCGCCACCAATGCCGCGGCCTTCGATCTCACCGCTGCTTGCAGCGGCTTCCTCTTCGCCGTTGTCACAGCCGCCCAGTACCTGCGCAGTGGGGCGATGCGCCGCATCCTCGTGGTGGGGGCCGATCAACTCAGCCGCTGGGTGAACTGGGACGATCGACGCTCGTGTGTACTGTTCGGTGATGCGGCCGGTGCTGTGGTGCTGGAGGCTTCAGAGAACGGTCAGGACGATCTCGATGGATTCCTGTTGCGTTCCGATGGCAGCCGCGGTGAGGTTCTCCAGCTCCCCCAGGTAAGCCGGCGCCAGCCCCTGGTGGGGGACGCCAGCCATCAGTGCGGCGGCTTCGATCCCATTCAGATGAATGGGCAGGAGGTCTACAAATTCGCTGTGCGCGAGGTGCCAGCGATTCTCGAAAAGCTGCTTGAGCAGGGTGCTGTCGCCGCAGATTCCCTGGATTGGCTACTGCTGCATCAGGCCAACCAACGCATCCTTGATGCAGTGGCGGATCGCTTCTCGGTGCCCTCCGAAAAAGTCCTCAGCAACCTGGCCCACTACGGCAACACCTCGGCAGCCACCATCCCCCTAATGCTGGATGAAGCCGTGCGCGATGGACGCGTCCAACCCGGCCACCGCATCGCCAGCAGTGGATTCGGTGCGGGATTGAGCTGGGGGGCAGCCCTCTTCCGTTGGAGCGGGCCCGCCTAATCTCCAGCACGGTCTGCAGAACACAGCAATGGCGATCGCCTGGGTCTTTCCCGGTCAGGGCTCTCAAAAGGTGGGCATGGCAGAAGCGCTGCTCAGCATCGATGGCAGCCGCGAGCGTTTCGCCATGGCCTCCGAGCTGCTGGGGCGCGACCTGCTGGCGATCTGCCAGGGGGAAAGCGGCGGTGGTGATGGACCCGATGACCTCAACGACACGCGCAACACCCAGCCCGCCCTGTTCGTGATCGAATCGGTGCTGGCCGACAACCTTCAGCAGCAAGGCCGCGAGCCTGCGCTGGTGGCCGGCCACAGCCTGGGCGAACTCGTTGCTTTGTACAGCGCAGGGGTGTTTGGGCTGGAGACCGGTCTGCAGCTGATGAAAACCCGCTCAGAACTGATGGCGAACGCTGGGGGCGGCGCCATGACGGCTGTGATCGGCTTCGATCGCACTCAGCTGGACGACCTGGTGGCCTCCACGGACGGCGTCAGCATCGCCAATGACAACAGTGATGCCCAGGTGGTGATCTCCGGAGCTCCAGAGGCCGTGAAGAGCGTGAGTGAGGCTCTGAAATGCAAGCGCGCCATCCCTCTTGCCGTCTCCGGAGCCTTCCACTCCCCGTTCATGGCGGAAGCGGCTGAACGCTTCGCCGCCAAGCTGGACAACGTGCCCTTCCTCGATGCCCGCGTGCCATTGCTCAGCAACAGCGCCGCGAGCGCCAGCACCAGCGCGGACGAGCTCAAACTGCGCCTTAAGCAGCAGATGACCACCGGCGTGCGCTGGCGCGAGACCATGACGGCGATGACCGACAGCGGCGTGGACACCCTGGTGGAAATCGGTCCCGGCAACGTCCTCAGTGGCTTGGCGAAACGCAGCATGAGCGGTGTCACCACCGCCCAGATCTCCGGGGCGGGGGACCTCGGACAGTGAGTCACTCCAGCCTCGTCCGCACCCCCAAACCGAGCTTCACCTACCGGCTGGTCAGCAACCTTCTGGTGTTCCCGGTCTTCCGCTTTCTGTTCCGCGGATCGACAGCCGGCAACAACAGAGTGCCCATGCAAGGGCCCCTCGTGGTGGTGGCCAACCATGGGTCGCACCTGGACCCACCCTTGCTGGGCCATGCCCTGGGGCGCCCCGTGGCCTTCATGGCAAAGGCGGAACTGTTCAACATCCCACTGCTGGGACGCGTGATCCGGGCCTGTGGTGCTTACCCCGTGCGGCGGGGTGCCAGCGACCGCGAAGCGATCCGCACCGCAACGGCGCGTCTGGAAGAGGGCTGGGCCACCGGCGTGTTTCTGGACGGCACCCGCCAAAGCGACGGCCGGATCAACAACCCACTCCCCGGAGCGGCCCTGCTGGCGGCTCGCACGGGAGCCCCGCTGCTGCCTGTGGCCATCTGCAACAGCCACCGCGCTTTGGGCACTGGGCGAAGCTGGCCGCGCCTGGTGCCGATTCAGCTGCGGATCGGCGACCCCATCCCAGCCCCGGCCAGTCGCCGCAGGCCCGATCTGGATGCCACCACCGCCCTGCTGCAGGAACGGATCAACGCCCTGCTGGATCAGGGTCCGCAGCATCCCTGAGGTCGCGACCGGTCATCACCCACGCCACCGCACGAACCCAATCACTCCATTGCTTGAAACGCCCCTCGCGGGTGCAGTCCTCACGGCAGGCCACGGGGACGCCGGTGAGCTGAATTCCACGGCTGCCCGCCACCACCTGGCCCACCGCCATGGAGCGGGGCAGATGGTCTTCGCTGGTCACTAGCAGCACGTGGCGAATGCCGTCCGCCTGCAGCTCATCCACCACTGACGTGAAGTTGCTGAGGGTGTCACGGGCCCTGTAATCCAAGGTGACGCGTTCGGGATTGAAGCGCTCCTCACTCAGCATCCATTCGGCGTACTCAGGGTTGCTGCCACCGCTCACCAGCAGGGGTAGATCGAGTTGACGCGCCAACCGGGCACCCATTCGTTCCCGGTCCACATCCCCCCCGAGCACCAGCACCAGCTGCGGCGGGCTGCGATCCAATAGAGCCCGCCGATAGGGCGACAGCGGTCCGGGGCCCAACAGCCAGGCCATCAGACCAGCACCCAGCAGAAGCCCTGTACGCACGCCCGCCATCAGACCTGTCCAACAGGGGAGGTGGGGTAGATCGGCAAAACCTCAGCCCAGGGCATCACTGCCCCGGCAGCATGGCTGCGCTGCAACAGCTGCAGCAACCGCGCCACATCAGCTGCCACATCCAGTTGCGCCTCAACGGCGGGCTGGGGAGATGCCCCCTGTGAAAGCAGGGTTGGCAGGCTGAGTTCGTGAACCTGCCCAGAGGTGATGCGGTACTCACCACCCACCACCCCCCGCCGGGGCAACTCCTGGGTGATCCAGAACGGTTCCCCTTGGATGGATTGGGGCAGTTGCCGCTCCAAGCGTGGCGCCATCAGGGCATAACTGCTCACCCCCAGCAGGGGGCAATCCAACTGTTGCGCCAGGGTGCGGGCCATCACCACAGTGAGGCGGGTGCCGGTGAAGCCGCCGGGTCCCGTCGCTACAGCAAGGCCCTGCAACTGGGGCCAACGCTCAGGCGGGAGGAGCGACTGAACCCGCGAAATCAACCTGTTGGACAGGCCCCGGCCATCCGGATGGACCTGCACCAGGGGTTCTGCCCCAGGCTGCTGGGGATCCAGCAGCGCCATGCCGAAGCAGTCAGAACAACTGTGCAAGGCCAGCAGGAGTGGCAGGGCGGTCATCGGGGCAGCTCCTGTCCAGGACGGCAACGCTGCCACCGTCCTGGATCCGCCTTAAAGCTGGAGCAGGAACGCACATCCCACTCAATACCGGCCTGGCCATCGGGGAGATCCATCACCGAGACGTGAATGCGAGGCCCATCTGGCTCAAAATCCGGTGTCTCCGCCAAATGCGGAACACCATGCTGACGCTCAACTGCGTGATAGGCCTGACAACGGTCGACCCAGCTGCAATCCACGCAGATGCACATGCCTCCCAAGGCCGTTCACTCCCCCATTCTGATGGCCGAAGGCTCTGGCGACGCATTGCTTGACCAGCTGCAAACGCGACTGGCGCCAGCCCAGTGGCCTCTCCCCCTGGCACGGCTTCCCGAGGGCACAGCGCTGGTGGGTGGCGCCGTGCGGGATGGCTTGCTGGACCGTCTCCAGGAGCAGCCGGATCTTGACCTTGTTGTCCCGTCGGATGCCATCGCTCTGACCCAGGCCCTGGCCCAAGAGCTCCAAGGCACCTGTGTGGTGCTCGATGCGGAACGGAGCATTGCTCGGCTGGTGATTGGAGGCTGGACGGTCGACATCGCCCGACAGGACGGTGACCGCATCGAAGACGACCTTTGGCGGCGCGACTACCGACTCAATGCCATCGCCGTGTCGCTCCAGCCCTGGGGAGAGCTGTGGGACCCCACAGGGGGACTGAGCGATCTCCAGCAGGGGTACCTGACGGCCGTCTCGGAAGCCAACCTCACCGATGACCCTCTACGGCTGCTGCGGGGATTGCGGCTGATAGCGGAAATCCCGCTCACCATCTCCAGCCAGACCATGGGCTGGATTGAGCGCCACGCCGCACGGCTGCCAGAAGCGGCACCGGAGCGAATCCTGGCGGAGCTGCAGCGCCTGGTGAGGGGCGACCACGCCGACGTGGCGATCGCAGCCCTAACAAGCCTGCCGTTGCTGCACCCCTGGGCGGCCGGAGGGCAACCTCCCACGCCCAGCGACATCGAAGGCCTCAGCACAGAGGAAGCCGCTGCGGCTGTGCCCTTGGCGCGGCTGACGGCCCTGGTCAGCGATGAGGGCCTCAGCCAACTCCGAGCCAGTCGCGCCCTGCGCCAGCGCTGCAAACGGCTGCGGCTCTGGCAGGAACGCATCGGTCAGGCACCGGAGTCGCTACCCGAAAGCGATCGACTGCAATTGCACGAGGAACTGGAAGGGGATCTCCCCGCCCTGGCCCTGCAAATGCCCATGCCCGAGAAAAAGATCTGGCTGCGGCGATGGAGGGACGCTGAGGACCCTCTGTTTCACCCCAGAAGCCCGATCGACGGCAACGGCCTGCTCACGGCCCTGGAGGTCGAACCCGGGCCCCGTCTCGGACGCCTGCTGCATCATCTGAAGCTTGAACATGCTTTTGGGCGCATCCAAACTCCCAGCGAGGCGCTGAAGGAGGCCAAACATTTCTTGACCCGTGAAAGCGAGGCTCTGTGATTAACTTTGCAGGTGTCAATGATGACGGTCAGACACCGACAGATCGCATTTTCTTTCCTTCATGAGCATCCGCCTGTACATCGGCAACCTGCCGCAGACCTTTGAAGAACAGGAGCTGGTGGCTCTGCTCAAGTCGGTGGGAGAAGGGATCCGGTTCAAGACAGTTCTCGACCGTGAAACCGGTGCATGTCGCGGATTTGGCTTCGCCAACGTGGACGATCCGAAACTGGCCGATGCCGTGATCGAAGCGCTGAACGGCAAGGAGTTCGGTGGCAGCGCTCTGCGGGTCGAGCGCTCCGAACGTCGCGACAACAATGCTGGTGGCAACCGTCGCGGAGCCCCCAATGCAGCCGGCCAGCCTCAAGTGGCTCGCAAGGCCGTGAACAAGGTTGTTCACAGCGATGCGAAGAGCGAGGGCGCTCCAGACCCCCGCTGGGCTGGCGAACTCTCCAAGCTCAAGGATCTCCTGGGCAACCAGAAGACGGCGGTCTGATCCGTCGCTGATCTGATTGAAGGAAACAGCTGATCAACCCCTGCCGGTCATACCGGCAGGGGTTTTTAGCGCGACTGAGCCAACAGGAACGAACGGGGCAGATCAAGCAGCTTGTTGACCTTGGCCACGTAGGCACGGTGATTGAACACGTCGTAATCGACGCGCTCAATTTCATCCAGGATTCCCCGGTACAGCCGCAAGGACGTCCACACCGGCCAGCGGGCATCAGCGGACAGCCAACGCACTCCGGCTTCGGAGCGAGCGAACCAATCGCGAGCCCGCTCCAGCTGGAATCGCATCAATGCACGCCAGGAGTTGTTGAGGGTTCCAGCCATCAGCTCCTCCTCGGAATAGCCGAAACGCTCGAGATCTTCCTGCGGCAAATAGATGCGACCACGGCCACGGTCTTCCCCCACATCCCGGAGGATGTTGGTGAGCTGGTTGGCAATCCCAAGGGCGACGGCAGCATCAGAGGTGTCGGGACAGTCGCTCCAGGGGGCTGAGGTGTAGGCCTGATCGACACCCATCACCCCCTGGGTCATCAGGCCAACGGTGCCTGCAACGCGATAGCAGTAGAGCTTGAGGTCTTCGAAGCGGGGATAGCGGGTCCAGGTGAGGTCCATCCGCTGCCCCTCAATCATGTCGAGATAGGGCTGGATGCCCTGGGGAAAACGCTCCAGGGTGTCCACCATCACCGCATCCAAGTCGTCCTCCATCCGGCCAGCGAACAGGGCTCGGGTCTTCTCTTCCCAGCGATCCAGCCGCTCGGCAAGCTCCTCCACCGGAAGCGCCTGGGCCTCCGGGCTGTCCATCAACTCATCCGTGCGCCGGCACCAGACATAGATCGCCCAGATGGCACGCCGCTTCTCCGGAGGCAGAAGCAACGTACCGATATAGAACGTCTTGGCCCACTCGGCGGTCTCCCGACGGCAGGCCTCGAAGGCTGCGTCGAGATCCGGGGAGGCGAGGGGCATGGCTCAGGCCGTCACAGGCTCACTGGAAGAGGTCGATGATGCCAGCAGACCTGTCTTGCGGTCCACTGCACCAGCGCAGAGCTTGCCGCTGAGAACGGCACCCTCCATCGAGGCGAGATAGCGCTGCATCGTGTAATCCCCGGCCAGGAAGAAGTTCTTGATTGGGGTGGTCTGATCGGGCCGCAACTGCTGACAACCAGGGGTCGTTTTGTAGACAGACAACGGCGTCTTCACGACCTTGTATTTGCGCAGTGTGGCGGGATTTTCACCACCAAAATGCATCGGGAACAGCTTTGTGAGCTCGCCCATGGTGGCCTCGATGATCTCTTCATCGGGACGACCAATCCAGTCTTTGGCAGGAGCAAACACCAGCTCGAGCATTGACTTGTCGGGGTCTTCATACTCCCTGCAAGTGATGCTCATGTCGGCGTACACGCTGAGCAGGGGCGAGCGGCTGAACAACAGATGGTCGATATCGGTGAGCTTGCGATCGAACCAGAGGTGCAGGTTGATCACGGGCACACCCCGAAGCCCATCCAACTTTTGGAAGACCTCCATCTGCTTCCAGGGCTCTGGCAAGAGCAGTTTGAAAGGATCCACTGGCAATGCACTGACATAGGCATCAGCGGTGAGGTCGAAGCTCTCCTTGCCTTTTAAGCCGCCGATGTGGAAGGCAGCTACAGAACCATCCTCATTGAGCTTGATCTCCCGCAGGGGGCTATCGAGGTGCACTTCCCCTCCGAGTGATTCGATGTGCTCGACCACCGGCTGGCAAAGGCGCTCCGGCGGAGCGCCATCGAGGAAAGCCATCTTGGAGCCGTTCTTCTCCTGCAGGAAACGATTGAGCGCTGTGAGCACAACCGTGGCAGAGATTTCATCGGGATCGATGAAATTCAGGGCCTTGCTCATCGCTAAGAACACTTCATCGTTCACCCGTTCGGGAATGTTGTGGACCCGCAGCCACTCGGTCCATGAATACTTGTCGCACTCTTCGACGTACCCCTGACCCCGGAGCATCGCAGGCACAAGGCCCAGGCCGAAGCTGATTTTCTCAGGCCAGCTCAGCATGTCGTTGTTTCCCAAGATCGCGGCCACACCATTCACAGGGGCTGGCAGATCAGGAAAATCGAAGCGGCTGTAGGTGCCTGGTTCCTCCTGCTGATTGAAGATCATCGAGTGGCTCTTCCACTGCAGCCGGTCTTCGATGTTCAGCTCCTTGAACAACTGGAGCATGTTCGGGTAAGCCCCGAAGAAGATGTGCAGGCCGGTTTCGTACCAGTCGCCGTCCTCGTCTTTCCAGGCCGCCACCTTGCCGCCAAGAACATCCCTGGCTTCCACAACGATGGGGGTGTGGCCGGCATCCGCCAGGTATTTGGCACAGGAGAGTCCTGCAAGACCAGCTCCGGCAATAGCGACGCGCATGCGGCCGTCTCGAAAGTGAAACCAACCTTAAAAGGGCTTGCCCCCCGTTCGCTTCTTAAAGTCGTGTCAGCTTTCCCGTGGGCGCGTCTTGGCTGACACCCTCCTCAAGTGCACCACCCGCCACGTGCGCCTGTTCACAGCAGCGCTTCAGGACGAGGATCTGGTTCCTTCGGATGACCAGCTGACCTTGGATCTTGATCCCGACAACGAATTTCTGTGGGATGCCGCCAGCCTCGCCAAGGTGCAGGGACGCTTCAAGGAACTCGTGGATGCCGCGGCCGGCGGCGAACTGAGTGACTACACCCTGCGCCGTATTGGTACGGACCTGGAAGGATTCATCCGGCAACTGCTCCAAGCCGGAGAACTCAGCTACAACCCGGATGGCCGTGTGCAGAACTTCTCCATGGGCCTGCCCCGCACCCCTGAACTGTTGTGACCGGCTCGCGCTACGACCGCGGCGGCCGCCGACCGCGGGATGGCCGCTACGACCGCGGTGAGCGTGATCGCTATGACGCTCCGCCCCGTGGTGGATACAGCCGTCCTCCAGCCCCCCCACCAGGGGGCGGAGGGGGTCAGGGCCCCTTTCAATTCAGCACCCTCACCGTGGCCGTCTTGGCAGGGGTTCTCGTGGTGGGGATCGGCATCGGCAGCGCTGTCACCAGCACCACCCAGGGCGACCAGGGAAACATTGCCAGCTCCCAGCAACTGGACATGGCCGTGCCCGACCCGGAGTTCTGCCGGCAGTGGGGTGCGAGCGCCTTCGTCATGGACATCGAGATGTACACGACGCTCAACCCCTCGAGCAGCTTTGTGACCCAGCCAACACTGCAACCGGGTTGCGTGATCCGTCGAGAAAACTGGTCAGTGCTGCGCAAGGAGGGGGCCATCACCGCCGTGCAGGAGCGTGAGTGCAAACAGCGGATGAATACTTTTGCCTACATCGGCTCCGTTCGAGACAAGCCCGTGGTGCGATGCGTCTACCAAACCGATATCAGTGAGAACAAATTCCTGACCCGAGGCGTGGCAGACGACGCTGTGGGCGTAACACCAGAGGCCGATCAGTTCTGAACCAGTTGCTCCCCGATCGCTTCAGGCACGACTTTCGCTGCCTGGCGAATCGGGCTGTCAGCACTGGCGAAGACGGGCAGAACGTCATTGCGAAAGGCCACCGAGGCACGTGAGCAGTAGCGGGCGGGATGGGTGATCAGCTTCAGCTGGCGGCGCACCTGCAGATCAGCCACCTGGGGGCGATGAATCGTGCCCGCCGATAACTCCCGCTCGATCGACACCACGGGAACAAAGGCGGCACCCAGGCCCGCCTGAACTGCATTTTTGATGGCTTCGAGCGAGTTCAACTCCATTTCGATGCGCAGACGCTGCACATCCAGGCCGGAGCGAGCCAGAAGCTGGTCGACCATCTTGCGGGTGGTTGATTGCGCATCGAGGCAGACAAAGCCCAGGCGATACAGGTCTTCCTTGGTGAGCTCAGCCAGCCGGGCCAAGGGGTGCTTCACCGGCAGCACCAACGCCAGCTCATCACTGGCGTAGGGCACCACCTGCAGCAGTTCATTGAGTTCCGCCGGCAATTCACCACCGATGATCGCCAGGTCGATCTGACCGTTGGCCACACTCCAGCCCGTGCGTCGGGTGCTGTGGACCTGGAGCTGCACGGACACCTCCGGATATTTCTGGCGGAACAAGCCGATCATCCGGGGCATCAAATAGGTGCCGGTGGTCTGACTTGCCCCCACGATCAGGGATCCGCCTTTGAGGTTGTGGAGATCATCCAGGGCCCGGCAGGCTTCATGGCACTGACTGAGGATCCGGTCGCAGTAACTCAGCAGCAGATGACCAGCTTCGGTGAGCTGAGCCTTGCGCCCACCGCGATCAAACAACGACACCTCCAGCTGCTTCTCCAGGTTCTGGATCTGAAGGCTGACGGCTGGCTGGGTGACGTAAAGACTGTCGGCGGCTTTCTTGAAGCTGCCCTCACTGACAATCGCGCGAAGGATCCGCAGCTGGTCGAGGGTGAACGGCAGATCGGCCACCGCGGAACACCCGGAGGAACAACGGAAATTTAGGACCGCCACGTCCGCCAGCCAGAATCACGCCCTTCCCACGCAGCCGCCATGGCCTCCACCCACCACAGCAGCGTCGTGATGCTGGTGCTGCTGATCCTGTTTGCAGTGATTCACAGCGGTGGGGCTGCGCTGCGCAGCCGGGCTGAAGCCGTGATCGGAGCACGGGCCTGGCGTCTGATCTTCGCGGCGGCCAGCATTCCCTCGGCCGTTGTGGTGATCGGATGGTTTCTGGCCCATCGCTACGACGGAGTTCGGCTGTGGAATCTCCAGGGCGTGCCTGGGGTGATTCCGCTCGTCTGGATCGGAACCGCCATCAGCTTCCTCTTCCTCTATCCAGCCACCTACAACTTGCTGGAGATCCCGGCGGTGTTGAAACCGCAGGTGCGTCTTTACGCCACAGGGATCATCCGCATCAGCCGCCATCCCCAGGCCATCGGGCAAATTCTCTGGTGCCTCACCCACGCCCTCTGGATCGGCAGCAGCTTCATGCTGGTGACCTGCGTGGGCCTGATCGGCCATCACCTCTTTGCCGTCTGGCATGGCGACCGGCGCCTGAAGGCCCGCTTCGGCGAGGCCTTTGAAGAGCTCAAGGCCAGTACCTCAATCGTGCCCTTCGCTGCGGTGCTGGATGGACGTCAGCAGCTGCAGTGGCAGGAATTCATCCGACCGGCGCAACTGGGCATCGCCATCGCCGTCGGCGTGTTCTGGTGGGCCCATCGCTTCATTCCGACGGCTGCCGAATTGATGCGCAATTCAGCACTCCAGAACCTGCTGGGCTGAGCTGCCTACACTCGCTTCAACCTGCTCTTAGCGGATGCCCTCGGCCGAGGAACTCGCCTGGCTCATTCCCGTTCTGCCCCTGTTCGGCGCTGTGCTGACCGGGCTGGGATTGATCAGCTTCAACCGCACGATCAACCGGTTGCGCAAACCCGTTGCGCTGCTGTTGATCTCCTGTGTAGGCGCAGCTGCGGTCCTCAGCTACAGCATCCTGTTCAACCAGCTCAACGGCGCCCCGCCGGTCGAGCATCTGTTCGTTTGGGCCAGTGCCGGCAGCTTCGTTCTGCCGATGGGCTACGTGGTGGATCCACTCGGGGCGGTGATGCTGGCGCTGGTCACCACCATCGCCCTGTTGGTGCTGGTGTATTCCCACGGCTACATGGCCCACGACAAGGGCTATGTGCGCTTCTTCACCTACCTGGCGCTATTCAGCAGCTCCATGCTGGGACTGATCATCAGCCCCAATCTCCTGGAGATCTACGTCTTCTGGGAACTGGTGGGCATGTGCTCCTACCTATTGGTGGGCTTCTGGTATGACCGCGACGGTGCTGCCCACGCTGCTCAGAAGGCCTTTGTGGTGAACCGGGTTGGTGACTTCGGCCTGCTGCTGGGCATCCTTGGCCTGTTCTGGGCCACCGGAAGCTTCGATTTCCAAGGAATCGCCGATGGCCTGCAAAACGGCCTAGCCGCCGGAACGGTTGCGCCATGGGCAGCACTGCTGCTCTGTCTGCTGGTGTTCATGGGTCCGATGGCCAAGTCGGCCCAATTCCCCCTCCACGTCTGGCTGCCAGATGCCATGGAGGGTCCGACGCCGATCTCTGCTCTGATTCACGCCGCCACGATGGTGGCCGCAGGGGTGTTCCTGGTCGCCCGCCTCGATCCCCTCTACGCCCAGTTCCCCGTCGTACAAACCGTGATCGCCGTTGTTGGCACGATCACCTGCTTCCTGGGGGCCTCCATTGCCCTCACCCAAATGGACCTCAAGAAGGGTCTGGCCTACAGCACCGTCTCTCAACTCGGCTACATGATGTTGGCCATGGGTTGCGGAGCCCCGGTTGCCGGCATCTTCCACCTGGTGACCCACGCCTTCTTCAAGGCGATGTTGTTCCTGGGATCAGGCTCTGTCATTCACGCGATGGAGGAGGTGGTGGGCCACGAGCCCGTTCTCGCCCAGGACATGCGCCTGATGGGAGGCCTGCGCAAGAAGATGCCCGTCACCTCGATCACCTTCTTCATCGGCTGCATCGCCATCAGTGGCATCCCCCCCCTGGCTGGCTTCTGGAGCAAGGACGAAATTCTTGGTCAAGCCTTCAACAGCTACCCGCTGCTCTGGGTGGTGGGCTTCCTGACGGCGGGAATGACGGCCTTCTACATGTTCCGCCTCTATTTCCTCACCTTTGAAGGGGAGTTCCGCGGCAATGACACCGCCATGCAGGCCCAGCTGCTGACCGCAGCCGGCAAAGATCCTTCCGAGCACCACGCCCATGGCGGCAGCGTGCATGAGTCGGCCTGGCCGATGGCGGCACCCTTGGCGGTTCTGGCGGTGCCTTCTGTTCTGATTGGCCTGCTGGGCACCCCCTGGAACAGCCGCTTCGCAGGCCTTCTCAATCCCGAAGAAGCCCGCGAAATGGCCGAACAGTTCAGCTGGGGCGAGTTTCTGCCCCTGGCGGGTGCCTCCGTGGCCATCTCCGTTACCGGTATCACCCTGGCTGTTCTGGCCTATGCCCTGCGTCGGATCGATCTGGGGCAACTTGTAGCAAGCCGATTCCCGGCGGTGAATGCCTTCCTCGCCAACAAGTGGTATCTCGATGTGCTGAACGACAAGCTGTTTGTGCGGGGTAGCCGCAAACTGGCGCGGGAGGTTCTCGAGGTGGACGCCAAAGTGGTGGACGGCGTGGTGAATCTCACCGGACTACTGACCCTCGGCAGCGGAGAAGGTCTCAAATATCTCGAGACCGGACGGGCCCAGTTTTATGCCCTGATTGTGTTCGCCGGCGTGATCGGCCTAGTGGTGCTGTTCGGCGTGATCGGCGGTCCAATCGCTTAGATCCCATCGCCCATGTGTGTCATCGCCTATCGAGGTGATGACACAGCGGCCATGATTTCTACGATCCAACCAGTAAGGGTCGGATTCACAGAGTGTTCGAATTCGCAGTCGCCGGACTTGGCGAGCCGGTGCAGGCCACAGTGCCATGGCTGAGCCTATCGATCCTGGTGCCGATCGTGGGTGCTCTGCTGGTTCCCCTCGTTCCTGACGAAGGCGATGGCAAGAAGGTGCGCTGGTACGCCCTGATCGTGACGCTGATCACCTTCCTGATCACCGTTGCGGCGTACCTCACGGGCTATGACCCCAGCCTGAGCGGCCTGCAGCTGTCGGAACGGGTGAGCTGGCTTCCCGATCTGGGGCTCACGTGGGCGGTGGGAGCCGATGGGCTGTCGATGCCGCTGATTTTGCTCACCAGCTTCATCACAACCCTGGCCTGCCTGGCGGCATGGCCGGTGAGTTTCAAGCCGCGCTTGTTTTATTTCCTGCTGCTGGCCATGGACGGCGGCCAGATCGCCGTCTTCGCCGTGCAGGACATGCTGCTTTTCTTCTTGGCCTGGGAGCTGGAACTGATCCCGGTGTATTTGCTGCTGGCCATCTGGGGCGGCAAGAAACGCCAGTACGCCGCCACCAAATTCATCCTCTACACCGCCGGCAGTTCCCTGTTCATCCTGTTGGCCGCTCTGGCCATGGGCTTCTTCGGCGGCGGCACCCCCAGCTTTGAGTACACCGTTCTTGCGGCCAAAGACTTCGGCACAGGCTTTCAACTGCTCTGCTACGCCGGGCTCTTGATCGCCTTTGGCGTGAAACTGCCGATCGTGCCCCTACACACCTGGCTGCCGGACGCCCATGGCGAAGCCACAGCACCGGTGCACATGCTCTTGGCCGGCATCCTGCTGAAGATGGGGGGCTATGCCCTGCTGCGCTTCAACTGTGAGCTGCTGCCAGCAGCTCACTCCCAGTTCGCCCCACTGCTGATCGTGCTGGGGGTGGTGAACATCATCTACGCCGCCCTCACCTCCTTCGCCCAGCGCAACCTCAAGCGCAAGATCGCCTACAGCTCGATCAGCCACATGGGCTTCGTGCTGATCGGCGTGGGCAGCTTCAGTGCCTTGGGCACCAGTGGCGCCATGCTGCAGATGATCAGCCACGGCTTGATCGGCGCCAGCTTGTTCTTCCTCGTGGGTGCCACCTACGACCGCACCCACACCCTTCAGCTGGATGAGATGGGAGGCATTGGCCAGAAGATGCGAATCATGTTCGCGCTCTGGACGGTGTGTGCCCTCGCATCCCTGGCCCTGCCAGGCATGAGCGGATTCGTTAGTGAATTGATGGTGTTCGCTGGTTTCGCGACGGATGAGGCCTACACCCTGCCTTTCCGCGTGGTGATCTGCGGGCTGGCCGCTGTGGGCGTGATCCTCACACCGATCTACCTGCTCTCGATGCTGCGGGAAATCTTCTTCGGCAAAGAGAAGGAGGAGCTGGTGTCCCACACCAACCTCGTGGATGCAGAGCCGCGCGAGGTGTACATCATTGGCTGCCTGCTGGTGCCGATCATCGGAATCGGGCTCTACCCCAAGCTGATGACCGACAGCTACCGCAGCTCGATTGAAGCCCTGGTAAACCGCAACCTGGGTGCCATGGAACAGGTGATCTCACCGACGGCCCCTTTAATTCGAGGCCAGGCACCGGTTCCTGCGGTCATCCAGGCCCCTGCCGTGGGCGCGTCATAAATCACGTATCGATTCCGATTCATCCCCCCCCAACCGTCCGTAGGTTCCAGGGGAACGCTCCCCTGCCATGCGTCAGATCAACTTCGGCCTGATCTTTAGCTTCGGCCTGATCACGGTGTTCTTCACCCTGGCGAACACCAATCCCACGACGGTTCACGTGTTGCCCGGGGTCGAGTACACCCTGCCGTTGGCGGGTCTTCTGCTGCTGGCAGCGGGAATGGGAGCCGTCTCAGCCTGGTTCTTCGCCGCCTGGACCGGCATGCTCAACAACGTTGAACAATTCAGCAAGGCGAACGAATACGAAGCACAGCAGGTGCGCATCCAGGAACTGGAGACCGACCTCAACCGCTACCGCTCCACCGTTGAAACCCAGCTGGGTCTCCTCCCCGCGACCACCGTGAGCGCGAGCAGCGCTGAGAGCGACGACAGCGATGAAGCAGAGGTCACCGATGCCAGCAGTGCGGCTTAAGGCAGCACTGGCAACAACGGTTTGGGGCCGATACCTTTCCTGGAAAGGGTGAATTGACTTGCTCCAGGTGGCCCCCAAAGACGGCGCTGATGCTGGAGCTCGCCTTGCGATTCGGCTGCTACAAGACGCAGCGGAGCGGGGAGATCTCGATCCCTGGGATGTGGATGTAATCGCCGTCATCGACGGCTTTCTGGATCAACTCCGGCAACGCATCGAAGTTCCCGGGCAGGTGGCAGCCGTCCTTACCGGACGGGGGGGCAGCTACGAGCGGGACCTGGCCGAAAGTAGCGAAGCCTTCCTGGCCGCCTCCGTGCTGGTGGGCCTCAAGGCGGAGATGCTCGAAACCAGCATGCTTCCGCCACCTCCCGAAGTCGAAGATCACTTCGACGCCGACTTCGATGAGCAAGGTTGGCTGGATCCGGCCTTTGATCTTCCCCGACGGCCGGAACGCCATCTGCAGCGGCGTCCCGTAGCGCCACCGCCGTTACGTCGCCCCGTCACCCTTGGGGAGCTGATCGAACAGCTGGAATCGATTGCCGAGCAGCTGGAATCAGACGAACTCGAGGCGCGCCGCCGTAAACGGCAGAAGCGCTACAGCAACCGTGAAGCCATCGCCCAGGTGGCCGGGCTGGCCCACCGCGAAAAGCTTCCGGAAACAACCGCAGCACTGGGAGTGTTTCTCAACGGTTGGGAGACCGCCCTGGACTGGGTGGGCTTCGATCAACTGGTGGAGCATTGGGAGGTGGCCGCCGCCGCGGACCTGGACCGTGACCGCGTCGGGGTGTTCTGGGCACTGCTATTTCTCTCCTCCCAAGGCCGGGTTGAGCTGGAGCAGGAGGGTTGGCTGCACGGTCCGCTGCGACTGAAATTCATCCCCGCGAGTGGCACTGCAACGCAACTGCCGATCCGCAGCCTTCAGGTGCCAGATCCGTCGCCGACCCGGACGGTCGTGGCGGCCTAAGACCGGGTCTATGGTCACTACCTTGTATTGACCGGACCAAACGCCAATGAAGGCGATGATTCTGGCGGCTGGTAAGGGGACGCGGGTCCAACCAATCACCCATGTGATCCCCAAGCCGATGATTCCGATCCTGCAGAAGCCGGTGATGGAATTTCTGCTGGAACTGCTCAAGGAGCACGGTTTCACCGAAGTGATGGTGAACGTCTCCCACCTGGCCGAAGAGATTGAAAATTACTTCCGAGATGGCCAGCGTTTCGGGGTTGAGATTGCCTACAGCTTTGAAGGACGGATTGAAGACGGTGAACTGATCGGTAGTGCCCTGGGATCCGCTGGCGGGCTTAAAAAAATCCAGGATTTCCAGCATTTCTTTGACGACACCTTCGTGGTGCTCTGCGGAGATGCGCTGATCGACCTTGATCTCAGCGAAGCGGTACGCAAGCACCGGGAAAAGGGTGCGATCGCCAGCCTCGTCACCAAACGGGTCCCCAAGGATCAGGTGAGCAGCTACGGCGTTGTGGTCACCGATGACCAGAACAGAATCTCAAGCTTCCAGGAAAAGCCCAGCGTCGACGAAGCCCTCAGCGACACGATCAACACCGGCATCTACATCTTCGAGCCGGAGATCTTTGAGCACATCCCTTCGGGGCAGTCCTTCGACATCGGCTCGGATCTATTCCCGAAACTGGCCGAGCTCGGTGCCCCCTTTTATGCCATCCCGATGGATTTCGAATGGGTGGATATCGGCAAGGTTCCCGATTACTGGCAAGCCATCCGCAGCGTGTTGATGGGTGACGTTCGTCAGGTGGGCGTCCCCGGCAAGGAGGTGCGCCCCGGGGTTTACACCGGTCTGAATGTGGCCGCCAACTGGGACAAGATCAACGTCAGCGGCCCCGTCTACGTGGGCGGCATGACCAAGATCGAAGATGGCGCGACGATCGTTGGTCCCACCATGATCGGCCCCAGCTGCCACATCTGTGAGGGCGCCACGGTCGATAACTCGATCATTTTCGACTACTCACGCATCGGCCCCGGCGTGCAGCTGCTGGAGAAACTGGTGTTCGGGCGCTACTGCGTGGGCAAGGACGGCGATCACTTCGACCTGCAGGAGGCCTCCCTCGACTGGCTGATCACCGATGCCCGTCGTCAGGACCTGGTGGAGCCTTCACCCCAGCAGAAAGCCATGGCGGAGCTGCTGGGTACCGACCTCACCCAGGCAGCGAGCTGAGTCCGGCGAGATCAAGGATCATCGGGATGCGTTCCTCCGCCTTGATCGCCATCAGGTGCACACCACGCACGATGCCGAGATAGCGCTTCACCTGTTCAGCGGCGATGGCCACGCCCTCCATGGCTGGATTCTCGGCGCACTCAAGCCGATGGATCAACGCATCGGGGATGCAGGCTCCCGGAACAACGCGGTTGATGAACCGGGCATTCTTGGCTGACTTCAGCAGGAACACGCCAGCGAGCACGGGCAGACCCAGGGGGCCGGCCAGCTCGCGCTGGAAGCGCTCGAGCGCTTCAGGGTCCATCACCATCTGGGTTTGAACGAAGCGGGCTCCCGCCGCCTGCTTGCGCTGCAACCGACGCTGGAGACCGCTCCAACTCCTGGATTGTGGGTCAGCGGCACACCCGGCAAACAGCGTGGTCGCCCCATCCGGCAGGGTGCCCTGCACGGGATCCACGCCCCGATTGAGGGCTTCCACCTGCTGCAACAGCTTCACGGACTCAAACTCATTGACCGGCCGTGCATCCGCCTGATCACCCGCCCGCACCGGATCACCAGTGAGACACAACAGGTTGCGGATCCCCAGCGCATGGGCCCCGAGCAGGTCGGACTGAAGGGCGATGCGATTGCGATCCCGGCAGGCCATCTGCAACACCGGTTCCAGACCGGCCTCAAGCAGCAACTTGCAGGAGGCGAGGCTGCTCATCCGCATCACAGCCCGACTGCCATCGGTCACATTCACCGCATGGACACGGCCTTGCAGCGATGCGGCCATGGCCAGCATGTGCGTCGGATCGGCTCCGCGCGGAGGCATCACCTCGGCCGTGAGCACCTGATCCCCGGCCTCAATTGCGCGCTGCAGCGCCGTCCTCAAATCTCGATCCATTTCACCGGCCCACTATGCAGGATCAGGCCGGTGGTCCGGACTAGCATGACTTCAACGGTGGTCACCCATGTCCTCCCTCGACGGTACCGATCCTCTGGAGATCTCCCTTTCTGCTAGGGAGATCGAGATCATCGAGCTCGTGGCCGAAGGACTGACCAATCAGGAAATCGCTGACCGTCTCACCATCAGCAAACGAACGGTGGACAACCATGTGAGCAACGTGTTCACCAAGACCGGGTCCAAGAACCGGGTGGCACTGCTCAATTGGGCCATGGACAACGGCAAGATCTGCCGAGACGGCTTCAACTGTTGCGTCCTTCCAGAATTCGATCCCCCCTCAGCCTGATCGTGGAGCTGACAGGCTCCGGCAGGCTTTGCAGAGAGGTAGGACCCACAGGAATCTGAAAAAGCGTGGCGTATTCCATGCAGGCCTCCACGCTGGATCCCGCGAAGCGAAGCATTCCAGTTGTGTCGTACAGACCCACCACTGGATAGAACCACCGATTAGAACCCCTCAAATCTAAAGGAAACCTGTAGGAAAATCCAGTCTGGTCTTAGGACCAGCCAAAACGGCGACGCTGCTCCTCGGGCCAGGACTGAACGGGATGCTGGGCCAGCACCGCATTGCTCCAGCGGGACTCTCCGGTGATCTCCTCTCCGCACCAGGGCGGAATATGCAGATCCTCCTGGGCCGATGCCAGCTCCACCTCCGCCAGCACCAAGGGAGCGTTCTCAGCCTGGAAACAATCCACCACCCAGTCACCACCAGGGCAATCCAAGGCGTAGCGGACTTTGTCCAGGCGGTGGGGCGCCAGATCCCAGAGGGCTTCGGCATCCGCCACGGGGATCGGATATTCGAACTCGTGGCGCACCAGGCCAACGGCATCAGCAGCAGCCTTCAGGGTGAGCCAGGCCTGATCAGTGCCACGCAGGCGCATCCGCACCGTCACACCTTCGGCACTGGCGGCCAGGTAGCCCTGACGCAGGGGCTGTGCCGGGCCAGCACTGCTGCGCCAGGCATCTGACCGCACCAGAAAGCGCCGTTCAATCTCAAGGGCCATGGATCAATTCTGCGAGGGCTGAGCCGCATGCAGGCTTCCCGCCCAGTGCAGCTTGTGGGACAGGGTTCGGTAATACGACGGGCTTTGATTGAGCAACACCATCAGGGCATGGTGGCGCGCCTGCTGAACAACACAGCACTCTCCTGGTTCGAGCACCGTGCAGCCCACACCGTCCTTCCACAGCTTGATGCGGTGATCCCCAGCCCCCAGCGGCCAGATCGCCAACCTGGCCCGGGGCGGCACCACCAGCGTTCGGCTGGAGAGGCTCATCGGGCAGATCGGGGCGACGATGATGGCATCGATGCCGGGATGAAGAATGGGCCCCCCTGCCGCAAGGGCGTACCCGGTGGACCCCGTGGGGGTGGAGAGAATCAGACCGTCACCACGCACCTGGTCGATCACTTCCCCATCGATCTCGAGCTCCAGGGTGCAAGTAGGCGAAATCTCATCGCGGTAGGCCCGGAGGTAGAAGTCGTTGAAGGCCCAGTGGTGCTCTTCATCGTCTTCCAAATCCGGCTGTTGCAGCAGACCGGGGGAGGCCGCACGGTCCTCTGCAGAGCGGCGATCCACCATCGCCTGAAGCATCATGCGCCGTTCGATCGCGAACTGATCGTCCTGAAGGCGTTGCCAGATCTGATCGCCGCGCAACACACGGCGGTCGTGGGTGAGAAAGCCCAGATGGCCTCCCACATTGATGCTGAGGATCGGGATGTCATGCACCGCCAGGTGGCGAGCGGCTCCGAGCACCGTGCCATCCCCCCCCAGCACCAGCGCCAGGTCTGGAAACGACTCCTCAACAGCCAGCAAGCCGGGGAAAGGATTCACCCGCGGCCCCGACATCGCAGTGACCACGTGGGAGCCCAGAGCTTTCAGCTCTTTGGCACATTGCCTGGCTTCACGCTGGGCAGGCTGGCTGTCGGCCCGATAGATCACCCAGACCCGATCGAGACGCATGACCCAGGTGTGCGGGGGTTACCAGCGCAGCAGGTTGAACTGCTCCATGTCGACGGTAACGCGATTGCGATAAAGCGACAGCAGGATCGCCAGACCGACGGCTGCCTCAGCGGCGGCCACCGTGATCACGAAGACAGCGAAAACCTGGCCGCGAATCAAATCACCATCCACAAACGAGGAGAAAGCCATCAGGTTGATGTTCACGGCATTGAGCATCAGCTCAATGCTCATCAGCACGCGCACCGCATTGCGGCTGTTGATCAGGCCCCAAACACCGATGCAAAAGAGCATGGCGGCCACCAAGAGGTAGGCCTGCAGGGATGGAAGCGTGGCAAGAAAATCGCTCATCAGTCCGCTCGATTCATCAGCAGGGGAGTACGGGCCTTCTCAATCAGGCCTTGATCGGCCACCTCACCGGTCACCACATCGGTGGCCAACACATCACGACGGGCCAGCACGATGGCGCCGATCATGGCCATCAACAGCAGTACCGACGCCACCTCAAACGGCAACAGGTAATCGGTGAACAGGTGTTCACCGATGCGAGCCGTGGCTTCTTCACCCACAGCGGGAGGACCGGGCAACGACCAGGGGGTGGTGACCACAACACGAACCAGCAACGCCAGCAGACCGGCGCAGACGCCAGCGGACACCGCACGGCGCGTGGTGAGATTGGCGATGGCCTTGAGGTCTTCCCGCTTGTTCACGAGCATGATCGCGAACAGGATCAACACATTGATCGCGCCCACGTACACGAGGATCTGTGCCATGGCCACGAAACTGGCATTCAGCAGCAGGTAGAGCCCTGCAACGGCTGTGAACACCCCGCCCAGCAGGAAGGCGGAATAGACGATGTTGCTGAGCAGCACCACACCCAAAGCGCCGATCACCACAACGGCGGACAGCACCAGAAAACAGATCAGCTCGGTGGTTGTCGCGATGGTCATGCGTCGTCCTCCTTGGCCTCACTGGAGGATTGTCCCTCATTCTTGGCAGCCGGCTTGGCGGGAGGGGTGAGGGTCTCCAACACCTGTGAGGGCAGCTGGCCAGCCCGGGGGCGATCGGCAGCAACACCGTGGGGATCCATCTCGCCCGCCGGCAGATAGGCGAGTTCACGCAGGGGAACGACCGAGGGATCGGTGGTGACGCTGGTGGGAAGGCGTCCGAGGGCAACGTTGTCGTAGTTGAGGCTGTGGCGATCAAAAGCGGCCAGCTCGTACTCCTCCGTCATCGAGAGGCAGTTGGTGGGGCAGTACTCGACACAGTTGCCGCAGAAAATGCAAACGCCGAAGTCGATGGAGTAGTTGCGCAGCTCCTTCTTCTTCGTGGCTTTGTTCATCACCCAGTCGACCACCGGAAGGTTGATCGGGCACACCCTGACGCACACCTCACAGGCGATGCACTTGTCGAATTCGTAGTGAATCCGGCCCCGATAACGCTCGGAGGGAATGAGCTTCTCGTAGGGGTACTGCACCGTGACCGGACGGCGCTGCATGTGGTCAAACGTGACCGAAAAGCCTTGGGCCAGATTCCGGGCTGCATCGACTGCATCCCGGGTGTAATCACCGACCTGTTTGAGGAAGCCGAACATGGTCTGAAGGGGAGAGAGCGAAGCGGAGCCGGGAGCGCGAAATCCTAGGTAGGAAAACCTAGCCGCCGAATGCAACGGGGAAAGCGAGCTTGAGGGCTGCTGTCACCAGAAGATTCACCAGGGAAAGGGGCAGCAGGAACTTCCAGCCCAGGTCGAGCAGCTGGTCAATGCGGACGCGGGGGGTGGTCCAGCGCAGCAGGATCGCCACGAACACCAGCAGATAAGCCTTGAGCACCGTCATCACGATGCCAACGGTGCCCGTGATCACCTGCACCACTGGTGCATCGATGGGCTGGTTCAACCAGCCGGCCAGCCACTCCACAGGGATCGGGAAGCCCCAGCCACCGAGATACAGAACGCTGACCAGGACAGCCGAGAGCACCAGGTTGATGTAACCCGCCAGGTAGAAGAGGGCGAACTTCATGCCCGCGTATTCGGTCTGGTAGCCAGCGACCAGTTCTTCCTCAGCTTCGGGAAGGTCGAAGGGCAGCCGCTCACACTCGGCCAGGGCACAGATCCAGAAAATCAGGAAGCCCACCGGCTGACGCCAGATGTTCCAGCTCAAAATGCCGGCACCGGTCTGCTGACCCACGATGTCGACCGTGCTCAGCGAGTTGCTCATCATCACGATGGCCAGAACCGCAAGAGCTAGGGGAATTTCGTAGCTGATCGATTGAGCAGCGGCCCGCAGTCCCCCGAGCAGCGAATACTTGTTGTTCGAGGCATAGCCGCTCATCAACAAGCCGATCGGCTGAATGCTGCTGAAGGCAATCCAAAGAAAGATCCCAACGCCCACGTTGCTGATCAGCAGGTTCTGGCCAAAGGGAATGATCAGCCAGGAAATGATCACCGGCACCACCACCAGCACCGGGCCGAGGGTGAACAGCAGGCTGTCGGCGCGCGCCGGAATGATGTCTTCCTTGACCAGCAGCTTGAGGCCGTCGGCCAAGGGCTGAAGTACACCAAGTGCACCGGCATATTCCGGACCGATCCGCTGCTGAACGGCGGCGGAAATCTTGCGTTCCAGCCAGACCGAAACCAGCACACCCACCACTGCAGCCACCAGGACAAGCAGCATCGGCAGCGGCAACCAAAGCAGCCTCGCGACCTCCGGGGAGAAGCCAAACCCTTGCAGGGCCTGGCTAAAGCTCAATTCCAGGTCCAATCCCGGACTCACCATGGTGTCGACGGATGTGGGTGCAACTTAGGCGGCCGGAGCCGAGACGCGCTCCTCAATGGGCATCCAAGAGCGTGGCTGGGATCCGGAGTAGATCTGCGAAGGCCGGAAAATCCGGTTCGCTCCGAGCTGCTCACGCCAATGGGCCAGCCAGCCGGCGACCCTGGCGATAGCGAAGACCGGCGTGAACAGATCCCTGGGTATGCCGAGCTTGCGATACACCAGGCCCGAATAGAAATCCACGTTGGGATAAATCCCCTTGGGGCCAAGGCGGGACGCTGCTTCTTCTTCGATCGCCCGGGCCACGTCGTAGAGGTCGTCATGGCCGAAGCTCGCGAACATCTCCTCCACCAGGGCTTGCAGGATCACGGCACGGGGGTCTTTGACCTTGTATTCACGGTGGCCGAAGCCCATGATTTTGCGCTTGGCCGCGATGGCCTCATCCAGGAAAGCGCCAGCGTTCTCGGGACTTCCCACCTGCTCGAGCATGGCAAGGACGTCTTCATTGGCGCCGCCGTGGAGTGGGCCAGCCAGGGTGCCGACGGCTGAAGCCACCACGGCGTAGGGGTCGGTGAGGGTGCTGGCGGTGACCCGGGCACTGAAGGTGCTGGCGTTGAGGCTGTGCTCGGCATGGAGCATCAGGCATCGATCAAAGATCCGCGCCGCCAGGGGATCCGGCTCACGTTCCGTGAGCATGTAGAGGAAATTGGCGGAATAGGCCAGATCATCCCGGGGTTGAATTGGGTCCTGGCCTTTGCGGATCAGCTGAAAGGCCGCCACCATCGTGGGGATCTTGGCGATCAGCCGCACCACCGCGTCATAGATGTACTGCGGGTCGTCGATCGCCCGGCGCGAATAGAACAGTCCCAGGGATGCTGCACTGGACTGCAGCGCGTCCATCGGGTGGCCGCTGGCCGGGAAGCACTTCATCATGTCCCGCACCCGGAAGCTGACGCGCCGGTGCATCTGCACAGCGTGCTCAAACTCCGCCAGCTGGTCGCGGCTGGGCAGCTCTCCCCAGATCAGCAGGTAGGCCGTTTCCAGGAAGCTGCTGTTGGCCGCCAGATCCTGCATCGGATAGCCGCGATAGGTGAGCAGCCCTTGCTCTCCATCGATGTCGCAGATCGCCGACTGGGTGGCCGGCACGCCATCCAGGCCTGGACGCAGTTCGATCCCGGTCCGCGCATGGCGCAGGTCACCTGTCTGCTGCTGAGCCAAGGGCCGGTCGCCTCTTTCAGCAACTTAAGTCGTCAATCAACAGTGCTGGCCGAAGCAAGGCCTGCAACTGCCACTGGCCCGAGGAACGACGCAGCTGGATCACACCGGCTTTCTTCAGCACCAGGGCACCGGGGGCACACCTCAGAAGAGCGCAGGCCAGATGGCCAAGGTCCGGCTCATGGCCCACCAGACCGAGGTATCCATCCCACGGCGTCAACAACGTTTCAAGGCCTCCTCCAGGTTGAAGGCGTTCGTCCACCGCCAGCTCTGGAGCGAGCCCCGCCTCCAAAGCCAGTTCCGACGTTTGCAACGCCCGAAGGTACGGACTCGAGAGCAAGCGATCCAACCGCAGCCCCCGTTGCACCAGGGCCTCCATCACCCGCTGGGTTCGCTGACGGCCGGCGGCGGTCAAGGGGCGTTCCGGATGGTCCTGGCCCGCCTGGCGGGGTTCGGCGATGCCATGCCGCAACAGCACCAGGTCAGCCAAGCTCGAGCCGGGCATGCAACGGAATCTCGGTAGCGCCCTGCTCCTGACGATCAACGTCAATGGCAACCGCAAGGCCGCGGACCTGGTCTTGGAGGGGCCGCCCCGCCATGACCTGCAGCAGGGCCCATGGCCGCCATTGCCCCAACAGTGCGCGGGCCGGCTCATCCGCCAGCAGTAGGGCCTGCGCGGGTTGGGAAGACGCTGTGAGCTCCTGCCACTGGTTCAAGCGAGGCTGGAGGGCACGCCCGTTCTGGCGTTGCGCCAGAGCCATCAAGGACTCCCCCCACCAGTTCAGCGCTGACGAGCGAACCTGAGCCACGGCCAATTGAGCGTCCACCCCCGGCTGGCGTCCCCGCTGGCGCACCAGGCGCGTCCACACGCTCAACACCTCGCCATCGCCCTCCAGCTCAGAACGGGTCAGGCCCTGCTCCTGCAAACGGGCGTCCACCGCATCCCTGGCAGGGTTTTGCGGGCGGGTGGCCAGCAGCCACCCCTCGGGTTGGTCCTGCCAGAGGAGAGGGCCGTCATCGGCTTCAACAACAGCATCTGCCGCCGGCTGATCCGCCAAGTGCTGCTCAAGCACCGGAGCGAACCATTGGGCCAACGGATGGCTTTCGCTTGGATCCAACAAACGGGCTGGACTCTGCAGCTGCGCCAGCCAGCGGGCATGGCCGCCGGCCGACGCGGTCAGATCCGTGAGCCCAGGCCAGGGGTCAGTGCCAAGAGCTTGCTGGAACCCCAGCCTCCCATCCACCGCCAGGGTTGAACCCTCCGGCCGCAGTGATGCCACGAGTCCGCTCAGGTCGTCCCGTTGGGCCACCAGCTCCGGCAGCTGCAACCAATGCTCAAGGGCGTGGGGCGATGCCGTCAGCAGAGCCACGCCCTCGCCGAGCTCAGCCACCTGACGCTGCAGGCGTTGATCCCCCAGCTGATGCTGATCCGGGAGCTGCGAGACATCGAGGGCCTGCTCCAGCACGCCCCGGCCTGAGGCCACGAGAAGCAGATCATCGTCAATCAAGGCCGTGGCCAGGGGTTGGGGGTCATGCCCCACCAACGCTCCCTGGCCGCTAATCACACCGATGCCGCGATAACTGCTGATCTGGAGGTCGGTGCCCGCCAGGCTGCGGGTCTGCCAGAACCGTTGCAGAAAGCGCCGGGCGCCGTCGTTATCCCGACTGGTTAAAGCCAACACCCAACCGGCGTTGGTGTCCCCATCGATGAGGGTGAGGCTGACCTCCTCACCAAGCCAGGGCTCCAACTCAAGGCCGAACTGGAGACCCGCCAAGGCAAAGACGCCTTCGCGCCACTGCCGTGCACCATCTCGGGCATCGCGGCGTTGGGACGCAGGGGCAACGGCCTGGGCATAGGCCGGCAACCGTCCGGGATCGGCCAGCCAATGGACGGACAAATCAGCATCCCGGGGCACAAATCGGGCCGCCCGAGGCAGATGCAACGGCTGCTCTGCCAGCTGCAGGGGGCTCTGGCGGTTCATAGTCCAGAGCAGGCCAACGGCCAGCAGAAGCAGCGACAGCAGCACAGCGCCGGCAGCGCTGAGGAAGGGGCGGGCCTTCATGGGCCGGCGGTCTCGGGTCGCCTCATCTTTGTCCATCACCGCAGAATGGCGCCATGGGCCAATCCCAACAACCACAATCAATCCAAGCCTCTGAACTGCAGCAATGGCTGCAAAGCGAGCGACCTTCCCCGCAACTGGTGGATGTGCGCGAGGAGGCTGAGCTTGCGATCGCTGCCTTCCCTGGTGCGGTGCTGCACCGCCCCCTAAGCCAATCGAATGAATGGCTTGGAACACTCCAGGCCGACCTCAAACCCGATCAAGCCGTCGTGGTGGTCTGCCATGCCGGCGTGCGCAGCTACCACTTCGGCCTGTGGCTGCTGGACCAACCCTGGGGCCTTGAGGTGTGGAACCTTGAAGGAGGCATTGATGCCTGGAGCCTTCAGGTGGATCCCAGCGTTCCCCGCTACTGATGAGCAAGCCCCTGTCCCTTCGGCAAGAACAGGTGCTTCAGGCGACGGTGCACCATTACGTCGACACGATGGAGCCGGTGGGCAGCCGCACCCTGGTGCAACGCTTCGGCATCCCCGCCAGCTCCGCCACCGTTCGCTCCGCCATGGGGGCGCTTGAGCGCCGCGGACTGCTGCAGCAACCACACACGTCAGCCGGACGCGTTCCCAGCCCGATGGGATACCGGCACTACGTGGATGCGCTGCTGCCGGAACCCGGCATCGCCGTTCAACACCTGGAACGGGAGCTCACCGGACTCAGTCTTCGCTGGGCCGGTTTGGACGACCTGCTGATGCATGTGGCACGGCGGCTGACGGATTTCACTGGCCTGATGAGCCTGATCACCCAACCGCAGCAGGAGAACCGCCAACTTGAGACGATCCGTCTGGTGCCCAGCGGTGATCGACTGCTGGTGATGCTGGTGGAAGCCAATGGCCGGGCCAACCACCTGAACCTGCGCCTGCCCCACGGGGCTGAAACCGAACTCACAGCGATGGAACGTTGGGCGTCGGCACAGCTCGAGCAGGGAGACCTGAACTGGGAGGCTCTGCCCAGGCAGCTGCAAAGCAGCGGCGCTGTGCTGCGCAACGCCCTTGAACAACCGACGCCCACCAACTCCACGCAGGTGGTGGTGCATGGCCTCTCGAGGCTGGTGAGCGAACCGGAATTTGAAAGCACGTCCAGCCTTCGACCGCTGCTGGAACTGATCGACGACCAGCCTGGGACCTTGATCAGCCGCGGTGAATCCGCACGGGTATGGATCGGCGACGAACATCCGCAGCCAGCGCTGGAAGCCTGTGCCGTGGTTCAGGCCCCCTATCGCTGCAACGAGGGGCTGGGCCATGTGGCCCTGGTGGGTCCTATGCGCATGGCCTATGCCACGGCACGGGCGGCGGTGCAGCGGGTGGCCCGCCACCTCGAATTGTTGCTGGCCTGAAGCCCGAACGTCAGAGCTGATCCCCCAGCTTCTCCGCCACGGTGTTGACGTCCTTATCGCCGCGGCCGGAGCAGTTGATCACCACTTCCGTGCCATCGGCCAGGGTGGGGCAAAGCTGCTCAAGCCAGGCGAAGGCATGGGCGGTTTCCAGGGCCGGAATGATGCCCTCAAGCTCACTCACGAGCCGCAGAGCATCGAGGGCCTGTTGATCGGTGACTGCGGCGTACTCAGCACGCCCGATCTCCCGCAGGTAGCTGTGCTCCGGACCCACCCCGGGGTAATCAAGACCTGCACTGATGGAGTGGGCCTCCATCACCTGACCATCGCCGTCCTGCAGCAGCAGGCTCATGGCGCCATGCAGAACACCGGCACGACCCTCGGTGATCGTCGCGGCATGGCGCCCGGTGGCCACACCATCACCAGCGGCCTCAACACCGATCAGACGCACAGACGTGTCCTGAACAAAGGGATGGAACAGGCCCATGGCATTGGAGCCACCGCCAACGCAGGCCATCAGCACGTCGGGCAGCCGACCGAAGGCCTCCTGACACTGCTGCTTGGACTCTTCTCCGATCACGGCATGGAAATCCCGCACCAACATCGGATAGGGGTGCGGACCCGCAACGGATCCCAGGATGTAGTGGGTGGACTCAACATTGGTCACCCAGTCGCGGATGGCTTCACTGGTGGCGTCCTTGAGGGTGGCGGTGCCGGCCGTCACCGGTTGCACCGTGGCGCCCAGCAGGCGCATGCGGAACACATTGAGGGCCTGACGGCGCATGTCTTCCGCGCCCATATAGATCACGCACTCCAAACCGAAGCGGGCACAGACCGTGGCCGTGGCAACGCCATGCTGCCCCGCACCGGTTTCGGCAATGATCCTCTTCTTGCCCATGCGCAGCGCCAGCAGGGCCTGCCCCAGGGCATTGTTGATCTTGTGGGCACCGGTGTGGTTGAGGTCTTCCCGCTTCAGCCAGATGCGGGGGCCACCGTCGGCGCGGCGGTAATGGGCGGTGAGACGCTCGGCCTCATACAAGGGTGTCGCCCGGCCGACGTAGTTCTTGAGCAGGCGATTGAGCTCAGCAGTGAAGGCGGGATCATTCCAGGCCTGGGCGGCGGCTTGCTCCAGTTCCGCCAACGCCGGCATCAGGGTCTCGGGCACGTACTGGCCGCCGAAACGTCCAAAGCGACCGTGGGCTCCGGGGCGCACCGCTGGCTGCAGGCTTGAGGGATCCGGAGTGCTGGCGTTGGGGAGGGTGCTGGTCACGGATCCACGGCGGAGCGTCGGGCCAGCGTAATCAGGCGGTCACGCCATGGGGCGCCCCATGGGCGGTCATCGACAATGCAACCCGGTTGCGAGGGGATGGATGCCGAAGGGAGGTTGGCAGGAATTCAGCAGTGCCGAGAGCCTGCAGCGACCGAGCGGGGCTGCGGCGGAGCCCACAGCCAAGGCGCAGCAAATGGTGCGGGTGCAGCCCACCCGCGGTGGAAAAGGTGGCAAAACCGTGACGGTGATCCGTGGCCTAGAGCTGGATGCTGCGGGATTCAAGGCGCTGCTGAAGAAGCTCAAAACACGCATCGGCAGTGGCGGCACCGCCAAGGACGGCGTGATCGAACTGCAAGGAGATCAGGTGGATCTGACGCTCGAGCTGCTCAGCAAGGAGGGATATCGGCCGAAACGGGCTGGGGGTTAAGGGAGAATGGCCGCCACTTCATGTCGTGGCCATGACCGCCAGCCCCACCTACGGAGAACTCACTAACAAGGGTGCCTCCACCAACATCGCCTGGCATGAGGCCTCCGTGGGCCGCGACGAGCGCTCGAAGCAGCGCGGTCACCGCAGCACCATTCTTTGGTTCACCGGACTGTCCGGCTCCGGCAAGAGCACCCTGGCCAATGCCGTCAACGCGGCACTGTTTGAGCGGGGACTCGCCACCTATGTGCTGGATGGGGACAACATCCGCCACGGCCTTTGCAAAGACCTGGGCTTCTCCGATGCCGACCGTGAGGAGAACATCCGCCGCATCGGTGAAGTGGCCAAGCTGTTCCTGGATGCGGGCGTAATCGTGCTGACCGCCTTTGTGTCCCCCTTCCGTGCTGATCGAGACAAGGCCCGCGGCCTGGTGGAGGACGGCGACTTCCTCGAGGTGTTCTGCGCCGCTGATCTCGAGGTCTGCGAATCCCGCGATCCCAAGGGCCTTTACGCCAAAGCACGGGCAGGGCAAATCAAGGAATTCACTGGCATCTCCAGCCCCTATGAAGCGCCGGAAACGCCCGAACTGAAGATCGACACCGGCAAGCAGGATCTGGCCGACTCCGTGGAGCTGGTGATCAAAGCGCTCCAGGAGCGTGGGGTGATTCCGGCGGCCTGAGTTCGCCGTCGCCAGCCCTGGCGGCATCCGCCAGGGTTTTTATGCAACTGGCCACCGGCACCGCCAACAGCAGTCCCAACAGATCCCCCACGCCATAGATCGCGCCCACCCGGGCGCCAATGGGCAAGGCAATCAGCAACCAGGCCGGTTGCAAACCCACGATGCTGCCCATCAGTCGCGGTTGGATCACCTGATCGACGATCTGACCGACGACTATCGCCGCGGCGAGCAGCTCAAGGCCTGTGCGCGGATCCTGCAGCCCCAGCACGGCACTCACGGAAACAATTGTGATCGCACTGGCGTAGGGAATCAGCGTTGTGAAGCCGATCAGCACGGCGAACAACACGCCATAGGGAATCTCCAGCACGGTGAACACCACCAGTTGTCCAGCGCTGAGGATCAGGGCCAACACCACCTGGCCTGCGAAGTAGCCGCGGAATGTGCGATCCAGTGTCGAGCCCACCAGTCCACGCCAGCGTGGCGGCAACCACTGGAGCAGGCCCGCGGCGATCGGATCCGCCCCCAGCAGCAGAAACACCGCCAGCACCAGCACGATCACCACATTGATCGTGGTGCCCACCGTTGCCCCCAACAGGCCCAACAGGCGCTGGCTCAGCTGCGTGGCCAGCCGACTGAACTGGGCTACCAGATCACTGCTGAGATCAGCGAAATCGGCGGGCAGGCCATGGTCAAGCGCCCAGAGCTGACCTCGATCGATCCACTGCTCTGCCGCCGTGAGCAGAGACGGCGAAGCACTGATCAATTGGCTCAGCTGTTCAATCAAGAGAGGCACCAAGGCCACAGCCGCCCAGACCAGAAGCCCCAGGGTCACCAGAACCACGCTGACGATGGCCCAGGCCCGGGGAAGCCCCCGTTGCGCGAGCCAGCGGCAGGGCAGGTCCAACAAAAAGGCAATCAAAGCCGCGGTGAGGAACAGCCCAGGAAACGGCGCGAACTGGATCAGCAAACGCTTCAGCACAAAGGCGTTCAAGCCCAGCACCGGCAGCAGAAGACCGAGTCGCAACCAGGCCGGCCAGGGCGTCATCAAAACGATGACGCGAATCGATCAGTGCTGCTCAAGGGAGGCCGGCTTGGAAGCGGAACTGACGTAATGGCACCAAAAACTGAGCCAAGCGGCAATCCCGAGGAACTTGAAACCCTCCTCAAAGATCTGCACCGTCTCGTAGGAATTCGGCCACAGTCCCTGAAGGGCATCGGTCAGAACCGACAGGCCCAACAACACCACCGAAACCAGGAAGGTGTCGCCACCGAAGCGCCGTAGGGGGCCACGGAAGCGGAACAACAGCAGCCCGGTGAAGAAGGCGTAGGTGATGTAGAGGAAGGCCTCGCCGAGGTAGCGATCATGCACAAGGAACATGTCGTCTAGGCAGAGCCAAAGCGAGAAACCACCCCCACAGAAGGCGAATTGGCGGTTCAGAACGGAGCCCTGGATCTGCCGGGTGGACGCCGCAAACAAGGCAATGGCAGCCGCCGCCATCCAAAGCAGATAGCCCACGCTGGAGAGGAAACCTTCCCCTAAAGGCGCCTTGCAGGACTGGGCCAAATCCTTCAACACCATCTTGGCGCTGATGCCCTCTGAGGCGCTCCAGACCAGGGCGACCGCATAGACGAAGGCCGCCGGCACCACCGCCCACAGCAGCGTGGAACGCAGGGTGGAACGAACGGGAACACTCATGAATCCATCTGAGAGAGGTAATCCGTGCTGCCCAGATCAACCAGGCGCGCATCCTTGGCCACCACAGCATCGTGAAGGCTGCTGCGATAGTCCTCGAGTTTCTGGGCCAAGCCAGCATCGGCCACCGAAAGGATCTGGGCCGCCAACAAGCCAGCGTTGAGGCCCCCACCGATGGCGACGGTGGCCACCGGAATCCCCCCCGGCATCTGCACGATCGAGTGGAGGGAATCGACCCCGGACAGCGCCTGGCTTTTCACCGGCACGCCGATCACGGGCAGCGTGGTGAGGGCCGCCACCATGCCGGGGAGATGGGCCGCCCCACCGGCACCGGCGACGATCACCCCAAATCCCTGATCCCGGGCCGCTTGAGCGAAGTTCACCATCTCCAAAGGGGTGCGGTGGGCCGAGAGCACCCGAACCTCCACCTCCACTCCCAGCTCGCGCAGGATGGCGGCAGCGGGTTCCATGGTGGGCAAGTCAGAGTCACTTCCCATCACAACGGCAACTCGAGGGAGCACTGGCAGCACAACGCAGAGGGGCAAGACTGCCATCGTCTCCCTCCATGGCTGCCGCGGCCAGTGTTGCGTTGATGCACCGGATCACCAACGTTCGTTTGCCGGTTCCCCTGCCTGGGGACGGAGACCAGCGCTACGGCGTCGACCTCGACGACCAGGGGCTGATCTGCCGCATCGATGCGATGGGCGCTGAGGCTCCACATACGGATGAGGACTGGAACGGCGACTGGCTCAGCCCCCGGGGTGTTGACCTGCAGATCAACGGCGGGCTGGGGCTGGCCTTCCCGGAACTGAGTGCGGCGGATCTACCCCGGCTGGAGGAATTGCTCGAGCTGTTGTGGCGCGATGGGGTCGAAGCGATCGCACCAACCCTGGTGACCTGCGGCATCGCACCGCTGCGCCAGGCCCTGGCCGTGCTGCGACAGGCCCGACAACAGCACCATCGAGGCCGTTGCCGGCTGCTGGGGGCCCATCTGGAGGGTCCCTTTCTGGCGGAGGCCCGCCGCGGTGCCCATCCCCGTGAACACCTGGCCAGCCCCAGCCTGAAAGCCCTGAACGAACGGATCGGTGGGTTCGAAACGGAGATTGCCCTGGTCACCCTGGCCCCCGAACTGGACGGGGCCGCTGCGGTGATCGGGCGTCTGCGGGAGCTGGGCATCGGCGTGGCCCTCGGCCACAGCGCCGCCACTGCAGAACAGGCCAGCGCAGGTTTCGATCAAGGGGTTGGCATGCTCACCCACGCTTTCAATGCCATGCCGGGCTTGCACCACAGAGCACCGGGGCCGCTGGGGGAAGCCTGCCGGCGCGGAGGGATTGCCCTGGGGCTGATCGCCGATGGCGTGCACGTCCACCCAACGATGGCGGTGCTGTTGCAACAGCTGGCGCCGGAGCAAACGGTGCTGGTGAGTGATGCGCTGGCTCCCTACGGCCTGGCCGACGGGGAGCACCGCTGGGACGAGCGGGTATTGGTGGTGGAGAACAGCACCTGCCGCCTCGAGGACGGCACCCTGGCGGGGGTGACCCTGCCGCAACTCGAGGGGGTGAAGCGGCTGGCCCGCTGGAGTAACGGCCCCAGTGCTGCGATCTGGAGCGCCACGGTGGCGCCGAGGCGGGTGATCGGCGATGCAACGGGGTGCATAGACGCCTTGATGGGACGGCCACTGACGCAGCTGCTGCGCTGGCGCCAGGACAACGGTGAGCTGCACTGGGCCTGCGCTGCTTAGGATCCCGCCGACGCAAACCCTTCCGCCATGGCCCCCGATCAGCTGCTGGAGCAGAAACAGGCCGAGAAGAAGGAGGTGAAGGGCTACTTCGAAACCACGGGCTTCGACCGCTGGAACCGCATCTACAGCGACAGCGACGACGTGAACAAGGTGCAGCGCAACATCCGCATCGGTCACCAGAAAACCGTTGATGAAGTGCTGGCCTGGATCAAGGAAAGCGGTGAACTCAGCCAGGCGAGCTTCTGCGATGCCGGCTGCGGTGTGGGCAGCCTGAGCCTGCCGCTGGCGGCCATGGGGGCTGGATCCATCAACGCCAGCGACATTTCCGAGGCCATGGCCCAGGAAGCGGAGCGCCGGGCCCGCGAGGCCGGTCTCGACATGGCCAAGCTGAACTTCTTCGCCAGCGACCTGGAAAGTCTGAGCGGTTCCTTCCACACGGTGTGCTGCCTGGATGTGTTCATCCACTACCCCCAGCAACCGGCCGAGGAGATGGTGAAACACCTCTGCAGCCTCACCGAAGAGCGACTGATCGTGAGCTTTGCGCCCTACACCCCGCTGCTGGCGCTGCTGAAGGGCATCGGCCAGCTGTTCCCCGGCCCCAGCAAAACCACCCGGGCTTACACGCTCAAGGAAGACGGCATCGTGAAAGCAGCGGAAGCCTGCGGCTTCAAGCTGGTGCGCCGCAGCCTGAACAAGGCCCCCTTCTACTTCTCGCGGCTGATTGAGTTCCGCAAGGCCTGATCTCCCTCACTTGGGGGATCCACCTGGAGTGTTGTCTCCCCCAAGTGAGGGAGACCCGAAAGCCGCCAGGCGTGCAGCCGGTAGCCGCCATCCCCTGGGGTTGCTGTTGCTGCGATCTCGCGATTGCGGAGATAAAGCGGATCCCCCAGCAGCGGACTGCCCAGCTGCGCCAGGTGGATGCGGATCTGATGAGGCCGGCCGGTGGTGATCGTCACCTGCAAGCGATCACCCTCAGCCGTGCGCTCCAACAGCTGCAGCTGGGAGTGGGCTGAGAGCCGTTTGCGGATCGGGGCATCGTGGAGCGGTTCCGGCCCCCAGATCCAGCCCAAGAGCGGGTGCGGCCGTTCCACCACATCACTGTCCAGCGTCAAACACTGCCCCAACTCCAACCCCGGCACCCGCTGGCTCCAGGCCTGATACACCTTGCGGCAACCGCCGTCGGGCCGGAATTGCTTCGACCAAAGGGCGCGGGTCTGCGGCGTGCGGGCACACACCTGCAGGCCGGAGGTGAACCGTCCCAAGCGGTGCACCGGCCGCGCACCGGTGGGTTCAAGCAGGGCCGTGAGCGTGTGGCGCAGAAAACCACCACCAGGCATCACCGGCAAGCCGGAGGGCTTGTTGATCACCAACAGGTCGCCGTCATCGTGGATCGTCTCCCATTGATCGGGGATGGCCTCCTCCAGCCAGGGCGGACGTCGCCAAGAGAGGGTTTCACCGCCCTGCAGCACTCGATCGCCGGTGAGCAGCGCTCCGTTCCAATCCAGCTCACCAGCGGCGATTCGCTGCTGCCACACCAACCCATCGGAGTGGCGATAGCGATCCGCCAGCCAATCGCTCACTAAGGTGCCGGCATCGGCCAACGGCACCTTGTCGCGATAGGTCCAGCCGTCGTTCAGCGCAGCCGGCTTCAAGTCACCAGACGGTGCTCCAGGGCGTAACGCACCAGTTCCGTGCGGCTGGAGGTACCCGTCTTGTTGAACAGGCGGCTCACGTACTTCTCGACATTGCGGATCGAGGTCTCCAGCTGACGGGCAATCTCCTTGTTCATCAGGCCCTCAGCCACCAGCTGCAGCACACTCGCCTCCCGCGGCGTGAAGCTGTGCACCACGGGCTCTGTGGAGGGCAGCGCTTCCGCCTGGGCGAGCAGCGAGCGGATCTCAGTGATCTGCTTGGCCATCTGGCCCATATCGGTATCCGCGAAGCGCGCTGCTTCCTGCAGCAGCCGTTGCTGGCGCTGGGCCACATTGCGCACCCGCGCCACCAGCTCATCGGGGTCGAAAGGCTTGGGGATGTAGTCATCCACCCCGGCCAGATAACCCTGGGTGCGGTCAGCCGTCATGCCCTTAGCGGTTAGGAAGATCACCGGAGTGCCGCCGAGCCGTTCATCGGCGCGCAGCTTCTGCAGCAGGCCATAGCCATCCAGCCGCGGCATCATCACGTCGCTGATCACCACATCCGGCAACATCTGCTGAGCCTTGCTGAACCCCTCTTCCCCATCAACCGCGGTGGTCACATCAAAGCCTTCATCTTCCAGGTAGGCCTGCACCGCCGTGCGCAGACCGGGCTCGTCGTCCACCAGCAACAGGCGCGGGGCGGGCGCCGCGGCCTCTACGGGTTCAGCGGTGGGAGTAGGCGCGTCGCTCATGACCGGAATCGCTCTTGTCGCAATGTATGGAGCGCACGCTCAACGGGCCAGTGCGGGTAACTGCTCCTGCTGTTCGGGGATCAGGGTCGAAAAGCCCAGATCCAGGGCCTTTTGGCGCAACGTGGCAGGGTCGGTTCCCGCCACCTCCGGCACGCAGGCCGCCCACCACACCAGGTGATCTTCCCGGTTGACATCGGTGATCGGACCGCCGGGATTGAGGGTGCGCACGTAAACCGCCATCGGGGTGCGTTTCACCCGCACAGGCTTGATGGTGGAGCAGTTGACGCTCTCGACATAGACGTTCAGATCCGACGCCGACTCCTCCCACAAGCTGTAGCTGCGGGTATCGGGATTCGACGAGGCTGGCTTGACCCCATAAATCCCGATCGAGAGGGTGCCGACAGGGGCCGGGCGTTCGATCAGCACCTTGAGATCAGCTGGCCGCGATTGCCGCATCTGCTCCAGCACCTGCTCACGATCAAAACCACTCACGGGCTGCGCCCAGATCAACCCCCCCAAGCCCAGCAGAGCCATCGGCGTTCGCAGACCCATGCCTGTGCTGTTCGCAATGCAGCACCATGATCGCAACATCTGCCTGAATCGTCCTGAGCGGCTCCGCTCTCGCCTTTGATTTCCAGGCCACCACCCCCTGTGCGGCTGAGGTGGTGGAGGCGATGGCGCCCTTCTGGAGTGCGGACTGGGGCAATCCCTCCAGCCGGCAGCATCGGCTCGGCCTCAGCGCCTCGGCAGCGGTGAAGCTGGCACGGCGCCAGCTGGCGGAGGCGGTGGGGGTAAACCCGCAACGGCTGGTGTTCACCAGCGGCGCCACCGAAGCCAACAACCTGGCCCTGCTGGGCCATGCCCGCGCTTTGGGTAGCGGACATCTGATCAGCGTGGCCACCGAGCACCACGCCGTCCTCGATCCGCTCCAGCAACTGCAGCGGGAGGGGTTCAGCGTCACCCTGCTGACTCCAGGCCCCGATGGACTGATCAGCCCCGATCAGCTGGAGGCAGCGATCACCCCCGAGACGCGGCTGGTGAGCGTGATGGCAGCCAACAACGAAATCGGCGTGCTCCAGCCGCTTGAGCAGCTGGGAGCTGTCTGCCGCAGCCATGGCATCACCCTGCACAGCGACGGGGCCCAAGCCTTCGGGACATTGCCGCTGGCCCCTGATGCCCTGGGCGTTGATCTGCTCAGCCTCAGTGCCCACAAGCTCTACGGGCCCAAGGGCATCGGCGCCCTCGTGCTGCGGGAGGGCATCGCCATCGAACCGCTGCAGTGGGGGGGCGGACAGGAAGCGGGGCTCCGGGCCGGCACCCTGCCCACCGCTTTGATCGTGGGCTTCGCCGCCGCGGCCCGCCTCGCTCTAGAGGAGCGGGAGCTGCGCAACAAGCGCCTTCAACACCTGCGGGATCAGCTCTGGGAAGGCCTGCAGCAGCGCCTCCCCGGCGTACTGCTCAATGGAGCCCTACAGCCACGTCTGCCCCACAACCTCAACATCAGCCTGCCCGGGGTGAACGGCAGCCGCCTACACCGGGCCCTGCGCCCGCAACTGGCCTGCAGCAGTAGCTCCGCCTGCAGCAATGGCGCGCCATCCCACGTGCTGCAAGCGATCGGCCGCTCGCGAGCTGAAGCCGAAGCCTCCCTGCGGCTGAGCCTGGGGCGCGAGACCACAGCCGCCGAAGTGGATCAAGCCACCGCCGCGATCACCGACGCCGCAGTTGCCGCCGGGTTCCTCAACGCTCGCTAAGCATCGGCCAAACGCTGGGCCAGCCGCCATTTGGCACTGCGGCTGCGGGGGTTGGCCTCTTCCTCCTGCTCAGTCGCCACCACCGGCTTGCGAGTGATCCGTTGCAAGCGCTCATCCCGGAGGAATGAGGTCTTGACGCGGCGGTCTTCCAAGGAATGGAAGCTGATGATCCCCAGCAGGCCCTCGGGCTCCAGCCAGTCGGGAGCCTGCAGCAGCAGGCGATCCAGCACCCCCAGCTCATCATTCACCGCAATCCGCAGGGCCTGGAAGGTGCGGGTGGCAGGGTGAATCCGTCCCCGCCGCGCCTTGGGGGGGTAACAACCGGCCACGGCGTAGGCCAAGGCCGCGGTGCCCTCATAAGAGCCTTTGTCCTTGAGGTCGGCTTTGATGCGCCGGGCGATGCGGCGGGAGAGCCGCTCCTCCCCGTAGGCATAGATCAGATCCGCCAGCGCGTTCTCCTCCAGGCGATCAATCAACTCAGCCGCGGTCTCCCCCTCACTACCGGAATTCATCCGCATGTCCAAGGGACCATCGAGGCGAAAACTGAAGCCCCGCGCTGCCACATCCAGCTGCGGGCTGCTGACCCCCAGATCCGCCAACACCATCACGGCGGGCTCGGGCGGCACGTAGTCGGCAAAATTGGTGGCGACGATCGAGACGCGATCGCCGAAGGGCGCCAAACGCTCGGCCGCCGCGGCCCGGGCCGTGGCGTCCTGGTCCAGGCCGATCAGGCGCAGGCCGGGATGCTGTTCCAACAGCAGGGCGCTGTGGCCGCCTCCACCAAGGGTGGCATCAATCAACAGACCATCCGGACGTGGGATCTGCCGGGCCGCATCCAGCACCGCATCGGCCAGCACGGGCACATGGCTGAAGGGGGGCACAAGCCACAGGCGAAGACTCCTTAAGATCTACTCATCGATCGGACCACCGCTCCCATGACGCAGCTGGAAACGCGCACGGAGCCCATGGTGGTGAACTTCGGGCCCCACCACCCCTCCATGCACGGGGTGTTGCGGCTTGTGGTCACCCTCGATGGTGAGGACGTGGTCGACTGTGAACCGGTGATCGGTTACCTCCATCGCGGCATGGAGAAGATCGCCGAGAACCGCACGAACGTGATGTTCGTGCCCTACGTGAGCCGCATGGACTATGCGGCTGGGATGTTCTACGAGGCGATCGTGGTGAACGCCCCGGAAAAACTGGCGAACATCCCGGTACCCAAGCGAGCCAGCTACATCCGGGTGCTGATGCTGGAACTCAACCGCATCGCGAACCACCTGCTCTGGCTTGGACCCTTCCTCGCGGACGTCGGAGCCCAGACCCCGTTCTTCTACATCTTCCGCGAGCGGGAGATGATCTACGACCTCTGGGAAGCCGCCACCGGCCAGCGGCTGATCAACAACAACTATTTCCGCATCGGCGGCGTCGCCGCTGATCTGCCCTGGGGCTGGCTGGAGAAGTGCCGCGATTTCTGCGACTGGTTCGGCCCCAAGATCGATGAATACGAAAAGCTGATTACCAACAACCCGATTTTCCGGCGCAGGATTGAAGGCTTGGGAACGATCGAGAAGGCAGACGCCATCAACTGGAGCCTCTCCGGCCCGATGCTGCGCGCCTCCGGTGTGCCCTGGGATCTACGCAAGGTTGATCACTACGAGTGCTACGACGACTTCGACTGGCAGGTGGCCTGTGAGAAGGAAGGCGACTGCTACGCCCGCTATCGCGTGCGCATCGAAGAAATGCGCCAGTCCCTCAAGATCCTGCGCCAGGCATGCGACATGATCCCCGGCGGCCCCACTGAAAACCTCGAGGCCAAGCGCCTCAACGAAGGCAAGGGCAGCGACGCCGCTGGTTTCGACTTCCAGTACGTGGCCAAGAAGGTGGCACCCACCTTCAAGATCCCCAACGGCGAGCTCTACACCCGGTTGGAGTCGGGCAAGGGCGAGATCGGCGTGTTCATCCAGGGCAACAACGACGTCACCCCCTGGCGTTTCAAGATCCGTGCTGCCGATAGCAACAACCTGCAGATCCTTCCCCACATCCTCAAGGGACACAAGGTGGCCGACATCATGGCCATCCTCGGTTCCATCGACGTGATCATGGGATCGGTGGATCGCTGATCACTGAACCGTTTTCTGCGCCGGTTGCAACGCGCGGGCTTTCTATTGCCCGCGACCCTGACGGGTGCGTTATGGCTCAAGGGCTTGCATCCAGGGATACCCGGCCTGAGCTGCCCGCTTCGTGCCCTCACAGGCGTGCCCTGCCCCACCTGCTTTCTGACCCGAGCGACGGGGGCAGCGCTGATCGGTGATCTGAGCGGATCGCTGCAGTGGCATCTGTTTGGCCCCATCGTCGCCCTTGGGCTGGTGCTCTGGAGTGTGCTGGCCCTCCAGCAACGGCGCCTCATCCCAAAGGGCCTGCTCTTCTGGCCCCTACCGGTGGTGGCTGGAGGGTTGATCAGCTATTGGCTGCTGCGCCTGAGCAACAACAGCTGGCCCAGCGGCTGAGGCCTCAGCGCAAGAGGCCGCGCTGATAGGCGACGTTCTGCAGGAAAAAGCTGGCCATGGGGATCACCACAAAGCCACCCAGGCCACAGGTCAACAGGGCCAGCAGCCCCACAACGAGTCCCGTCAACACCTCAAGCCCCACGAAGCTCAAGCCGTTCTCCGAGCGATAGACCACCTGGAACGAGTGGGCAAATGCTTCACCGATGGTCATGTCGGTAACGAAGATGCGATTCACGAACACCGGCGTCACCAACGCCACCGCAATGCCGGGAAGGATGCAGAGCAAAAAGCCAATGGTGGTGACCAGCGAAAAGAACAGTCCCGCCAGGATGTAACGCCACCAACGACCGGTGAGCAGCTGAGCGGCAGCTGAAATCGTCACCACCTCACCGCGCTCGTAGTAGAGGGCAGGAACGGCCACCAACAGCACCGACAACAGGCTGGCGAGGATGGAGAAAGGCAACTGAACCAATTGGGCGAGCACCGCTCCGAGCCCCAACGCCGCATCGCTGCTGCCGATGATCGCCGACACCACAACGATGATCAGTCCGTACACCAGAACAGCCAACAGCGACAGCACAATCGAGCCCACCCAGCTCACCAGCACCACCGGGATGTGCTGCAGGAAGGCCTGCCAGGCCTTCTGGACGGACGGGGGCTCGAAGGCGATCGGCGCGGCCATGGTTCGGGCGGAATTTCTGTCAGGGTGACAGTCGGCACCGGCTTGAACAACACATCGCCATGACCTCTGCCCCCTGGCTGGAGCTGAGTCGAACCGTGCGCTTTAGCGACACGGATGCCGCCGGCGTGATGCACTTTCAGCAGCTGCTGGGCTGGTGCCACCAGGCCTGGGAGGAAAGCCTGGAGCGGTTTGGTTTGCCGGCGGGTTCAGTCTTCCCTGGCGGCCGCGGAGAGCAACCGAGCGTGGCCTTGCCGATCGTGCACTGCCATGCCGATTTCCGCGCCCCGGTGCAGGTGGGCGACAAGCTGCTGATCCGCCTGGAACCGGAACGGCTTGATCCCAGCAGCTTTGCGGTGAAAAGCCAGGTGCTGCTGGAGGAGCAGCTGGTCGCCAGTGGCTGCCTTCGCCACGTGGCCATCGACGCCCAAACCCGGCGCCGATGTGCCCTGCCCGATGGCCTGGACCGTTGGCTGGAAGCGTCAAGCCTCGGCCGCATCCAGCCGCTCTAACCACTCCCGCCAGCGCTGGCGCTGCCATTTGCCCAGCGCCGAGGGGGCCAAGTCGGGGCACAACAGCCAACGCCGCGGCGTCTCCGCCGCTGACCAGGACAGTGTGAGGGCCTCGAGCCGCGGCAACACCGCAGCGTCCGTGCTGCAGACGAGGGCCACCAACCGCTGCCCCCACTCCGGATCGTGCACACCGAGAAGCAGCACGGTGCTCACCGGAAGCGATGCCGCCTGAATCGCCGCCATCAAGCGCTCCTCCAGCTGCTCGGGGAACACGGTTTCCCCACCGGAGTGAATGGCGCCATCGATCCGGCCTGCAATCTGAAGGCCTGGGGTCAAGCTGGCCCGATCGCCGGAGCACCACCAGCCATCGGCATCCGTAAGCGGTTCCCAGCGATCCGGCTGATCCGCCCACCAACGGCCCAGGGCCAACCGATCAGTGCGCACTTGAAGGGCCCCATCAGCGGCCAGGCGCAGCTCCACATCGATCAGCGGGTCCCCACACCCCAGCTCGCCGGCCAGGAAGCGATCCGGTGGCAACGCCGCCACCATCGCCGCCGTCTCCGTTGACCCGTAACAGGGCGCCAGCGGCAGCTGCAAGGCACGCGCCTGATTCGCCAACGAAGCCGAAAGAGCAGCGCCACCGATCCAGATCAACTGCAGCTGCTGCAAGAACGCCACCCCGTCGGGATGAGCCAAGAGCCGCACCAATTGCGTGGGCACCAACGAAAGCACTACAGGGTTCTTGCCCCAGGCAGGCAGGCCCTGGCAAAAGGCGAGCAATTCAGTGGGGGTTTTCATCAACCCCGGCGCCAGTGGCTGATGCCCCGCGCCCCAGCAGCGGGCGCGCCACCAGGGCATCAGACCACTCACATGGGCCAGCGGCAGTGGATTGAGCAGCAGGGTGGACGCAGGGTCAAGACCGATCCCTGTCAACCAATGGGCGGTGGCTGCGGCCGAACGGTCCAGATGCAGCGACGGCTGGGCGCAGCAACGGCTGCCGCCACTACTGCCACCACTGCGCACCACCACCCCCGGCCCCGGTGGCAACTGATCGATAGGGGCCGCTTCCGCCTCGGGCGACAGGGGCACCCACTGCCCCGCCGCCAGCCCCTGCTCCAGCCGCTCGAGCTCGCTCATGCTGCTGCCGCCCAGACCTGCTCTGGATCCGTGGAGAACAAGGGCCCCGATGGCGTCCAGCCGGGGGCCAAGCCCGGTGCTGCCGGCGTTGGACCCTTGTCCTGAAGCCCGGCCAGATGCTCCAACCAACGCCGACCGATGCCGGTTTCAAATGCCGTGCTCAGCATCCGTTGGGGCAAGCCCGCCTGCAGCTCCCGCAACAGCAGGCGGGGATCGCCCTCCAGCGCAGGCCGACGCACCTGCCAGCCGCTCCAGCTGCTCCGCAGCTCCGGGTGCTGGTCGAGCGATTCATCGAGGGCCACCGGCCCCAGCGCCGCCAACTGCTCCAGGCCGGCTTGATCCTTCACCGCCAGCGGCTGCTCCAACCAGTCCAGGCGCGGGTCACCGCGCAACCGCTCCATCCAAGCCTCAGCGGTGCTGCGGTCCCAGCCGCCATTGGCATCCAGACGCAACCGGGCCGTGGGCGGCAACCGCTGGAGCAACTGCTCGAGCAGCTGACGTTCGAGGGGATCGGACTCCGTCGCCACCTTCCACTTGAAGGTGCAGCCCTCCAGGCCACCCGCCAATGCTGCCGCAGCCTCCAGGGCCGAAAGCATGGCCTCGCCAGCCGGCAACAACAGCGCAGGGGCAGGCGCCTTCAGCCATCCCTGGGCCGAAGCAGCACCCACCACACCTTGCAGCTCCGCCAGCGCTGCACCAAGACCAAAACCCACGGCCCCTGGAGCCTCACGCAACACAGCCTCCAGCTGAGCCTGAGGAAGCTCGTCCGGCAGCGAGGCGAGAGCCTGCTCACAGGCCGTGAACTGCTGCTGCTGCAGCGGAGCTACTTCGCCCCAGCCCACGGCCCCACGACCGTCATCCAGCCGCAGCAACCAGCCACAGCGCTCCCTCAACTCGCCGGCTGCCGTGCGCAACGGCTGCAGCAGGGCAAAGCGGAAGCGGCGACGCTGCAACCGGAGCGTCATCCGACGGTCCAGACGCGAGCCAGGGCCAGACCTGCACTCAGCCCCAGACCATTCCATCCCTGGAAGCGCAAGGCCAGAAACTTGCTGCCGCTGATCAGCTCCGGCCGGTCGTGATGGCGCTGGAGCAGACGCATCAGCTGCACACCGGCAGGACAACCAAGAGCGCTCAACAACACCGTCGGCGGCCAGTCCCCATGAAGCACGGGCACCCACTCCAGGGCCAGCGTCAAGGCCACAAACCAAGGCACCAAGGCCGCTGCCCGGGCCGTACCCAGACGCACCACCGGCGAACATTTGCCATGGGCGGCGTCCTCCTCCACCTGATGGAAGTGGGAGCAGAACAAGACAAGCGTGGTGGCCAGGGCGGGGCCTGCCCCCAACATCCATGCCGTGCCCCAAGGAATCGATGTTGCCCCCCTGGGCTGCAACACCACCAAAGCCGCTGCGGTGGCGAAGGGACCAAAGGCCAACCAACACAGGGGCTCACCCAGGCCGCGGTAGCCCAGGCGGAACGGAGGGCCCTGGTACACGTAACCCAGGCCGCAGCACACCAACACCAGGCCCAACACGGCCCCGCTGCTGTTCCAGGCCAACCCGGCCATCACCAGCAACCCCAGCAGCAGCGCAGCGGTCGCCCCCTGGGCGACACGGTCCCGACGGCCGGTGAGATTCACCACGGAATGGGGCTTACCGGTGGCATCCACACCCGTGGCTGCATCAAAAACATCGTTGCTGAGGTTTTCCCAGAGCAGCAGCAGGATCGCCGCCAGCACAAAGCCCCCCAACTGCAGCCATCGCAGAGAGCCCGCCACCCCGAACTGCCATCCAGCCGCCAGCAGCACGGGCATCACGGCGACGGAATACATCGGCCACTTGATCGCTGCCTTCCACAAACGGCGCCGATCGGCGTAACGGGATGCGACAGCCTGCGGCTCAGACATGGACAGGACCCGTTCCCGCAGGGCGAAGACCCATACATTTGAGCAGTAACCCTGGCCGGAAACGCCGCGGATGTCGGCTGATTGTTGTTTCAGCACCCTCCTCTCCGCTGCCCAGCGGGGATGGTTGGCCTGTGACGGCGATGAAGCACTGCTCAGCCTGGCCGTGCCGATCGAAGGGATCGACCCGCTTCTGGCTTTGCCGCAGCTGGCGGAACAGGAAAGCCTGCAGGTGCTGTGGGACAGCGCCCCTGGCCTCTGCCTGGCCGCTGCAGGGCCCTGCCAGGAACTGGAGCTGGCGGGCAGCCGTCGCTTTGAGCAGGCCCAGCGCTTCGCCGACCTCTGCCTCAGCCGCCTGCACGACACCACACCGGACAGCCCGGCCCATGCGCGACCTCGGGTGCTGCTGCGCTTCCGCTTCTTCGATCAGGTGAGTGAGCGCCGCCGCAGTGAAGCGGTGGTGCCATCGGTGCAGGCGGTGCTGCCTCGCTGGCAGCTCAGCCGTCAGGGACGCCGCGGCTGGCTGCGGCTGAATGGGGTCGTGAGCAGTGCAGCGGACTGCCGCGAGCTGGCGGAACAGCTTTGGCTCAAGCACGAACAGCTGCTCAAGACACCAGCCACGCCAACCCCGCTCAAGCCCCAGGCGCTGGTGGCGGCAACGGAACCGGAAACCTGGCGGCAGCGCTACGCAGCAGCCCTCACCCGCGGCATTGATCTGGTCAACAGCGGCGACCTGCACAAACTGGTGCTGGCGGTGCGGCACCGCATCGTTCTGGCCGACACCTTCGACCCCTTACCGCTGTTGAAACGACTGCGGCGGCAACAGGCGGGAAGCTGCCGTTTCCTCTGGCAGCGCCATGCGGGGGATGCCTTCTTCGGTGCGTCACCGGAACGGCTGCTCAGCCTGCGCGCCGGTTGGCTGCGCAGTGATGCCCTGGCCGGCACGGCGGGGCAGGGGGATTCCGGCGCTCAACTGCTGCGCTCCGATAAGGACCGCCGCGAACACGAATTGGTGGTGGAAACGATCACCGACCAACTGCGCCGCAACGGGTTGACCCCGCGCCGCCGCCGCCAACCCCAACTGGCCCGCCACGGCAACCTCACCCACTTGCACACCCCAATCACGGCGGAAACCCAGGGTCAGCCCGTCCTGGCGCTGGCTGAACAGCTGCACCCCACCCCCGCCGTTGCCGGGTTGCCACGCCGCGACGCCATGGCCTGGTTGCGCACCCTCGAACCCTTCGAACGGGGCAGTTATGCGGCGCCGATCGGTTGGATCGACAGTGCCGGTGATGCGGAACTGCGGGTGGCGATCCGCTGCGGGCACGCCCGGGGCTGCGAGCTGGACCTCACCGCCGGAGCAGGCCTGGTGCGGGGGTCTGTTGCCGAGCGCGAGCTGCAGGAAGTGGGGCTGAAGCTCGCGGTGCTGGCGGACCAGCTGGAACTTCAGACCAGCGCGCGCAACCGCTCGATCGTCTGATCTGCCAGGGGCTGGTTCATCAGCCGCTCCACTTCACGCACTCCCGTAGGGCTGGTGACGTTGATTTCGCTGAGCATGCCGCCGATCACATCGATGCCGACGAAGAACAATCCCTCCGCCCGCAGTGCTGGGGCCAGGGCGGCGCAGATCTGACGTTCCCGCTCGGTGAGTTCCGTAGCCTCCGCCTGGCCACCGACGGCCAGATTGCTGCGGAATTCCCCCGCTGAAGGGCGTCGATTGATCGCTCCCAGGGGATCGCCATCCACCAGCAGGATGCGCTTGTCGCCTTCGCTCACCGACGGCAGAAAGGCCTGGGCCATCACCGGCAGGCGTTCCTGCTCCGTCACCAACTCCAGCAGGGCCTTCAAGCCTGGCGACTGGCCGTTGACCCGAATCACCCCCAGGCCGGCACGGCCCCCCAGGGGTTTCAGCACAATCTCCTGCTGCTCCTGGGCAAACAACAGCAGCTCAGACACCCGCCCCGCCACCAGCGTGGGGGCCATCCAACGGCTGAAGCGCAACGCCCCCAGTTTTTCGTTCCAGCTGCGCAGCGCACTGGGGCGATTGAGCACCCGCACCCCAGCCCGCTCCGCCACCTCCAGCAGATGGGTGGCGTAGAGATACGCCTCATCCACCGGCGGATCCTTGCGCATCCAGATCACATCAAACCCAGCCAGGGCCTGACGTTCGGCCACCCCAACCGTGATCCAGGGCTCCGGGGTCACCGGCAGGGCAATCGCTAAAGGTTCATCCCCCCGAGCAATCAGATCGGAGGGCGTGCAGGCCCACACCTCATCGCCGGCCCGACAGGCGGCCTGCATCAGCGCGGCGGAGGAATCCTTGGCTGGATTGATCTGCCCCAGCGGATCCAGAACGAACAGCTGGCGCATCGATCAGGCCTTCAGCAGCGCATCAAGCTCACCGGCGCGCTCTAAGGCATGGAGGTCGTCACAGCCACCGATGTGGCGGTCGTCGATGTACACCTGCGGAACGCTGCGGCGACCATCACCCCTTGCCGCCATGGCATCCCGGCCAGGCTCATCGCCATCCACGCTGTGTTCGGTGTAGCTCACCCCCTTGCGATCCAAGAGCCCCTTGGCGCGGACGCAGAAGGGGCAGGTTTGCCAGGTGTAGATCTCAACCTTGGCCATTGCGTTGGTGATGCCAGTGGTCGGATCCTATGCAGCGACTGCGCTGATAGCGTCAGAGGCTGATCAGGACCGAGTCCTTGCTGGATCTCACCGACTTCAAACGCGACCTCTCCGAACTCACTGACCGCCTGGGCAATGCCCAGGACTGTCTTTGACGTTCCTGCACTGAACGCAAGGCAACAGGATCTCGAACAACTCGCAGCCCAGCCCGATTTCTGGGATGACCAGCAGAACGCCCAGAAGCAGATGCGGCGTCTGGATGAGGTGAAAGCTCAGCTGTCTCAGCTGGCCGGATGGCGCGGTGCAGTCGATGACGCCCAGGCCACCCTTGAGCTCTACGAGCTGGAGCCCGATGAGGACCTGCTGCAGGAAGCCCAGAACGGCCTGAACCAGCTGCGCCAAGGGCTGGACCGCTGGGAGCTGGAGCGCCTGCTCAGCGGCGAATACGACAAAGAGGGGGCCGTTCTCAGCATCAATGCAGGCGCCGGTGGTACCGACGCCCAGGACTGGGCCCAGATGCTGCTGCGCATGTACACCCGCTGGGCGGAAGACCACGGCATGAAGGTGACCGTGGACGAACTCTCCGAAGGGGAAGAAGCCGGGATCAAGAGCTGCACGATCGAGATCGAAGGGCGCTACGCCTACGGCTACCTGCGCAACGAGAAAGGCACCCATCGCCTGGTGCGCATCTCACCGTTCAACGCCAACGACAAGCGCCAAACCAGCTTTGCCGGTGTGGAGGTGATGCCCAAGCTTGAGGAGGACGTCAAGCTCGACATTCCTGAAAAGGACCTGGAGATCACCACCAGCCGCTCGGGCGGCGCGGGAGGCCAGAACGTGAACAAGGTGGAAACGGCTGTGCGCATCCTGCACATCCCCACCGGGCTGTTTGTGCGCTGCACCCAGGAACGCTCCCAACTCCAGAACAAGGAAAAGGCGATGGCGTTGCTGATGGCCAAATTGCTGGTGATCGCCCAAGAGCAACGGGCGGCCGAAATCGCCGACATCCGAGGCGACATCGTTGAAGCAGCCTGGGGCAACCAGATCCGCAACTACGTTTTTCAGCCCTATCAAATGGTGAAAGACCTGCGCACCAATGAAGAAACCAACGATGTGCAAGCCGTGATGGATGGGGCCCTGGACCCGTTCATCGACGCCTCTTTGCGCCAGGGTGTCGACAGCCCCGGCGCGGACGCCGATTCCTGACCCCATGGCCACCGAGAGCACCCCACCGCCGAGCTTCGTCAAACAGGCCATGCGCAACATGGTGCGCAAGGGCAGCAAGAGCCTGTTTCACTTCGGCCTCACCGCCATGGGATTGCTCGGCTTCATCACCCTCGTGGCTTGGCTGGGGCGTCCGACCCTGCCGGGGTAGGCATGGAGCTCGACCTCGCACTGGATCGGGAGGGGGTGGCGATGGAACCCTCCGACAGCACCGATCTGCTTGATGAAACGGACTGGCTCCAGCAGTTGAAGCATTGGCTCAACAGCATCTGCGGGGATAAGAGCCTCGACTGCCCAACCCTGGTGCGCGCGGCGGAAGAGCTGAGCCTGGGGCTGCGCTTCACTGATGACGCCAACATCGCGGATTTGAACAGCGCCTGGCGCCAGAAAACAGGCCCCACGGATGTCTTGTCGTTTGCCGCCCTCGACGACGCCGGCGACTGGATGGAAGGCCCCAGCATCGAACTGGGAGACATCGTCGTTTCCCTGGAAACGGCCCGACGTCAGGCCCAGGAGCAGGGGCACAGCCTGCAGCGGGAATTGCGCTGGCTGGTGAGCCATGGCCTGCTGCACCTGCTGGGCTGGGACCATCCCGATGAAGACAGCCTTGCCGCGATGCTGGCCCTGCAGGAAAGGCTTCTTGGGGATGAGTGGCCTGGACAACCCGGGTAGTCTTCGAACAGCGGGCGTCTGCCCTGCGGAGTCCGAGTTCCGTTCCGATGACCACCGAATCGCCCCGGAGACCATCCGCAGACGCAGCTTCGGAAGAGGTGGCGATGGTGCCTAACGGAATGCGACGACGGGGCAGCTGGCGCATCGCCGGTGATCTGCCGTCGAGTTTTCGCTACGCCGCCCAAGGCCTTGGTTACGCCTTCCTCACCCAGCGCAACTTCCGCATCCATGTGGTGACGGGCGTGGTGGTGTTTGGCCTGGCCACCTGGCTGCAACTGGATCTGATCCGCCTGGCCGTGCTGGTGCTTACGGTGGCGGCCGTTCTGGTGTTGGAGCTACTGAACACAGCGATGGAAGCGGTGGTGGATCTGGCCATTGGCCGGCGCTATCACCCCTTGGCCCGCATCGCCAAAGACTGTGCTGCTGCCGCCGTACTGACGGCCGCCATCAGCTCTTTATTGATCGCTCTCTTTCTCCTACTTCCGCCGCTCTTGCTCCGCCTGGGGCTCTGACTTCCGATTCGCAGATGCTGCTGGTCATCGACAACTACGACAGCTTCACCTTCAACCTGGTGCAGTACTTCGGTGAACTCGCGGCCCAGCATCCGGTGGCAGCCGATCTTCAGGTGCATCGCAACGACGCCATCAACCTCGAGCAGATCCGCGCCCTGAAGCCAGACGCGATCCTGCTCTCTCCAGGGCCAGGCGACCCTGATCAATCAGGTGTCTGCCTCGACATCCTCAAGGACCTCTCAGCAACGGTGCCCACCCTGGGGGTGTGCCTGGGCCATCAGGCCATCGCCCAGGTGTACGGCGGCCGAGTGGTGCGCGCCCAGCAGCAGATGCACGGCAAGACCTCACCGGTGCTGCATAAGGGCGACGGCGTGTTCGCAGGACTGCCTCAACCGCTGACGGCCACCCGCTATCACTCCCTGATCGCCGAGCGCGAAACCCTGCCGGACTGCCTCGAGGTGACCGCCTGGCTCGAGGACGGCACGATCATGGGCCTGCGGCATCGAGAGCATCACCACCTGCAGGGGGTGCAGTTCCACCCCGAAAGCGTGCTCACCGATCAAGGCCACCAACTGCTGGCCAATTTCCTGCGGGAAGCCGAGGGATAACGCTGTTAGCGTCCAAAGCACGTTCAACCCCGCCCATGTCCGTCCTGCGTTCCGCTGTGACCGCCGCTGCAGGCCTGGCACTCAGCCTCTCAAGTCCGGTCTTTGCGGGCGGTGGGGTGTCGATCAGCAGCTATGGGCAACGGGCCCTTCTGATCCAAGGCGGCGGCCAGTCGGTGCTGCTCAACCCCTACAAAGCCGTCGGTTGTGCAGCAGGCCAGCCCGAGCCCCGGCTAACGGCCGGCGTTGTTCTGGCCAACTCTGAACTTGCCGATGAAGGAGCCCGCGATGTGGCCGGCGGCCACTTTCTGGCCCAACCCGGGTCTTATCGCATCGGCGGGCTGAGCCTAGAGGGCTTCGCCAATCCCCACGACCGGATGGGCGGACGCCGCTTTGGCAATGCAACCCTGTGGCGCTGGCAGCAGGGGGGCCTCAGCTTTGCCCATCTCGGTGCTACCGCTGGAGAGCTCACAGCTGCCGACCGGGTGCTGCTCGGCAACCCCGATGTGCTGATCATCGGCGTTGGCGGCGGCAGCAAGATCTACAACGCCGAAGAAGCCGCGGCGGTGGTGAATCAGTTGAACCCCAAACGCGTCATCCCGGTGCAGTACGTCAACGGCGAAGCACCTGAAGGCTGTGATCAAGAGGGTGTGCAGCCCTTCCTCGACGCCATGGGTGGCACCGCCGTGCGCCGAGTGGGCCGAACCCAAACCCTGCCGGGCAACCTCGACGACACCACCGTGATCACGGTGATGCAGTAGCGGGAGACGTTCAAACGGACCAAATTGCTCCTTGTGAGATATATCCCAACTCAGTAAATCCGACTGCATCTGCCTCTAACTCTGAATACCCATAGGCGCCTGTGTTGGGATTGAAATACCCAATAAATTGGACATCACCTTGATCCGGCGGTAGCGCATGGAAAGCTTCAACAGGATCTGAGTAGCCCCCGGCCTCCATCACCTCATTCATCTGCTTCCGACCACGCACGATCCGACTTGTTCCAGTGACGTCATGGGTCATAGAGTAAAAGGGGCGACCGCCATCCTTTCTCGAAACATTGAAAAAGGAGCTGGGCATCGACACATATCCCCCATCTTCCTCTACCAGCAGTGCGATCGTGTCACCCAAACTGCTGGAGTAGTGAGTATCAAAAGTGGAAACAGAATCAGCACGCGTGACCACATTCTGACCAGTAATCACATCAGCTCGACTAGAACGCTTGAGGTTCTTGGCTGACTTCTTCGGCTCGTCATCACCCAGGAAACTCAAGCGAGCCCCACCATATTCATAGGCAGATCCGATGATTTGCCCGTAAGGATCTCCAGCTCCAGTTGCACTGATCCAAAGTTGATAGCCCGTAGCATTTGCGATGCCACCATGGGCACGAAATGCAACGGGCAACTGCTGGAGGTTCTCTGACAAATGAGGAATATCCATAGCGCCGGCGATGGTGTCGGTGTACTCGACAATATTTCCACCCATGTCGTACGCCAACCAAGGTGATGGACTATCGGAGCCACCAACGTCCGTGACATTTGCATTTCCGTAGGTCTTACCCTCTGGCGCATACCAAGGCTGCCAAAAAACACCAAAATTGTAGTTGGAATAGCCCTGATTTCTCTTTATTTTTTGATCAAGTTCCTTGATCTGAACTTCACCCGTATCACTAACATTCACTTGAGCGAAAGGACTCTCAGCAGCCTTACCCTCAGCTAGACCTTGATCTTTCCCTTCCTGAGTAAACAGGGGAATCGGAGCTTCATTGCTAACAGTGGGGAAATAAAAGTAATTCGTTCCATTTCCAGTTTCCTCACCCGCATAATAGGCGGCCTTAATCCATTCATCCTGAGAGGGGAAGAACAGACCATCAACATTTTGCCGCGACAGGAATGCATAATTTGAATCACTTAAATTATAGGAGCCATTATCAATCGTCTCAGAAAATTTATAATAACGATCCGTCACCTCAACATCAAAGCCGAGGGGACTCTTTCGCTGAGACTGCTTCTGCCCAACAGCCCCTCCGTTGGTTAGAGAATTAATGAAATATGCGAACTGAAATCCATTGATCATCATCACTGGCTTGTCCGCCCACACCGGATCAGCTACGGCATAGTGCTGACCATCTTCGGCATGATCGACATACAAAATTTGGCCTTGAAAATGATTCACCAAAGGGTTATTTTTTTCATTCCAGAGCTTAACTTTGGTCCACGGCTGCTTTGGATTCTCACCCTCTGCATCAACAGCATTCAAAAAAGCACAATATTGAGCTGCAGTAATTTCAAATTGGCCAATGCCATACTCATAGGGAACACCCCCAACGACCTGGTAGTTAAAGAGAAGTTCCGATGTTGTGTCGATAGCGAAGGGTGCCACCGGCGAATTAACAGGATCGGCTGGAATCGTTTCTTCTGAAGGAGGAACAAATCCGCGAATCGCGACCCCTTCATTACCCGCTTGATCAACGCCAGCAAAACTGAGCTTGATGTCGTAATTGTTTTGCCTCTGGCCCCTTAGGCGTTGATTTCTCAGACGTCGGTTCCTGAGGCGTCGCCTTCTCTGGATGCTCACGAGGGCTGATCAATTTTTCAAACTAAAAGCAGCCTGCAAACAAACCTTAAAAGTACGGGATTGCTTCATATCGGTGATTAGAAGTCACTCACCAACTGCGGCAAAACACCTAACAGCGCAGAAAGCAATCAATTCAAGAGCTCGAGTTGGATCAACCGATCGGCCATGCTTGCACGATCCAACCCCGCAATGAGGCACAACAGCAACAACACCCTGGCTTTCTGGGGATTGAGGCTGCCTGCAGGCAGCAGCCCGAGCCGTTCGTCCTCGGGATTGCGGTGCACGGGTCCAGACCCACAGCGGTTGGCCCGCAGCATCAACGGTCGTGGGCCAGCCCACGTCTCCAACACCCGACATTCGCCAACCGACAACTGGCCGGCGCCCGTCCCGGTGAACACCAGGCCTGCAACCCCGGCGTTGAGACAGACGCTGAGCAGGAGCGGCTCAGGCTCCACACACCCGTAAACGATCGGCACCTGGGGCCATTGCTCCGGTAAATCGAGCCCAGCGAAGGGCACCTGCCGGGGTCCACTCACCATGGCCAGATGAACGCCCACATCGTCCACCCACCCCAAGGGCCCGCTATCGGGACTGGCAAAGGCCCCCACCCCCTGGGTGGCCAGCTTGGTGACCCGCTCGGCGCCATGGATCTGTCCATCCATCACCACCAGAACGCCATGGCCGCGGGCTTCTGGACTTGAGGCCACCTGCACCGCCTGCAACAAATTGAGCGGCCCATCGGCACTGAGGGCCGTGGCTGGCCGCATCGCCCCCACCAGCACCACGGGCCGGGGATCGTCGATCAACAGCTGCAGCAACCAGGCGGTTTCCTCCAGCGTGTTGGTGCCATGGGTGATCACCACCCCGGCCAGCTCGGGGGCCGCCGCAAAGGCACCACGAATGCGATCCACCAGCGCGCGCCAATGCTCAAAGAGCAGATCAGCGCTGTCGACATTGGCGACCTGCTCGACGCTGATCGTGGCCAGACCCTGAAGCTGCGGCACCGCCGCCAGCAGGGCATCACCCCCCAGCACCCCAGCGGTGTAGTCGTTCAGCGTTGCACTGTCGGCCGCACAGCCGGCGATGGTGCCACCGGTGGCTAGCAGCAGCAGGCGATTCATTGCTCCAGGGAGAGGAACGCCTCGATGAAGCGCTGCATCTGGCTGGTGGTGCCGATGCTCACCCGAAAACAGCCATCGATCAGGGGCTTGCCGGCCATCGAACGCACCAGAATTCCAGCCTCGCGTAATTCCGCATCCACCTCCGCCACCGGGCGCTGGGGCCAGATCAGCAGATAGTTGCCGCCGTCACAGTGATGGCGCACGCCTGCATCCCGCAGCGCTTGCAGGGTCCAGTCGCGAGCCCGCAGCACCTCGGCCACGTAGGCGTCCACATACGACTGATCGGCCAAGGCGGCGAACGCCGCAGCCACGGCCACGCTGTTCACGTCGTAGGGGCCCGTGACACGGCTCACCCGATCGACCACATCGGCATGGCCGATGGCGAAGCCGATGCGCAGACCCGCCAAACCAGCTGTTTTGGCCAGGGAACGGAACACCAGGAGGTTCGGGGTGGCCGTGAAATCAGCGCTCGGCAGCACGCTGTCACCTGTGAAGGCCTCATACAACTCATCCACCACCACCAAGGTGCCCGGGGCTGAGGCCGCCAAGGCGATCACCTGATCTGCTGGCAAGCGCGTGCCGGTGGGGTTGTTGGGGTTGCAGATCAACAACAACCGCGGCGAGCGAGCCGCCAACGCTTCCTGAATGGCCGCCAACGGGAAGCGGAACGTCTCCCCCTCGTAGGGGATCGCCTCGATCGTCATGCCCTGCATCCCAGCGCAGGGGCTGTAGTAGCCAAAGGTGGGCGCTGTGGTCAGCAACGTCTCACCGACATCGCCATACGCCTGAAACACCGCATGGATGGCGGCATCCACACCGTTGAATAGACCCACCTGATCAGGCTTCAAGCCCGGCCGGCAGCCGGTTTCCAGCAGGTTCTGGAGCAACGCATCCCGCAGGCCGTCGTACTCCGGATAAACGGCAATTTCTTCGGTGCTGAAGTTGCGCAGCGCTTGGGCCACCAGGGGGCTGGGGCCAATCGTGTTTTCGTTGAAATCCAGCCGCAGCATCTGGCGGCGGCCCTCCAGCGGCGCGCTGTAGGCCTTGAGCTGCTCAACAGCGGCGCGGGCCGCTGGAGCACCACCAGGTGTGAACGGTTGAATGTTGTCGCTCACATGCGGTCCAGGGTGGCAATGCCCAGCAGTCCGAGCCCCAGTCTGAGGGTGTCGGCCGTTAAACGACAAAGAGCGAGGCGGGATGCCAGCGCTTCAGGATCGGCCTTGAGCACCGGCACCTGGTCGTAAAAGCGGTTGAACACCTGGCTGAGCTCGAATAGGTAGCTGCACAACCGGTTGGGCAGCAGCTCCTCCTCCACCTCAGCGATCACGGCGTCGAACTTGAGCAGCTCCCGCACCAGGGCCCACTCCTGGGGCTCGCTGAACTGCAGTTGGGCACTGGTGGCCGCAAGGTCGCCCCCCTTGCGGGCGATGCCGGCGATGCGCACCACGGCATAGAGCAGATAGGGCGCTGTGTTGCCCTGCAGCGCCAGCATCCGGTCGAAGGAGAACTGGTAATTGGTGATCCGGTTCTGGCTGAGGTCGGCGTATTTCACCGCCGCCAAACCCACGGTGCCTGCCACATGCTGGATGAACTCCTCCGACTCGCTGCGCTCCTCCACCTTCAGGCGTGAGCGCAGATCGGTCTCAGCACGCTCGACGGCTTCATCGAGCAGATCCCGCAAACGAACGGTGTCGCCTGCACGGGTCTTGAGCTTTTTGCCGTCCTCCCCCTGCACCAGGCCAAAGGGCACGTGCTCGAGGCGCGCACCGTCCGGAATCCAACCGGCCCGCTCGGCCACCTGGAACACCCCGGCGAAATGGTTCGCCTGACCAGCATCGGTGACATACACAACACGACCGGCACCATCCCCCTCCGGCGCCGCACCAAAGCGGTAGCGGATCGCCGCCAGGTCAGTGGTGGCGTAGTTAAAGCCGCCGTCGCTCTTCTGCACGATCACCGGCAGGGGGTTGCCGTCCTTGCCCTGCACACCCTCGAGGAAGACGCACTGGGCACCGTCGTCGGTGACCAGCAGTTCGGCGGCCTTCAAACCATCAATCACCGCCGGCAGGAAGGGGTTGTAAAACGACTCGCCGCGTTCGCTCAGGCGGATGTCGAGCCGGTCGTAGATCTTCTGAAACTCCCGCCGCGACTGATCACAGAGCAGGCCCCAGGCCTTGAGCGACACCGGATCGCCCCCCTGCAGCTTCACCACCTCATCGCGGGAGGTGGACTGGAAGGCTTCGTCGTCATCGAAGCGCTTCTTGGCCTCGCGGTAGAAGGCCACCAGGTCTCCCAGATCCACCGCATCGGCGGTGTCCAGGGCTTCCGGCGCCACCTGCTTGAGATGGGTAATCAACATGCCGAACTGGGTGCCCCAGTCGCCCACGTGATTGAGGCGCAGCACCGGATGGCCGCGGAACTCCAGCACCCGCGCCAGCGAGTCGCCAATGATCGTGGAGCGCAAATGCCCCACATGCATCTCCTTGGCGATGTTGGGGCTGGAAAAATCCACCACCACCGGCGCCGCGTTACTAACCGCCGGCACGCCCAGACGCTCGTCCCCCAGCCGTGCCGACACCTCCGCCGCCAGCCGCTCCGGGCGGATGGTGAGGTTGATGAAGCCAGGCCCAGCGATCTGGGGATCCAGGCAGAGGTCTGTGAAGGCGGGATCGGCCTGCAGCTCCTCCACGATCGCCGTGGCAATTTGCCTGGGCGCCTGCTTCAAGGGCTTGGCCAGGGGCAGCGCACCGTTGGCCTGGAAGTCACCGAATTCCGGCTTGCTGGCAGGGGCCAGCTGGGGGTCCAGCCCCGCATCGGTCTCCGGGAAGGCCCGTTGCATCGCCGCCCGCAACTGGGCATCCAGGGACTGGGACAGGCTGAGCATGGGCAGTGCGTGGCCGGGGGAATCCGGCTCTGATCATCCCTCTTCAGGTGAAACGCATGCTCAGGTCCAACCAGTGGCTGCGGGTGACCGGCGCACTGGTGGAGATCAAATCGATGCCGGTGGCGGCGTAGGCCTGCAACTGCTCGGGCTGAATGCCGGAGGCCTCCAGCACCACCCCGCGGGTACTGCAATCCCGCAGGCTCGGCACCAGGGCCGTGAGCTGCTCGGGAGTGAACTCATCAAGGAGCACTCCATTGGCGCCCGCCTGCACCGCCTCCAGCGCCTGAGCTTCAGTCTCGGCTTCCACAATCACGGCCGCTGGCCAAGGAGCCTGATCGCGCACGGCCGCGATAGCCGCCGTGATGCCCCCCGCCCAGGCGATGTGGTTCTCCTTGAGCATGGCCGCGTCATCCAGCCCCATGCGGTGGTTGATGCCGCCGCCGCAGCGGACTGCGTATTTCTCCAGCAGACGAAGCCCAGGCGTGGTCTTGCGGGTATCGGCCAGACGCACACCGGTGCCCTGGAGCTGGGCCACCAATTCAGCGGTGGCGGTGGCAATGCCTGAGAGGCGCATGGCCAAGTTCAAGGCGGTGCGTTCTCCCGCCACCAAGGCCGTGGCCGGACCTTCCAGCTCCAGCAGGCAGTCCCCGGCCTCGACGGCGTCGCCGTCCTGCCTCAGCAGACGAACACTCACCCCAGGATCCAGCCGCTGGAACAAGCGCTGCACCAAAGGGCCACCGCAGAACCGGCCGGGCTGTTTGGCAAGCCAATGGGCCTGACCCTGCTGGCCCTGCAACGCAGCCGCCGTCAGATCGCCACGACCGATGTCTTCTGCCAGCCAAGCCTCCAAGGCAGCGGTGAGTGCAGGGGATTGCCAGTCCAAACCGTTCCTGAAGTCCGCTGAACCTATTTTCCGATGCAGAAGCGCGAAAACACCCGATCCAGCACTGCTTCGGTGAGCTCTTCTCCAGTGATCTCCCCCAACGCTCGGATCGCCTCCCGCAGATCGATCGTCCAAAAGTCCCACGGGAGCTGCTGTGCCGCCACCTCCTGGCTACGGGCCAGGGCTTCGGCGGCTCGGGCAGCGAGATCGCGTTGGCGTTGGTTCAGCGCCACCAACATGCCGTCGGTTCCAGCAGCTCCGCAACGCTCCAGCAGGGCCCGCACCAGGTCGGCCTCCCCCGTACCGTCCAACGCCGACAGCTGAACATCCACCGGCTGGGGGAAGGCCCCCGCAGGAAGATCCGCTTTGTTAGCCACAAGGATCCTGGGGATCTTCTCAGGGATGCGCGCCAGCAAGTCGGCGTCTTCGGCGGTCCAGCCCGCATGGCCGTCAAGCACCAACAGCACCACATCAGCCGTGGCCAGCGCTTCTTCGCTGCGGGCAATTCCCAGCTGCTCCACCGCGTCATTGGTACTGCGGATGCCGGCGGTGTCGAGCAGGGTGATCGGTACCCCCTCCAGCACGATTTCGCTCTCCAGCAAATCTCTGGTGGTGCCCGGCAGATCGGTCACGATCGCCCGCTCACGGCGGCTGAGCCGATTGAGCAGGGAACTTTTTCCCACGTTGGGGCGACCCACCAACGCCACCCGCAGACCCTGGCGCAGGGCATCGCCCCGCTCGCCATCGCGCACCAGCTGCTCAAGCTCCAGGCGAACGGCTTGCAGCTGCTGCAGTAAGGCCTCGCCATCGAGGGGCGGCAGGTCTTCCTCGAAATCCACCCGGGCCTCCAACTCGGTGAGCTGGTCCAGCAGCCGTTCCCGCAGGCCGGTGATCTGGGCCTGAATGCCGCCATCGAGGCCCGCCATCGCCAACTCGGCCGCCCGGCGGCTGCGGGCTGCCACCAGCTCACTCACCGCCTCCGCGCGGGTGAGATCGAGCCGACCGTTGAGCACAGCCCGCTGGCTGAACTCGCCGGGCTGGGCCCGGCGCACCCCCGGCTGCCGCAGCACCTGTTCGAGCACCCGCTGCACGGCGATCACGCCGCCATGGCAGTGGATCTCCACCACGTCCTCACCGGTGAAGCTGCGGGGCCCGCGCATCAGCAGCAGCAGCACCTCATCGAGACGCCGGCCCTCGCCATCGATCACATGGCCGTACACCAGCCGGTGCGATCCCCACTCCTGACGGCCCGGGCAGTGCACCACGCTGCGCCCCGTCGCTTCCGCAGCCGGCCCGGAGAGACGGATCACGGCGATCCCGCCCTGACCTGGGGCCACGGCGGTGGCCACTGCCGCAATCGTGTCGGTGCTGGGCACAGCAGTCGCCGCTGGTGATCCATACCTAGGATCCAGCCGATTTCCGCAGGGTTCATGCGCCGGTTGCTGCGCCTCAGTCGCCTCCGGATGCGCCGTGGGGTCCTCTGGTTGTGGAGACAGGAAGGAACCCCAGGCCAACGAGCTCGCGGCTTGGCCGCTGGCGTGTTCTGCGGCTGCTACCCCTTCTTCGGGCTGCAGATTTTCCTCAGCGTGGGTGTTGCCAGCGTGGTGCGGGGTAACCACCTGCTCGCCGCCGCAGGAACCCTGGTGAGCAATCCCCTCACCTATCTGCCCCTCTACTGGTTCAACTACTTGGTGGGCTGTCAGCTGCTGGGGCCCGGCCAGGGCGGGATCAACCTTTCAGAGCTGAATCGCAGCAGCCTGTGGGCCCAGGGATGGGAGTTCAGCCAGCGCATCCTGCTGGGCTCCACCATTGTGGGGATGGTGCTGGCGATCGCCAGCGGCTGGATCGCCTACCGCCTGTTTCTGCGGCGTGAAGCCCGTGCAGCCCTCAGCCAAGGCAGCTAACTCGTGCCCACCCGGGCAATCCCGATCACATCCGCCATCGAGCGGATCTGGTCCATGGTGCGGCTGAGCTGATCTGCACCCTCCAGCTCAACCCGCAGATCAATGCGGGCGGGTTTGCCAGCTGCAGTGGTCACCCGAGCATCACTGACGTTGATGGCGCCATCGGAGAGACGCAGCAGGATGTCTTTGAGGATGCCGACGCGATCGATCACCTCGATCCGCAGCTGCACCGGGAAGCGCTGTTTTTCCTGTTCGGCTTGGGTGGTGTTCCAGCGCACGGGAAGCCGCCGTTCCCGCGGGATCGTCTCCACGTTGGAGCAGTCCTGCCGGTGAATGGTGATGCCGTGGTTGCCGAGGGCCACCGTGCCCACGATCAACTCGCCCGGCAGTGGACTGCAGCAGCCACCAAGACGGTAATCCAAGCCCTCCAGACCAAGAATCGCCCCTTCGCCTCCGGACCGATCCGGAGACGCATCCCGCGATGGCACCAGCGCCGCGGCGACGTCTTCATTGCTGGGTGGGGCCTGCTGCTGTTCCGCCAGCAGACGCATCTCCTCCCGCAAACGGTTGAGCGCCTGCTGCAGCGTGATATCTCCAAACCCAAGTGACGCCAGCAGGTCTTCGGTGGTGGGCACATTGCAGCGCTGCGCCACCCGCTGCATCGCCTCACTGTTCAGCAGGGCATCGAAGCCATCACGGCCCAGCTCCCGCTCCAGCAGATCCTTGCCCCGTTCAATCGTTTCGTCCCGATGGCTGCGCTTGTACCACTGGCGGATGCGGTTGCGCGCCGTCGGCGTGGCGACGAAGTTCAGCCAATCCAGGCTGGGGTGGGCCGTCTTACTGGTGAGCACCTGAACGAAATCACCGTTCTGCAGCGGTGTCGCCAACGGGCAGAGCCGATCGTTGATGCGAGCGCCATGGCAGTGATTGCCCACCTCGGAGTGAATGCGATAAGCGAAATCAACGGCGGTTGCCCCCTTGCGCAAACCGAGCACATCGCCCTTCGGGGTAAAGACGAAAACCTCCTCGTCAAACAGGTCTTCCTTGATCGAGGAGAGGTAGTCGTTGTGATCGTCGTTGCCGCCTTCCTGTTGCCAATCCACCAGCTGACGCAGCCAGTTGAACCGCTCCGCATCGCTGCTGCTGCTGGCCGGCGAGCCGCCTTCCTTGTATTTCCAGTGGGCCGCAATCCCGAATTCGGCCACATGGTGCATCTCAAGTGTGCGGATCTGCACTTCGATCGGGCGATGTCGACCGATCACCGCGGTGTGCAGGGATTGATAGCCGTTGGGTTTCGGCAACCCGATGTAGTCCTTAAACCTGCCGGGAATCGGGCGAAAGGTGTCGTGAACCACCGCGAGGGCGCGGTAGCAGCTCTCAACATTGGGAGTGAGGATCCGCAACGCCGCCACGTCGTAGATCTCGTGGAACTCCTTCTGCTGGCGCTGCATCTTGCTCCAGATGCCAAACAGATGTTTGGGGCGACCACTCACCTCGCAGTGGTCTAGGCCGGCCCGTTCCAGCCGCTCGTTCAGCAGCCCCACGGTGACGCCGAGCCGTTGCTCACGCTCACTGCGCTTGGTGGCCACCTCCTCCTGAATTTCGCGGAAGGCCTCCGGTTCCAGCAATTTGAAGGCCAGATCCTCCAGCTCCCACTTGAAGCGGCCGATGCCGAGGCGGTTGGCGAGGGGGGCATAGATCTCGCGGGTTTCACGGGCGATCCGCTGGCGCTTCTCTTCCTTCAGCGCACCCAGGGTGCGCATGTTGTGCAAGCGGTCCGCCAGCTTCACCAACACCACACGGATGTCGCTGGCCATCGCCAAGAACATCCGGCGCAGATTCTCCGCCTGAGCTTCCGTGCGGTCGTTGAAATGGATGCCGCCGAGCTTGGTGACACCTTCCACCAGCTCACGTACCTCGGAACCGAAGTGGAGCTCGATCTGATCGGGGGTGACGTCGGTGTCCTCGACCACGTCATGGAGGAACCCAGCAGCGATCACCGGGGCACTGGCACCGATGTCCCGCAACAGATCAGCCACCGCCACCGGATGGACGATGTAGGGGTCTCCACTGGCGCGGAACTGGCCTTCGTGGAGCTGAAAGCCGAAATCAAAGGCCGACACCAGCAGCGCCTCGGCATCGGTGGGGCAGCTCTGGCCAATGCCAGGCGGCACATTGGCGATGCACTCCCGCAACCACTCAGGCAGAGCGATGCCGTAATCCTCCGGATGACGGACGGGATGGCGCCGTACTTCGGGCAACGCGCAGCGCACCTTGGCCGAACCCGTGCTGGTTCGGGGCTCTTTGGGTGTGGAGGCAGCGTTGAGCATCCGACCCATCGGGTCAATCCATGGTATTCAGTGCAGGACCCCCTGTCGCTCCAGCCGCACTGTTCATGGGCCGGCCTGTTCTGGAACTCGAACAGCTGAGACTGCGCTACCCCGGCAGTGAACACTGGACGCTGGATGGGCTGGATTTGAGCCTCGAGCCGGGAGAGACCCTGGCCTTGGTGGGATCTTCAGGCTGCGGCAAAAGCACAGTGGCCCGGGCCGTGATGCAGCTGCTGCCGCAGGGAACGGTCTGTGAAGGACGGCTGGCCTTGACCGGCCAGGATCCACGCCAGCTCAAGCGCCCACAGTTGCGGCAGCTGCGGGGCGAAGCCGTCGGTCTGGTGTTCCAGGACCCGATGACGCGGATGAATCCGCTGATGAGCGTGGGCGGTCATCTGATCGACACCCTCAGGGGCCACCGGCCTCACACCACCGCCGCGGCTCACCAGGAACGGGCCCACGAACTGCTGGAACGGGTGGGCATTGGGGCCAACCGCTTCCGCGCCTACCCCCATGAGCTCAGCGGTGGGATGAGGCAGCGCCTGGCCATTGCCCTGGCGATCGCCCTAGAACCACCACTACTGATCGCCGATGAACCCACCACCAGCCTGGATGTGGCGGTGGCAGGACAGGTCATGGCCGAGCTCAGCGGTCTCTGCAAGGAACTGGGCAGTGCGCTGCTGCTAATCAGTCATGACTTGGCCATGGCCGCCCGCTGGTGCGAGCGCATGGCGATGCTCGACGGCGGACGCAAGGTGGAGGACGGCCCCAGCCATCAACTGCTCAGTCGGCCGCAGTCGCCAGTGGGGCAACGGCTGGTGGCCTCCGCCCAGGCCCGGGAAGGGGGACGCTCACCGGCACTTCCCGACAACAACAGCGTGCTGCGGGTGGAGGAGATGCGCTGCTGGCACGCCGTGGGGGGCGCACCTTGGTCGCCCGTCTGGCTGAAGGCGGTGGATGGGGTGAGTTTTGAGCTCAGGGCCGGGGAAAGCCTGGGAGTGGTGGGAGCCTCCGGCTGCGGCAAGAGCACCCTCTGCCGTGCCCTGATGGGGCTCAATTCCATTCGTGGCGGACGGGTCGACCTGCTCGGCCAGGATCTGCTGAGCCTGCGGGGAGAAACGCTGCGCTCAGCCCGCCGGGCTCTCCAGATGGTGTTTCAGGACCCTCTGGCCTGCCTCAATCCGGCCCTGCAGGTGGCGGATGCGATCGCCGATCCGTTGCTGATCCATGGCCTCTGCTCCAAAGCAGCAGCCCGGGAGGAAGCACGCCGCCTGCTGGAGCGGGTCGGCCTCAGCCCGGCCGAGCGGTTTCAAGACCGCCTGCCGAAGCAGCTCTCCGGCGGCCAGCAGCAGCGGGTAGCCATCGCCCGCGCCCTTGCCCTGAAACCCAAGGTGCTGATCTGCGACGAGAGCGTGAGCATGCTCGATGCGGAGGTGCAGGCGGATGTGCTCGCTCTGCTGCGGGAGCTGCAGCAGGAGCTGGGCCTGGCGATCGTGTTCATCACCCACGACCTCTCAGTGGCCAGTGGCTTCTGTCACCGGGTGATGGTGCTGGACCAAGGGAAGGTGGTTGAGGAGGGTCCAGGGGATCGGATCTTCAGCGCACCTCAGGCGCCAATCAGCCGGACCCTCGTGGAGGCCTGTCCAAGGCTGCCGCGTTAGGCCCTCAGCCCGACGCTGCGCGCCGTCGCAACACCCCCAACAACTTCTCCATCACCGGAGGCAGGGGCGCTTCAAACACCATTCGCTCTCGGGTGATCGGATGGTCGAGCCCCAACTGCACGGCATGCAGGGCCTGGCCTGGCAGCTCGATCGGCAATTTGCGGCAGCGGCTGTAGGTGGGGTCCCCCACCACGGGGTGGTTCATGTGGGCGCAGTGGACGCGGATCTGATGAGTCCGACCGGTGTCGAGCTTGAAGCGCAACAGGGAGTAGTCGCCGAGACGCTCCACCAGGGTCCAGTGGGTGCAGGCATAACGGCCGTTCTCAGAGCTCACCACCGCGTACTTCTTGCGATCCGCCGGATGACGGCCAATGGCGCCAACGATCGTGCCGGAGTCGCCGTCAGGCACGCCATGAACGACAGCGAAGTATTCGCGGGAGGCGATCCGTTTCTGGATCTGCACCTGCAGCCGCACCAGGGCCTCCTGACTCTTGGCGATCACGATGCAGCCGGTGGTGTCTTTATCGAGACGGTGCACGATCCCCGGCCGCAGCTTGCCGCTGATGCCAGGCAGATCCGGGCAGTGATGCAACAAACCATTCACCAGGGTGCCGTCCTTGTTGCCGGGCGCTGGATGCACCGTCAGGCCTGCCGGCTTGTTGAGCACGATCAGATGGTCGTCCTCAAACAGCACATCCAGATCCATCGGCTCCGGCTTGAGATACGGCAGCGGCTCCGGTGGCGGCATCCACAGCTGCACCTCATCGCCCTGGCGCAGAGGCGTTTTGGCCTTTCCGGTCTTGCCGTTGACGCGCACGTAGCCCGCGTCAATGAACTTCTGAATCCGGGCCCGACTCTGCTCCGTGCGCTGGCTCACCAACCAACGGTCCAGCCGCATCGGCAGCGGTTTGGGATAGGCCAGCGTCAGCAGCTCCCCCTCACCCTCCCCAAAGCGATCGGTGAAGGTCTCTTCCGGCAACGGAGGCCTTTTCCAATGAGGACTCACGCCGGCAACTCCAGGGCGATGCTGCCGAGGGTGGACTTGCGGAAATCATCCAGCAGCCGCTGTGCCATGCGCGCTGTTTCACCAGAGGTGTGGCGGGCCGCTGCGGCCTCCAGCCAGAGGGCGGGGTCCGCCGTTTCACCGCTCAGGGGAATGCCGTAGCGCTCTTGTAGAAGCGGAATCGTCACCCCGGCCGCAGCCTGCGCTGCCGCATCAAGCAGCAATTGCAGGAAGGCCTGAGCCACGAGCTCACCGTCGTAGGCGGCCTGACCGATGTCGTCGCAGAGGGCAAGCCGCAGGGCCGCCTGCTGGTCATCAAGCCGAGGGGGCAAGACCCCGGGCGCATCGAGGAGGTCCAGGTCTTGCCCCAGACGGACCCAGCGCAGGGTGCGTGTCACCCCGGCCCGCCGGGCACTGGCCACCACCTTCTGCCGCACCAAGCGGTTGATCAGGGCTGACTTACCGACGTTGGGGAACCCCAGGGTGAGGGCACGCACCGGTCTGGGCCGCATGCCCCGGTTGCGGCGGCGTTCGTTGAGCTGATCCCCGGCGCGGATGGCTGCCTGCTGCACCTGCTTCACGCCGGTCCCGGCCTTGGCATCACACCAAACCGTCTTCTGCCCCTGGGCCTTGAACCAAGCCTCCCAGGCCTCTTTTGCGGCCGCGGTGACCATGTCGCGACGGTTGATCACCAACAGATGCTGCTTGCCCTTCAACCAGCGGTTGAGATGGGGGTGGCCCGTGGCCAGAGGAATGCGGGCATCACGCACCTCAATCACCAGATCCACCTTGTCGAGATGGCGCTTGAGCTGCTGCTCCGCCTTAGCGATGTGGCCGGGATACCACTGGATCGTTGGGGTGCTCACGAACGCAAACGCACAGAACAGACGGACAGCCGGAACAAATTCACTTTGACCTCGCCGGCGCTATCGCCATTCACACGGGTTAATCTCACCCCGTTTTCTTACCGCACGACACAACCCTATGGCGAAGCGTTCCCTGGCCAGCCTCAACGCCGGCGACCTGAGCGGCAAACGCGTTCTCGTGCGGGTTGACTTCAATGTGCCCCTGAATGACGCCGGTGCCATCACCGACGACACCCGCATCCGTGCCGCCCTGCCCACGATCAACGACCTGATCGGCAAGGGAGCCAAGGTGATCCTGTCCGCTCACTTCGGCCGTCCCAAGGGCCAGGTGAATGACGCCATGCGCCTCACCCCCGTGGCCGCTCGCCTGAGCGAACTGCTGGGCAAGCCCGTGGCCAAGACCGACAGCTGCATCGGCCCCGACGCCGAAGCCAAGGTGGGCGCCATGGCCAACGGCGATGTAGTGCTGCTGGAGAACGTGCGCTTCTTCGCTGAGGAAGAGAAGAACGAAGCCGGTTTCGCTGAAAAGCTGGCAGGCCTTGCGGATGTGTATGTGAACGACGCCTTCGGCGCCGCCCACCGTGCCCATGCCTCCACCGAAGGCGTGACCAAGTTCCTCAAGCCCTCCGTGGCTGGGTTCCTGATGGAGAAGGAGCTGCAGTACCTGCAGGGTGCTGTGGATGAACCCAAGCGTCCCCTGGCTGCCATCGTCGGCGGCTCCAAGGTGAGCTCCAAGATCGGCGTGCTCGACACCCTGATCGACAAGTGCGACAAAGTGCTGATCGGCGGCGGCATGATCTTCACCTTCTACAAAGCCCGCGGCCTCTCGGTGGGCAAGAGCCTTGTGGAAGAGGACAAGCTGGAACTGGCCAAGGAGCTGGAAGCCAAGGCCAAGGCCAAGGGCGTGCAGCTGCTGCTGCCCACCGACGTGGTGCTGGCTGACAACTTTGCCCCCGATGCCAACAGCCAGACCGCGGACATCAATGCCATCCCCGACGGCTGGATGGGCCTCGACATCGGCCCCGACTCGATCAAGGTGTTCCAAGACGCCCTGGCCGACTGTCAGACCGTGATCTGGAACGGCCCCATGGGCGTGTTCGAGTTCGACAAATTCGCGGCTGGCACCAACGCCATCGCCACCACTCTGGCGGCCCTGAGCGGTAAGGGCTGCTGCACGATCATCGGCGGCGGTGACTCCGTGGCAGCCGTCGAAAAGGCTGGCCTGGCCGAGAAGATGTCTCACATCTCCACCGGCGGTGGCGCCAGCCTCGAGCTGCTGGAAGGCAAGGTGCTGCCTGGTGTAGCAGCCCTCGACGCCGCCTGATCAGACGTTCAGGCCTGGAGCTTCCGGCCTTTGGCATCGCGCTTGTTGCCGGTGCGGGCCGGAAGCCCCAGCTGATTCCGCACTTTGTTCACGTATGCCCGGTAGTCCTGCTTAAGGGACTTCCGGGCTTTTTTCATCTGACGACGGCACGTCTTCAGCGCATCAGCGGATGCTGCGGCATCGATGCAGCGCTGCTGGCTCTGCAGCAGCTCCAGCCGACGCTGGTAGTTGTCCTTGGCCCAGGTCTTGCGGGCCTGAAACAACACTTGGCTCTGCTCCGGGGACAGATGACTCCCCGCTGCTGCCGATGAAGCCGTCGAGATCACCGGTGCCGCCAAGACGGCCGACAAGGCGAGGGAAGCGGTGGAGATGCGCATGGATCAGGCCTTCACAGTGCACTCACTGTGGCGCCATGCGTCGATCAGGATCTGAATGCTTTGCCATGAGTCATGACCAGATGTGACCTGAGCCTGGGCTTCGTGGGGTTGGGTGCTCTCGGCTTGCAAAAACCGCTTAGGGGATAACCAACGCAAGGAGTGACGTTGACAGCCCAAGACGGACTAAGGAAAATAAAGGAAGTCTTGAACGAAACATGAGCCTTCTCCAGGCCTACCTGCGCAACCCAAAAACGCAACGCGTTCTCAGCCGGAAGCCTGGCGATAAAGGCTTTTCACTGATTGAGCTCGTCGTCGTCGTGGCAGTGCTTGCCATTCTTGCAGCAATTGCCGTCCCAGCGTTCATGGGGATGAATGAACAAGCTGCCGATGCAGCGATGGATGCCAACCTAAAAAATGCCTACAAAGAATGCGCATTTCAAATAGCAAGGCAAGCCAATAATCGCGGCCTGGCCTACCCCAATTTTGACTTTCCAGGAGATGATGGTTTTTACACATACACATCAAACTCAATCAACCAAGCCCAAACGCATAACTGCTATTCATCAGCTGCGGGCGCCGCAACAACTCTCACCGCAACGAAGGCCAACGCGACAGCGGGCTACAACGGGAACGGTGCCTACACCATTGACGTTCTGATAGGCACTCGAGCCAACCCTTAATGATTTAGCGGTCAAGACTGACAGCAATCATGATCCCCTTTGCCCTCAACTTCTGCAGGTCAAGGCCTCTGAAGCATTGCAGACAAAGTGGCTTGTATTGCACTCGCAACAGCGAAGGAATGACCATCCTGGAGCTTGTTGCTGTTGTTGGAATTATCAGCATTCTTGCAGGAATAAGTGTCCCAAGAATTGGCGACATGATGACTTCCTCGAAAATTGATGAAGCCAAAGCACTGCTAAATACAGCAGCAGCCGATTGCCTCCAAAAGAATCGACTGAACGAAAACGACAAAGACACAATTGATGCATCGATTATTTCTGATCAACGCGTGAATCCGATCGGATACAGGATAGACACATCAAATAACGCAGATAAATGCAGCTACTTTCAGCTTATTCCACTCAACGAAAACGACAATATCCGTTTTCCAATTGGCTTTTCTGTCTCAGATGGATCGCTGAACAAATTCGCCACTCCAACTTCGACCAACACGGGCAGCATGAACTCCTGCAATCGCTGGGCTGGAGTGAATTGCAAACAAGACGACAGCCTCAAAGATCTTGTGAAGTGGAAGCAAAGCATTGCCACTGCACGAGCAACCTGCGAAAGCGAGTACGACAAATGGCTAACAGAAAAAAATACACAGCCAGTTGAATTCACACGTTGGAACTCCAATGCAGACAAAGGATGCCCCGACAGACCGCCTCAAGATGGCTCAACCTCATACAAGACGGATCCCACCTGCACCCCCAACGGCTGCAATAGAACGGTATATGGCCTTGATGGAGAATTTGTCGGTCTCCAATACTCAGACTACGAGCGTGCACGAGACTCCAAATATGGAACAGCCTGTAAAAAGTGGGAGGAGAGCAAAAAACTCGAAAGCTACACAAATGACCCGCCTAATCAAGCACAAGAACTGATACCAGAATGCGGAACACGTCAATATTGGTTTTACAAAGGAGTCGACCTAAAAACCAAGAAAGACTTTGACGACGCAATCTGCCAGGACAATCTTGAGAAAGAGAAGCAAACGAGCGGGAAAAGGACAGTGCAAGGCTGCGGAAATCAGATTTACTATTTCAGCAACGGCAAAATAAACGAATCAGAAAAAGATTACAAAGAGTCCTCATGTGACATCGAAAAATACGAAAAAGCGCAAGCAGGCAAGAATGGCTTCTTCACAACCACAGAAAAAGGGGCTACAGGATGCGGTGACTTCTGGATCTGCAACCAAGAAATAATTAATAGCGAAGCAAGTTACAACGAAAAATGCCAAGACAAACCTAAGGAGAACAGCTGCAGCGCTCCAGTGCCTGAATGCGACGAGCCCTCATACTTCACTCACCCGGCATGCGAGACATACAGCAGATGCATGGGGCGAATATAGGATGCAAGCTAATACATTAGAAATAAGAAAACTTATTGATGAAATATTCGCGCTACAATGGTGCCGAGAGAACATTGTCGTCCCCCTAGGAAAAGAAAAAAATCAAACAACAGGCACTGAAAAGCTAACTGTAGCGATTGGCAATTTCAGCTATTTGGGGACAATTGGTGATTTCATCAAGACGAGAGCCGCCAATGCGGGGCTTGAGTGTCAATTCATTGAAAAGCCAGCACACGAAATTCAAGCCTTACTCGATCAAGCAACACAACAGCGTCTAATTAGCGGCGAGAGTAATGCACTAGATGGCATTGAATTTAGCGATGATGCTGTCCTTGATGCACTCAAGGGAGTTGAAGATGACAATGGAAGTCAGGACTTTGACTTTGATTTTGATGATAGTGACGAACAGATTATCGAAGAAGAAGCGATTGACTTGTCAACAGAGATGCTCGGAAGCAAAATACAGCAGGCTGCTGCAAAGATCCTTATTCATGCAGCACGCTCAGGTGTCTCTGACATCCATGTCGAACCAAGGCGAGAGGAATACAAAGTAAGAGTACGGAGGGATGGTGTAATGCAAAGCTATTTGAGTATGCCCAGGTCAGCGGGCATCAAATTTACGGCATGCCTCAAAAACATGGCACAAATGGATATTGCCGAACGACGTGCATCACAGGATGGGAAAATACGCCGCAAATTTGAAAGTCAAACTATGGAATTCCGCTGCGCAACAGCACCTGGGAAATTCGGAGAGAAAATGGTCATGAGGTTCCTAAACAGCAATTCAGACATGTTGAGCCTGGATACACTCATTTCCAACGAAACAGTACGCCAAGACCTCAGATCCATCATCAACGAAGCAAATGGAATCATTATTGTTTCTGGACCTACAGGCTCAGGCAAATCAACAACCTTGGCCTCAGCACTACGAGAAAAAGACACTGGTGAACTTAATATTGTAACCGCAGAAGATCCGATTGAATACGATCTAGGTGGCAACATTCAACAGTTTCCTGTCATTAGAGCCAAAGGGCAAACATTTGCCAATCTTTTGCGGACTTTCCTGCGGCAAGATCCTGATGTGATTCTGATTGGTGAAACACGGGATCCGGAAACTGCTGAATCGTCCATGGATGCTGCAGAAACGGGGCACCTCGTCTTCACAACACTGCACGCCAACAGCGCAGCAAGTTCATTAACGCGATTAATGGATATGGAAGTTCCTCCTTACAAACTGAATGCTTCACTACGGGGAGTACTCGCGCAACGGTTGCTGAGGAAAGTCTGTCCCGAATGCAGCGTTCAACGCCCAGTTAACGAATCCGAGAGTCGCTTCACTGGGCTCCCTGTCGGGATTTCTGTACGCTTTGCGAATGCATTGACGGCAGAAGACAAGCAAAAACGCAAAGAAGAGGGGACTCTCTGCACACGCTGTGGCGGCACGGGTTATCAGGGTCGTATTGGAACCTACGAGCTGATGAAGGTCAATCGAGCAATTCGAGAAGCCATTAAACAAGAAAAATCATCTCACGAAATTGAATCGATTGCCGAAGGTAATGGCATGCTGACCTTGAAAACCTATGCCGTTGACTTAATTGCAAAACAGCTCACAACAATCTCAGAATTGCAGAAAATCTGCAATACTGATGCTTAATCAACCATGGATACCCAGAGGGAACCAATGAGCCTCGCTCGCCAAATCGTTGATTTTGCTATCAAAGCAGGGTCATCCGATATACATTTAGAAGAAGGCTCACCAATAGCAATACGAGTCAATTCGGACATTCGTATTCTTGAGAATGTGCTTGGTCCAAATGACATGAGCCGACTCCTTTCAGAGATTGTGAGTGAAGACAAACTTCAGAAATACGAAAAAACAGGAGACTTAGATACGTCAATAGGACTTAAAGGGCTTTCAAGAATAAGAATTAATGCATACATGGCCAACGAGAAGCGTTGCTTAACCCTCAGAATCCTTCCTGATAGCTTGCCTAAGTGGCAGGATCTGGGCTTACCACAACCATTCATTGACCTCACCGAAAAACACCGAGGTCTGGTCCTTTGTACTGGTCCTACTGGCTCGGGTAAATCGACAACTCTTGCCGCCTTTATCAATTGTGTTTTAGAAACTCAAAAAAGGCATATTCTCACCATTGAAGATCCAATTGAATTTGAGTTCAAGCATTCCAAAAGCTCTATAATTCACCAAAGGGAAGTAAAAAGAGACACGCAAACATTTGCATCTGCGCTACGTGCGGCGCTAAGAGAAGACCCTGATGTAATTTATATCGGAGAAATGCGAGATCTCGAAACAATTCAGCTGGCCATTACTGCTGCAGAGACAGGTCATCTGGTTCTTGGCACGCTACACACATCATCAGCCGCAAAAACTGTGGAGCGTATTGTTGATGTTTTCCCTGGTGACCAGCAGGAACAAGCTCGACTTCAGGTGTCTACGTCGTTACTCGGTGTGATGACTCAGACACTGTGCAAAAACAAAAAAGGGAAGCGATCCCTAGCCTATGAGCTGATGATTAATACGCCCGCAATTGCCAATCTCATCAGAGAGAGAAAGATTGGCCAAATTTATTCTCAATTGCAAACTGGGAGTAAAGATGGCATGAACACTCTCGAGCAGTGCCTCAAGGCACTTGTAGATGAAGGCGAAATCAGCCAAAAGGAAGCTCTGGGCAAAGCATCAAACCCAAAAGCATTAATGGGCGATGGTGAACAACGATGATTCAATACGGCAACTCAAAACCATCTCAATACTCAGATGATAGACAGAGAGATAATACAAGCAAAAATCTGAGGGTCAAAAGCAAAAATCAACCACCAGCGGCAAAACTCAAAGTACCACAAAAAGATTTACTGATATTTTTTAGACAGCTTTCTGTGATCCTTGAAAGTGGTGTAGCACTGGCCCAAGGAATGCTTTTGATTGCGGAGAACATGACTAATGCAAAGCTCGCGTATTGTGTCCAGACAATTGCATTCCGACTTAATGCAGGCGAAGAGCTCTCATCCAGCTTGAGGCTGTACCCAAAAGTCTTTGAACCCATTGCGATTGGATTAATTGAGGCAGGAGAAGCTGGTGGAATCCTGGGTGAGGTACTTGACCGAATCGCAATGCTCTTAGAAGAGCGTGCAAAAATTAGGGGCCAAATCATCGGAGCACTTATTTATCCAGCTTTAGTGTTACTTCTGGCAGTAAGCATCAGCCTAGGCCTACTTATATTTATCGTACCAAGATTTAAAAGTATGTTTGATGGACTAGGCGCTGAACTACCAGCGCTAACATCATTCATGCTAAAACTTTCAAATTTCGTGACTTCAATAACATTTGCAGTAGGCGCGCCCTTGATTATTGTCATTGGATTCTATGTATTTAGAAACTACTACAATACCAAGGCGGGAAGATTACTTGTTGATACCAATATTCTTAAAATACCACTTTTCGGAGATCTTTTGCTCCGCTCTGAAGTTGCAGGCATGTGCGATACACTCTCAACACTCGTCAATTCAGGAATCCCGATTGTCGAAGGAATTAATCGATGCATTTCAGCCAGCTCGAATGAATTGATTCGCCAAACACTTCGAAAATCAATCCTTCTGGTCACACAAGGGCAAGAGCTTAATTATTCAATGGGTCGTAGCGATGTGTTCCCAAAACTAGTGATTTCCATGATCAAGATCGGGGAAGAGACAGGTCAGTTAAGTTTTATGCTTGAAAAATTAGCAGTGTTTTACAAACGTGAAGTCGAAGCGACTGTTTCAGCATTAACCAAAGCGATGGAACCTGCGGTGATTTTCGTTGTCGCAGGAATCGTGGGCACAATAGTCATATCACTATATTTGCCAATGTTCAGATTAATAACTGAAATGGGAGGCTAACTATCATCATTTGCAAAACGGAGCTCTCCAAGATCTTCCAGATCTTCAGACGAATCCAAGTTATCACTAGCTGTCTCCTCATCATCTACTAGTGGTTGCTGGCCCTGAATAGCTTGATCCGAAATATTCAAATCAGGAATCTGATATTCGTCGTTTTGATCAGCCGTAGACTCTTCAGACAAAGAAGATTGACCAAAATACTCAGAGCTTGATTGCTGAGATTGAGTAGGCTGTTCAAGAACAATTGAATCCATCAACTGATCAGATTCCAGTTCTTCCAAATGGTCTCTTGGATTCAAAGTAGAGACAGCTGGGTCCTCAACAACAGCCAAATCAACAACCTCTTCCTTCTTCTCAAAATCAATCGAGGGCCAATCAAGAATATCATCTTGTGTTTGAATATCTTGCCCCGAGATTGGGACATTTTGTTCAATCGATGCAATTGATGGCCACTCAGTTTCAGGGGTAGAAGCATCAACCCGGGAAGTAATTTCATCGGATCCGACCATTACATTCATCGGAAATATGTCCAAAGATGCATTCACAGCCTCAAAGGAAGTCTGATCCTCCTGAGCGACAGGGGTGGCCTTCAACGAGGACAATTGCTCTTCAGATGAATCTGCATCCTCGACGATTTCATGATCCAACGAAAGCTCTACTTCGTGCACAGAACTGGGCAACTCCCCATGGTCGATCAAGGAGCCTTGCTGGGTTTCCTTGAGAGCATCCTTCAAAGATGCTTCGTCAAGGCTGAGAGGAGTTTCCAGCAAGCTGGTTAACTCCTCAGCTTCGTAGCTAGAGGCCGGTGAATCGTTCAAATGAGCAGGTTGATCTGCAGAATCAGTATCGCAAATTAGTTTTCCATCATTATCCTTATGATCCTCAATTGCAGGTTTAGATTTCACCTCAACTGCAACAAGATCCAAGCCAGTCTGTGCCTCTGACGAACTCAAAAGATCAGCAATAGCTACAGCATTATTTGAATGACAAGAATTTTGCTCGACAAGCTTCTGAACTTCCAAAGAGCAGGCCAGAAGTTGATCATTAGGAAGAAGACCAAGCGCCAAACCAGTCAGACGACCAAGTCCTGATTGCGGCAACAAACCATCCATCGAAAGACCGCCCAAACCAGTTACTGCTTCAGAACGTGAAAGCACTACGTTTAAACCCAAAAGCTCTCCCAATAAGTCAGTAAGCAGGGGATGAGAACTATTCACACCAGTCAGGATCAAGCGTCGAATCTGAGCGCCAGGAAGCTTGAGATGAAAGCGCTCGAAAGAGGCTCTCAGATCAGACAAAAGTACACGTAAATCGAGCTCTGAAAGAGGCAGATAGTTTTCATCTTTGAAGAGAATATCCTCCGCAATCAAGCCAGAATCAATAGCAACCTCTTGCTGTTCAGACTCTAAATCTACATCGGGAACACTACGAATCGCAGCTAACCGCTCTGATCCCAAGAGGCCGGAGCAGGAAACCAGCATTAGATTGCTGCAATCAGGAAGAAGTTCTAGAACCAGATCTACTTGTTGAGGAGCCAAGGTAATTAGATCAGCAGCATGATTCCGCAACTGACTATGACTACCAAGCTCCAACAGCTGTAGCTCTAGATCTGCAACCTGAAGCATCTCCACAATTGGATCGACAAGCACCTCAGGTATGGCTGTGAGCATATAAAGACGCTTGCCACCAACTTGCTGGGCCTCTGTCGGCGTGTAAACAGGGAAAAGATCAAAATCCGTTTGGGTTAACGGAAATGGAATCTGCAGGCCGTTGGCTGGATTTAGCACATACTCGCGTGCTTCCTCCGTTGTGAGGGTTGCCGGCAAGTCAAGAAGACGCTGAAAGGCCAACTCAGGTGGCAACACAACTGCAACACGATGGGCAGGAATCTTCTTCTCAGCACAAAAATCCTGGATAAGACCAGCCATCTTCAATGGATCCACGGGCACGCCACGGTCCAAGGCTTCTGGAGGAAGAGAGAACGAGCTGATATGACTTAACTGCACTCCCGACTGCATCAGCGTCGCTTCCGCCATCATCAAAGAAGCAGGCCCAAACTCCAACAACAGAACACGCTTGGAGATTCGGCGACGCAGCGAAAGCAGTCGTGTAGTGACCAGACTGAGGTCAAGACCAAAAAAGGTGGATCCCACCGTGGGTGTTGCGGTCATGGGATCAACAGAAGGGACGTGGACGACAGAACAGACGCCTCGTGGGAAGACTGCTGGAACTCAGCTGTTCCGGCAAAGCCTGCAACAAATAGATGCCTGGCTTGGCTCCCGCATCGTCGGCAATGAGATCGGGCATCAAGCTTTCCCCTGCCGATGTCTTCCACAGACAAAGGCGATAGCCGGGTGGGATCAAAGCCTCGACTTCCTCCCTCTTCCTTTCTTCTATCGGCAAACCCCATTGTGTTATGGGTCTAGCAGCCGGGCAAGCATCCTCTAGATTTTCATATTTAGGTGCATAAGCAAGGCCCTCCATACTGATACCCGGCTGAGACAAAACCTCAACAAGATCATCCATGGCCATCTGAATATGCTGATGATCGATCAAGACACCATTGGAGACATCGAATTCATTCTCTTCACCAGATTCGGCAGCAGCGAAAAAGCGCAACGTAAATTGCATCACCAAAGTGACGACACCAGTAAAAACTATTAACAAAACCATGGCCAAAAGAGCTTCGAGCAGTGTCATCCCCAACCGTTGATCATTGCCCTTCGTTCGCAACAACTGAGAATCAAGTATCATTTTTTTACACATAAGTCTTCTTCGCCCCAACAGCGTGGTGAATTAAGGACGTTGTCACGCCAAAACAATTCAGAATCGTCATTATTGAAACCAGCATTACGCATCACCTCCTTTTCATCAAAATTCAAGGGATATCGACCTGCCTGGTCAAATGCTCGCTCAGCAACTTCAATTGAATAGAGCATAGAAGTCGTAGCTACGACCATAATCACCGCACCAACAACAGCATCAAGCATGGAGGCTTCTCAAATATCTTCAAAAGAGCAATGATCACTGCCCCCACTGAGAGCGCAGGAAAAAAGCTGGTAGGAGTTTTTGGGATTTTCTTTAACTATGGCGCGGCGCGAGCCACGATTTAATTGGCATCCATTGATGAAATAACCTTCACCTATCAAGGACCATCCTTGAACATCAAGTTGATTCAATGCCCCACACAAACCATAATCCGGATCCGAGGCCAACTCAGAGAATGTTTTTTTATTAACCAACAACTTTTCCTCATCAGACAGAGATTGTAAAAGCGCGATGTCTGACTCTTTAATCGATGAATCTGCAAAATATGAATCGACTGGCATCGGCAGTAATGATTGCCCTGTGAGCGAAAGACCCATCTCAAAGATAGCCATGATCCCTGTGAGCATCACAACACCCATTCCGGCATAGAGATACACCATCAGTTGCTGTTCTCCGCTGATTGGGCCGGTGGTACCGGCTGAAGCCCATAGGCCGAAAGCGTGAGCTCCATCTCCACCTCAGCCTGATCAACACCATCTTCGCTCTGACCGCCTTGCCCTCGGATATTCATCTCACTAATCACAACAAAGACCTCCAACTGTTCCAGCGATCGCAGAAATGCAAGCACCTGCTGAAAGGGACCCGTCACAGTCAGCGTCGCTGAACGTTTCTCAAGGCCGCGATTGAGCAGTGGGTCAACAGCCGCAACACCCGAGTTCCCTCCACCAGCTGCGGGTGGAGCTTCTTGAGCCTGAGCTGGTGTCAGCGTCTTAAAACGTTCGACTTCCCCGGGCTTAGTGGTGGTGATGGCCACACTGTGGACACGAGCCAAATCATTCAGGCCCGCCAGAAACGTTTGGAGTTCTGAGGTTCCCGCCACAAGTTCCAGCAAGCGATCCAACTGCTGAACCCGCTCGACCTGCTCACGTTTCACTGCAGCCAATTGCTGACGCAGCACCGGCAGGAATTCCGCCTTGGTTGTGAGTTGCTCCACCACCTCGTTCTGGTCCCGAACGCGGATGGTGAGTGGGGTGACAACAACACTCAACAAAGCCATGGACAAACCAAGACCAGCAAACACCGGTACCACCAGAACGGCCCGTTCCGGCGTCAGCCATGACCACAACCCTTGACGACGAATGCCTGAGAAATTGGTCATTGGAACAACCCTTCCTCCTGCTGCAAACGCCGCAGGCGCCGCTCCAGACCGACAGCCCCAAGGGCGGCCAAGCGTGGCCGAATGGCTTCGGCTGCATCCGGTACAAACGGCGCTGACATGGAGTAGCTGAGGCGTCCCGAATCAGGACCCTCCGTTGATTCTGAACGCTGCAAGGTGGCCTGCTGGAGCGTGACGCCATTCAGCTCAAACAGCTCCGATTGCCCCAGAGACAGGATCAATGCATTGAGTGTGCGCAGACCATCGGGCATGAGGGCTTCACCACTGAGATCCAGAGCATCACCATTGATCCGCGCCTGATCCAAGCTGATCGATTCAGGCACAAGCCGTTGGAGTTCTGCCAGCACAGCCGAGCTGGAACGCACATCTGCCATGGCGCGGGCCATGGCTTGATTGGTTTGAACCGCAACCTCCAAGATCTTTTTCTCCGTCTGAATCTTCACCGCCAACAGATCGTGTTCAGCAGCCAAAGGCTGAAGTTCTGTGGCCCTTTGACGCAAACGGCTCTCGCTCAACCACAGCCAGACACAGCTGAGAATCAAAATCAACGGCAGTACAGCTCCAAAAAGGCCCCCCCGCAAAAGCAAGGTGCGCACCGGTACAACTGCGGGGCGTTGCGTGCCAAAACGCTCCCGTCGCTGCCTGAGCAGATCGATCTCTAGCCAGGCCCCAGAACTCACAACAGCGAGCAACGATCACCCATTTAATCCAGAACAAACCATCAAAGCCAGGATCATGCTGAACAGGCATAGACCACACACGCAGCGATGAGGCGCTTCCCCATCAACGTTCTGAAGCCTTTGGGTTGGCTGACTTTGGGCCTTGGCATCGGCTGTGGAGGAGCTCTTGTTTTGCAGCAGTGGTCCTCAACCTCCGCAAGCGTTTCCAAGGCGCCTGTAGAGCGGCAACGCCGCCCAGAGGCCGCTCTGACCACAGAGCTTTTGTTGGCAGGCGAACCCGCCATGGGCTCCAACGATGCAACTTTGACCATCGTTGAGTTCAGTGATTTCGAATGTTCGTACTGCCGCCGGTTCCATGAGCAGGTGCTTCCCTCACTCAAACGGACCTACATCGACACAGGGCACGTGCGCTTCATCCACAAGGATCTGCCGCTGCCGTTCCATCGCCAGGCAATGCCCGCTGCTGCTGCAGCCCGATGCGCTGGCGAACAGAACCGCTACTGGGATCTCTACGGCGCCCTTTTCGATCAGCAGACCTGCCTCGAATGCAAGGGCGTTGTGGCAATCGCTGAATCCATCAATCTCGACACATCAGTCCTTCGGGCGTGCATGCGACGGGAGGCGACTCAAACACTCATCAGGTCCAATCTTTCTGAAGCCGAACTTCACAACATCCGCGCCACGCCGACCTTCGTCATCGGACCTAGTCGCCATGACGGGACGCATCACGGCAATGTTGTTGAAGGGGCGATGCCTTGGCCTCAATTCAAGGCCCTAATTGATCAACAACTGCAAGCCCAGAAGGACCGCTGAGACGTCTTGCCACCGGCGGCATAATCCAACAAGTGGGAAACCAAGATGCATCACGCCGTGCGCGAGGACCGACTTTGGTTTCAGAACAACCCCTTTGCCCTCGTTCGCTTCCGGATGGCATCACCTGGGGAATTTACCCCGCTATTTGCGATGGGTGAACAGCCACCATCCTTTCGGCCCAGCATCTGCAAACCCACAGCTCCTCTGCGTTGGGTGGCCGTTGTCGATCTGATGCGGCTAGCTGGCTCCCCATTGACTGATCCAGAGGAAGCCACAATCCGCCTGAGGCTACGGATGCCGGCCATTCGAAGTTTCAGACGGCAGGAAAAAGCCAAGGCAGAGTTGTTGGACGCCGTTGCTGCCGAACTGCTTAATAACCTTGCATCTGAGCAGACCGCGGTTGCAGCCTAAAAAGAGCTAACAGACGCAGCATTCGAAAGGAGATGACAAGATCCGACTGGCGCATCGGAATGGTGGGCCTCGGGGCCCTTGGGCTACCTATAGCGGTGAACTTGCGTCAAGCCAGCCTCAACCTGCAGGTGCACACCCGGAGTCGTCGAGCCGAAAACGACCCGCAGCTCAAGGGAACACGGCCCTGTGGCAGCCCTGCCGCTGCTGCGGAAAACGTCGATGTGCTGATGCTGTGCGTCAGCGATGACACCGCGGTGAACAACGTGCTGTTTGGCCCAGACGGTGCCGCCGAGCGTCTCCAACCCGGAAGCATCGTGATCGACTGCTCCACAATCAGCCCCACTGGAGCCCAACAGGCGGCCATCCAACTTCAACAGATCGGCGTTCACTATCTCGATGCCCCCGTCACGGGAGGCACCGAAGGAGCAAGGGCGGGCACCCTCACGGTGTTGGTCGGGGGCAACGCCGATGTCCTGAAGACGGTGCGCCCGCTGCTGGAAGTGATCGGCGGCTCAATTCACTACATGGGGCCTGTGGGCCGAGGCCAACAAGCAAAAGCGGTGAACCAAGTGTTGGTAGCCGGCAGCTACGCCGCCGTGGCGGAGGCCATCGCGCTGGGGCAGCGGCTCGAACTGCCGATGCAACAGGTGATCGACGCCCTCAAAAGCGGCGCCGCAGGCTCCTGGGCCCTCAACCATCGCAGTGAGGCCATGCTCCAAGGACGCTATCCGCTTGGTTTCAAGCTGAGCCTCCACCACAAAGACTTGGGCATTGCCCTGGAAGCAGCCACCAGCGTGGAGCTCGACATGCCCATCACGGCATTGGTGGAACAACTGGAATCCGAGCTCATCCGGCGGGGCTTTGGCGATGACGATGTCTCCGCGCTGCATCGCTTGAACACTGCAAACAATGGGGCCTAAAGGCTGCTCACCACGCGCACCCGCTTGGTTGCCGTCACCACACCATCAGGGTGCACCAACATCAAGGCCCAGGTTTGCGAACCGGGAGTCTGCGGAGCCTGCACACTCTTGAACAAGCCACCACCTCCCATGGGTGCCAAAGGCAAGTTGGGACGAAGCTGAGCCTCAACTTCCTGTTGGGTGAGGTCGATCAACCCTGCAGCAACCAAAGCCTGCCCCAAAGGTTCTTCGACAATCAGATCGATGTCGTAACGACTGCCGGTAAGAACGGCATCAGGAATTCCAAGGGTGACCTGGAGGGGGCGCTCGCCACTTCGGAGCAGGGATTGATGGGCGACCAATTCCTGATCCACCATGCGTCCGTTGTCCAAGCGAATCGCAATCCGTTCCGTTGCCTCCAGCCGGAAACGCAGCCCCTCAGACTCCGCCTCACCACGCACCAGCAACCGCAACGTTTCACGACCATCTGCCAAAGGAGCCGCTGGTTCGACCCGCCAGGTGATCTTGGGGAAGTCCTGCCGGAAACGTTGATAGCGCTGGGTTAGCTCAGGCTGCAGCTCAGAGATCGCAACGCCCTCGAACGTCGATGCACCCTCAGCATTCAAGGCGCTTTGCAGACGGTGACTAAAGCCCTCCAGCCCTGAGTTGCTCTGATCCGCTTCTGCCAAAGCATTTAGCGGTGACCCCAACACGGCCAGAGCAGACAAGAGCGTGACGCCAAGGAAAGAACGCACGGGCCGAGCTGCAGGGATCCAATTAAGTTAAGTCGCGTCATCGGAGACGTCCGCGGCCATGACTCGGCTCCTGATCGCCGCCAGTGGAACCGGTGGGCATCTGTTCCCGGCCCTTGCCGTCGCAGAAGCAGTTGAAAGCAATGGGCCCGTGCGTTGGTTGGGGGTGCCTGACCGACTGGAAACGAGCTTGGTGCCGGAACGCTTCGGCCTGATCACCGTTAACGCTGGGGGCCTCCAAGGCCGTGGTCTCAAAAAACTGGTGCAGCTGATCCGCTTGCTCTGGGCCAGCGTCAGCGTGCGCCGGGTGATCCAGCGCGAATCCATTGATGCGGTGTTCACGACGGGGGGCTACATCGCTGCGCCAGCAATCCTGGCGGCGCGCTGGTGCGGCATTCCCGTGGTGCTGCATGAGTCGAATGCCATCCCTGGGCGCGTCACGCGACTGCTGGGCCGGCTGTGCAGTGCGGTCGCCATTGGTCTTCCCGCTGCCTCCCAACGCATTCCCGGAAGCCATCCCGTCCTCACCGGCACACCCGTGCGCGTTGCTTTTCTGACACCACAACCACTCCCTGGATGGGTGCCCCAGGGAGACGGACCACTCCTGGTGGTAATGGGAGGAAGTCAGGGCGCCGTTGGACTAAATCGGATGGTGCGCGCGATTCTGCCCAAACTTCTGGATCAGGGGTGCCGGGTGGTGCATCTCACAGGAGGAAACGATCCAGAGATCAACCAGCTGCACCACCCCAACCTGGCCGAGCGCCGCTTCAGCGATGACATCCCCGGATTGCTGCAACATGCCGACTTAGCCATTAGCCGAGCCGGTGCCGGAAGCCTCAGTGAACTCGCGGTCTGCGGAACTCCCACCGTGCTGGTGCCCTTCCCCCAAGCCGCTGATCACCATCAAGATGCAAACGCCGCCTGTGCCGCGTCATTTGGGGCTGCCGTGATCGTGCATCAGCACGATCCAAACCACCCCGTTCTCGCCAACACCATCGAACGGCTTATTAGCGCACGCCTTGGCGACCCCAACGCCGATCCTCGCCTGCTCCAGCGGATGCAACAGGGGATGGAACAACTGGCTGAACGCGATGCCGACCAGCAGCTGGCCTGCTTGGTTCAGCAGATAATGCGCTGAACCTGCTTAAGGGCCCGAACAATGCGGCGGTTGTCGCGAGGCGCTTGCAAGCCAATGCGAAGCCATGTCTCCCCAAGCCCGGCAAAGGATCGACAATCCCGAAGCAGGATTCGATGGTCGTGCTCCAGAGCTTCCCGCAGCGGAAGCAAGGAGTGGCGGCCTGAAATCAACAAAAAGTTGGCCGCAGACGGCATCGGCGTAATGCCTGAAACGCGCGTCAGTTCACGCTGCATCCACGCGCCTTGGCTCGCCGTCCAACGCTGGACACGGCTGCACCAACACTTGTATCGGCCAGGACGTCCCAGCCACTGTTCGATGAGCGCCGCAGCGATTCCATTCACCGGCCATGGGTCCCGCCATGCCTGCCAACGCTTGAGCCGATCGGGCTGGGCAATGGCATAACCAACGCGCAATCCCGCCACCCCAAACAACTTGGTGAGGCTGCGGATGACGACGAGATTGGGGTGATGAGCGACCAAGGGAATCATGGATTGATGCTCCGCCTCCGGCACCAAGGGGAGGAAGGCTTCATCGCAGATCACCAAGGCATGGCGATCGAGCATGGCTTCCAGCGAAGCAAGGCTCCAAAGCTGTCCGGTGGGGTTGTGGGGGTTACAAATCCAAGCGACAGAACCCTCGAGCGGAGGGTGGGTCAATGGCCCAGCGTGATCCCAAGACAAAGCCAATGGCTTCTCCGCCAATGCTGCACCCCAACACTGGAGGGCCCGCCGGTAGTCGGCAAAACCGGGAGCGAGCAATCCACTCAAGCCAACAGCAGCGGCATCGCGGGCAGCCCAGGTGAACAGCTCGGCTGCACCATTGCCCGGAAGCACACAATCGAGGGGCAACCCATGGATCGCAGCGATTGCCTGCCGCAAGGAGCGCTGGTTTCGATCGGGGTAATCGCGAAGGGAAGCCTCGGAGAATCGGGGACAACGGGGCGTCCAAGGAGCCAGTGAAGCACTGGCATCCAGTAACTGCGATGGCCGACAACCCAAGACGTCCGCGACCGCTTGCCGGTTACCGCCATGGCGCAGGTCGACGCCCATCCCGTGTCCCGTTACAACGCAATGACATCACCAGCGTGACCCACTGCCCATGCCAGCCCCACTGTTACTGATGCTGACAGTGCTGCTCGGAGCACCACTCTCCGCCCGCGCGAACGATTTGATCGTGCTTCTGGGAGCACGATCGTGCCCAAACTGCAAGCTGGCCGATGCAGATCTGGTGCATGCCGACCTGCGCGATGCAGACCTCAATGCAGCTGATCTGCAACGGGCCAATCTCAGCAGGGCCCGATTGGATGGGGCCGATCTCCGCGATGCGGACCTTCGCTTCAGCAGCCTGAAAGGAGCATCGCTGCGGGGCAGCGACCTGCGGGGTGCACGACTGGACGGGACGGATCTGCGACAGGCGGATCTAAGCGGGAGCCGGATCAGCCCAGGGGCGCTGGAACGGAGCCACTGGCTGGGGGCCACTGGCATCGGCCAGGGCCTACGAAGCCCTGCAGCACTCCATAACGCAGGGGTGGATGAAGCCCAGGCGGGCCGCTGGCCACAGGCTGAACGCTTGTTTGGAGAAGCAATCCAGGCGGATCCTGGGCAAACCATGAGTTGGATCGCCAGGGGCCTCAGCCGCGGCCAACAGGGAGACGAAGCCAAGGCTGCTCAGGATCTGCTGCATGCGGCAGATCTCTTAGAACAACAGGGCTCCCCAGAGCAAAGCGAGCAAGTACGACAAGCTGTCAGAAAGCTGCAGACCGCTGAGTCCGACGCTGCCAAGTCCGGCAATGGAGTGGGGTCGGCACTACTGGGAGGAGCACTTTCAACCCTGAATGCTCTGGCACCACTTGCGATGAAAACTTTGATGCCAGGAGGACTAGGGCTCTGAAAGTGAGGCTTAGGGGGTGAAGCCAGAGCCAGCCCCAATCAACCGTGTCGCTTCTTCCGTACCTGGCCTGTACCCATAGCCATACGCACCCCCATTTTCATCATCCAGAATTGAAGGAGTCACGATGATGACAAGCTCATTTTTCGCACGGCTGCGGCTGGAACTCCGAAAGAGCTGACCAAGCAAAGGAAGATCTCCAAGAATTGGCCATTTTCGTGCCAACGCACGATCTTCTTCTTGGATGACACCGGTGAGGATCAACGTCTGCTGATCACGCAGACGAATACGACCAGATTTCAACTCACGTTTATTGATATCGGAAATTTCTACGCCCTCCTGCACTCCAGCCGAAACAGGCACCGCAATAGTGGGATCTAACTTAAGAGTAATGAAACCATTGTCATCGATTTTCTCGATTTCAAGATCAACCGTTAGGCCGGCATCCTCTCGCGTATTGCTGAATGATGTTGAGCCATTTGCCCCCTCAGTCTTATTCACACCAGTAATCACACTTATTCCCGAGCGCACGGATGCCTTTTCACCCTCTTGGACTAGAAGAGTCGGCTGAGCGAGAGTCTTAGCATTTGAGGAAACAACCACCGATTCAATATAGGAATAGAATGAATTTGCTTTGTAGCGGTTCAATTCCTTCTTTGGAACAAGCTTCGCTCGGCCATACTTATCATAAACAGGCACGAGATCTTTGGCCTCATTAGGATTAGCACTTGGGACAAAGACTTCCTGACCGTCAACAAGCAATGGCTTTTTTACAACTTCATAGCCAGTCAAATTCCCGTCCTCATCCTCCAGTCGAACGATTTCAGTGCTTTCAGCCAAAGGCACTACAGGGGGCTTAGGACGCCTAATCTCAGCAACAGAAGACTCTTGATAAGCACCTGGAATTTGACCATTCTCTCCATTAAAAATTCCAGTACCAGCGGAGCCGCCTGGCTTGTACTTACCAAAATTCATATGAGCCTTACCGCTTTGACTCACGATAAACGTATCCCCAATTTTAGCCGAAAAGCTTGAATCAATACTAGAATTGTCCTCAAGCCGAACATTCAAAATCTGCACTTTCACGGCGACTTGTCGCTTTCGCAAATCAATTTGCCTCAAATAGCTTTGCGCAACGCTGATGAGCGAGGGATCACCTACTAAAGTAATTGTATTCAAGCGAGAGTCAGTCGTACCAACCAAACCCAAGAGAGGGCCAACACCAGAACTATAAGTATCAACTACACTATTCTCAACAGTGGTGGACTTGGTTGTTTCTGAGCTGTTGGAACTTGTTCCCGACGATTCTGATTCGCGAGAGGTTGTTGTTGACGTGTTCGCAATCTTAATTATTGCCCCAAGGTTTCCTAGATATCTACTTGCAGATTCCGCATCCACCTGATTCAAACGAAATACTTTTGACATCTGTGGTCCAAAACTCTTTGCAGAAACCGCTGTTCCGACCAACAAAGTTCCTCCGTCCAGACGCCCCTGCAATCCAGACGCCATCAGCACACTATTAAGAGCCCGGTCATAGCGCTCATTTCTGAAGGCCATCGTGACTGGGTATTCACTGCTATCACCACCAGCACCAATACCGGCATCTACGTCGATGCCGGTATCAGCCACAAAGACAAAGCCATAGCCCCCAAGACGTGCCAGCGACATCAACGCATCCTTCGCAGGCGCATTATTCAATGTGAGCGTCACTGGTGGACCGCCGACTTGGACAAAAGAACGGTTGTTAATCAACATCGAACCCACCGCCATATCTCCCAACGGAGGAGCCACAGCGCGAGACCTCAGGGGGGGTGCTGAAACACGCTGTGGAATCCGAGCCGGTCGACGCAAATCAAACGTGCCGGTTTGTCGCGTCAACGCAACATCTGTGAGGCCATAAAACCGAAGCACTAGATTATCTCCGGTGGCGAAGATTTTTGGCTTCGGCAAGACTGAACCCGCGACGGATATCACCTCAAGCTGATAGGAAGAGCCAGATCCACGAAAACTCACACTGGCCACACCCATCTCAGGCATGGCCAACTGTTGCGCCACCTCCTTTGTCGAAAATCCATCATCCGGACGGGTTATTTCCCCTCGCCAACTGGTGGCACGGCTCCGCTCTTGAACAACCCGAGCGCTTTCACCAATGTCAGTGAGGATCACATCAAGATGCTTGGGCTCCTTGCGCAATTTCAAGGCGACTGGAGAGGCGATTTGCGCCAAAGCCGCTCGTTCCAGCAACAGTGACTCGACCACCCCTTGGCCTGCCAAACCAAGCATCAACATGAGCGGAAAAAGACGCCTGGGGGGGGGGTTCACCAAACCGAAACCGCTCGCATACCTGAACTATGGGCAGATGGTATCAATGAGATACGGAGGCAACCAGGCTTAAACAGGCTCTTCGTTGGAACCTGCCGCACTTGACGCTTCAGTAGGTTTCGAAACCAAGTCGTAAAAGCTCAATTGAAGGGCCAGCTTGGTTGCGGGTCGCTTCGGTGACATTTCAGCATTCGTTTTTTCTGAGGGGCTGGCCTGAAGTGACAGATCACTGCCTTCAACGAGCAACTCCAGGGCTTCCATCCGTTGCAGAAAGGCTTGCAATCCGCCGAATGAACCGCTGACTTCCAGCGCAACCGATGATTTTCGATAGCCAAGCGTTTGGAATGGATCTTGCGGCGGTTCTGTCTGCTGCTTCGCGTTTGATCGGTTGTTGTTCCGCCGGGATTGTCCCTGGGTTGGTGGCGGAGTTTTGAGCGGTTCGTAGCGCTGCATCCGAACACCCGATGTCAAGGACTGCTGATTCAACAGCGCTAAAAAAGTCCGAACCTTGTCACGCCCAGCCAACAGCCCCACCAATAGAGCCTGCTTCTCTTCGGCATTCCGAAGTTCAGCCTCAACTTGGACAAGCTGACGTTCTAACGCAGGAGCACTGCGCTGAAGGCTGAGCAAGGTGTCTCGCCTCTCCTCCAAGCCTTGCAGTGTTTGGGAAAGAGGCCTCACTGCCACCAGCACAACAGCAGCACTCACGAGAACACCTAGTCCAAGAGGCAAGCCCACCAACAGGCGCCCCCGCGTCAGCCATCGCTGTTGTGGAGTCGACAACAGATTGGTCATGGCAACACACCTTCGTCTTGAAGCAACTCCAAACGACGAGCCAAGCCCTCGGCACCCAGGCCACGTAACTGTGCCGGTGTGGGTTTGCTTGTTCGATCGAGCTTGGCCTCGAGAGTGAACGCAATCAGTCCATCCTGGTTGGCCTGAGCTTTCACCACAGTTGTTCCATCGGGGAGCATGCCCGACAACGCTTCAAGGTTGAGATCCAAAGCGTTGATCCGTTCAAAGGCATCTCTTCCTTGGGCTTCCCCCTGGATCGCCAACTTGGATGGGTTGGCGTCGACCGACACAAGGCGTACACCCTGAGGCGTGACCTGTCGCAACTGCTCCAGCAACGCCGACCCCGAACGCAGCGCCACCAATTGTTCGGCGATGGATTGCGTCTGCTGCTCCAAGGTGGACCGGCGCGAGTTCAGGGCTTTGAGCCGTGCCTTGGCGTCACCAACACGTTTCTCTACGGGATTGAGGGCAGCGACCTCGCCCTGCACCACCTGTTGACGATGCTGGAGTCCCAACAGGGTGAGCACGGTCAACATCACCAGCACAAGCCCACCGATACCACCCTTCAAAACAAGAGAGAGCAACGACGAAACCGGTGCTGGCTCAGGGGGCAGGCCGAGCTCGAGCCGACGTTGCTGCAACAAATCCGGTTTGGGCCAGTGTTCACGCGACGTCATCGCTGCTCCTGGTGCAACGCCAAAAGCGCCAACTGCTGCAGAGCGGACGGCACATCAGCAGCAGCATCTTGATCCGACGGTTCAACCCAGGTGGGCAGGGGCTGGTTCAAACAGCACTCCCCTGCCGCTCCATCAACGAGTGGCATCCAATCGTCAAGCTGTTCGGTGGGAACTGATAACCACCAGCCCAGGGCTGATGGCGGGTCGACCAAGGCCTGCCAGGCAGCAACACAGGCCCGAATCTCGCGCTGACAGGCCAGAGGGTCATGCGCCTCAAGCGCATGGTCAACCTCAGGCACCCGCTGGCGGAACAACACCAAACGAAAGCTCTTCTCCTCCACCACAAGCCAGGCCAGATCGCCATCCCACACCTGCGTGAGCTGAAGCAAGGCCCGCTGGGCCGCCGTCAGCGACCAATCAACGCGCCGCAGCGGTAGGTCCGCCAGTGCAGCAACCTCGCTCCAGCCCTGAATCAACGACCGCGGCACACCCACCACCGCTAAAGCATCCTGAACCGGCGACGATGTGACGTAGTTCTCCGCCAAATCAAACGGCAACTCAACAGCCTGCAACGACTGGGGCAACAGGCCAGGCGATCCATCCGATCCATAGCCGTCGACCACGCACCACGAAGCAGCGGCCAAAGGCAGGCAAAGAACCAATTCGGCGCCTGGGCAATCGCAATCAAAGATCAGATCAGCCATCAACTCGCCAACGGCTTCCCTTTGCAGCGGCACACCATCACGACACACACCATCGGGCCAGGCCACAACGCGTTGCTGCCAACGGCCACCCTGATCCCAACAACAGACCAAGCCTCTGTTGTTCACCGCGATCAACACCGGCTTGGCATCCACCAGCCGTCGCCAAGCCAGGCTCAATGCCGTGAGTTGAGGCAGCTCAGCAAGAGCAGGCAGTGGCACACAACGCTTCCCACTGACTTGATGCTATCGACGATGACCCGCTTGAATCACTCCCTCTCAGAGACATTTAAGGGCGCAACATCGAGCAGATGAGGTGCCTTTGAAGCACGCATTCAGTCCTGCCAGGGCAAGCCACTTCCTGACGCCTCAGCGATGTTGCGGAGGCCGTGGCGGTCCAACTGCAGCAGCAGACCTTCCAGAATCCGCGGCACCAGATCCGGCCCCTTAAAAATCCAGCCGGTGTAGAGCTGCACCAGGGAAGCCCCAGCGGTGATGCGCTCCCAGGCGACTTGCGGAGAGTCAATCCCACCCACACCGATCAACGGCAACGCTGGGCCGGCACTGGCCCGCAAGCGGCGGATCACCTCCTGGGCTCGATGTCGCAGGGGGGCACCGCTGAGCCCACCGGCCTCCTCCGCCAGGGTGCGCCCGGTCTGCGGCAGACGCCGTTGCTCCAGGCCCAACCGATGGAGACTGGTATTGACCGCAATCACACCGGCCAGGCCCTCTTCAAAGGCCAAACGGGCCACGGCATCAATCGACTCATCATCAAGATCCGGTGCGATTTTCACGAGTAAAGGCGGGCAGGCCGGCAGCCTTCGCAGCCGCTCCACAAGCCGCCGCAACTGGGCCGTATCCTGCAGATCACGCAGGCCGGGGGTGTTGGGGGAGCTGACGTTGATCACCGCATAGTCCGCCAAGGCGGACAACAACTCCAAGGAAGCCGCGTAGTCGTCCGGAGCCTGCTCCAAGGCGGTGATCTTGGATTTGCCGACGTTGATCCCAAGCACCGCCGGCCGCCGGCCAGGCGGATCCAGGCGTTGACGCTCCAGGGTTTGCAACAGCGCCTTGGCACCGTCGTTGTTGAATCCCATCCTGTTCAACGCGGCCTGTTCTTCCGCTAAACGGAACAGGCGTGGTTTGGGGTTGCCCGGCTGGCCGTGCCAGGTGACCGTGCCCACTTCGGCAAAGCCAAAGCCGAAGCGATCCCAGATGCCGGCCGCCACACCGTTCTTGTCGAATCCCGCCGCCAAACCCACCGGATTGGGGAAGCGGCAGCCAAACAGCACCTGCTCCAGGCGCAGATCACGCCGTTGCAGATCAGCCGCCACGCCATCCAGCACCGTGGACACCCCTGGCCAGCGGCGCCGCAGGCTGGCCTGGCCCAGCGCCGTGAGGGCAGTACGCGACAGCTGTTCAGCATCCAGGCCGTCGTCCCGCGCCAGCACCGGACCCAGCCAACGCTGGTAGAAGGCACCGCTGCTGAGCGGTCCGGCCGAAGGGGACGGCGACATGCTCTGGCTCAGGACTGTTCTGATCCTGCCTCGCGACGTTGCAGGGTCCAGCGGCCCTCTGGCTGAGGCTGGACAGTCCAATCCCTCCAGATCCAGCTCTCCCGCTTGGTTTCCAGCTGTTTGATCGGCTGTTCCACCAGCTGCGCCAGCTCCAACAACGACAGGCTGAAGCCACCCTGCGCCAACCGATCGGCCAGCTCCAAGCGTGACAACAGCTGCAGCAGAGGCTTGGGGGCAACCTCGGATGGGGCCTCTGGTACGGCCTGGGTTGCTCCCTGCTTCCGAGCCAAGTTCGGCTGGGCGTTATGGGAGAACGCCACAGCGATGCGATCCACCCGTTCGTTGTCTGGATCACCGCTGTGGCCTTTGACGTAGCTCAAGGGGACGTCGTCCAGTCGGGCGGCATCGAGGGCCTTCCAAAGGTCCTGATTGAGCACAGGTTTACCGGCAGCCGTTTTCCAGCCTTTGCGCTTCCAGCCTTTGATCCAGGAGCCCAGGCCATCAATCAGGTATTTGCTGTCGGTGCGCAGGGTGAGATCCGGATGACGGGGCAGCTGCTCAAGCCGTTGCAACACCTCCAACGCGGCCTGCAGTTCCATGCGGTTGTTGGTGGTGTCGGGCGCATGGCCACCGAATTCCTCAACACTGCCGTCTTCGAAACGCAGCAACGCGCCCCAACCTCCCGGACCTGGATTGCCGCTGCAGGCACCATCCGTCGCTGCAGCCACGACCCGTCCCCGTCCTTCCGCCATTGATCAGTCCCAACACTGTTCGGTACAACACGGTTTCTGGCGTCACCGTGGATGAGCCGAACCTACCTGCGGGCTGCCGGTCTGACTGCCGTGGGGCTCCTGACCGCTGGCCTGCCGCAGGAGGGCGCAGCACGGTCGTTGTTTGACAGCGCTGCCATCCCGCAGGAGCGCTTTGCTGTTCTCGCCCAACCGATTGGCAGGGCCCAGTGGAAACTGCTGGTGCTGGAACAGATCAAGGCCCAACCGCGCTGCTGGAGGGCACGCCAGGACGGACTGGTGGAGCCCAGCCTGAATCGCTTCAACTTCAGCGGCATCTGCAAGCGCTACCTGGACAGCAATGGCTACTCGCTGCGCAGCGGTGGCCAAGACCTTGGAACCCGCTTCCGCTTCCGGCTCAAGCAATCCGGAGCATCGCTGAGGCTCGAGGCCCTCGACCCCCAGCAACGGGCACCGCTCCTGGTGGGTCAGGCCCGAATTCCCAGACGCGATCTCAATGGGTTTGTACGGCTGCAGCTTGAGCCGGGCTGGGCCTTGGAACGCCGTGTCTACCAAGGACGCCTGCTGAACCACCTGTATCTCGCCCACCAGGAACCGGTGAACCGGCTGCTGGCGCTGGCCAGCAGCCACGGCCAACGCTCAGGTTTCAGCCGACTGGGAACCCCAATGCCGCCGATCGCACCACCGCCTTTGCCCGCCTCACGAACAACACGCCGACGAACGACACGCCTCGCCAGCAATGCTCCGATCCGCCTGCAGGTGATCCCTTACCGCCGTTGAGAACCGACCGTCACGACCGTCACGACCGTCACAGTGCCAGTTGAGAGGGCGACCAGACAGGGGCTGACAACGGAATGCCTGCCCTTACTTTGAACTTGTGTGAGGAGTGCCGAACGCCTCTTCAGGGTCGAAACAAGGACAGACTCCTGAACGTGTTCCTCTCGAAAAAAGCTCCGCCTTTGGCGGGGCTTTTTTGTTGGCAGGAAATAGACACAAAAAAACCGGTCCTCGAAAGGACCGGTGGATGACTGAAAACAGGGAGGAGAGGGACAAGCCCCCTCCCAAGGAGATCACTTGAGGGTGACCTTGCCGCCTGCTTCTTCGATGGCCTTCTTGGCAGCCTCGGCGTCTTCCTTGGAGACACCTTCCTTGACGGCCTTGGGAGCAGCCTCAACAAGAGCCTTGGCGTCGCCCAGGCCCAGACCGGTTGCCTCACGGACAGCCTTGAGGACCTTGATCTTGGCGGAGGCGTCGAAGCCTTCGAGGATCACATCGAATTCGGTCTTCTCTTCAGCGGCCTCGCCACCGCCACCAGCAGCGCCAGGGGCAGCCATCACAACACCAGCAGATGCTGCGGCAGACACACCGAAGGCCTCTTCGATCTGCTTGACCAGCTCGGAAGCTTCAAGCAGGGAGAGGGATTTCAGCGATTCGAGAATTTCGTCGGTTTTTGCAGACATGGTTTTGAAAGGGGAAGCAACAGATCAATGAACAGTGGTCTCGGCAGAGCCGAATCAGCCTTCGCCGCCTTCGGCGTGCTGCTTGAGTGCCCTGGCCATACCAGAGGGAACCTCGTTGATGCCCACAGCGACCTTCGTGGCCACGGCGTTGATGGCACCGGCGATCTGAGCCATGAGCTGCTCCTTGGAGGGGAGATCGGCAATGGCTTTGATCTCATCCTGAGACAGGAGCTTGCCTTCGAAAAGGCCGCCCTTGGTCTCGGACTTCTTGAGTTCCTTCTGGAAGGTCTGAACGGCCTTCACACCGGCACCAACATCGCCCTTCACCAGGACGAAGGCGTTGGTTCCGGTCAGCAGGGAATCGAGGCTGGCCCAGTTGCTGTCGCCATCAATGGCACGGCGCATCAAGGTGTTTTTGGTCACCTTGCAAACGCTGTCGCTGGCCCGCAGACGATCCCGCAGGTCAGACATTTCCTTGATGGACAGGCCCTTGAAATCAAGGACAAGTGCCAGTTCGGCGTCGGCGAGGAGCTCTTTGAGCTCTCCGACGATCTGCTGCTTGTTCTCCAGCGTGCGGCCCATAGGGATTGGATCGGATCAAAGGAACAAGCTGGGCACACGGCCGATCGAGTCTTCGCAAGGAAGACGAGGCCGCGTGCCGATCCAATCCCGAATGGGACAAAACCGTGTCGCGTCTGCCTCGGCAGGGATTACATCGACGGGAATGACTGGAGTCATGCCCAGGGACGTCCTGCTGTCTCTGGCCGGGCGCGTGCCCGATTTGGCTTACGCCAATCGTTAAGTGTAGAGGAGAGCCTGATCAGCTCCCCTGCTCGATGTCCTGCAGAGCAGAGAAATCGACTTCAACGGAAGGACCCATGGTGGAGGTCACATACAGGGACTTCCAGTAACGGCCTTTGGCACCGCTGGGCTTGTTGCGGTCGATGGTCTCCTGCAGGGTCTTGAGGTTCTGCAGCAGGGCATCGGCGCTGAAGCTGGCCTTGCCGAAACGGACGTGGACAATGCCGGTGCGGTCGGCACGGAATTCCAGTTTGCCGGCCTTGAATTCCTTGATCGCGGCCTCAATGTCCGTCGTGACGGTGCCTGCCTTGGGGTTGGGCATCAAGCCACGGGGACCAAGGACCCGACCCAGCTTGGCCACCTTGGGCATCATGTCGGGGGTGGCGATCAACAGGTCGAAATCCATTTCGCCCTTGCTGATGCTTTCCACCAGATCTTCTTCACCGGCGAGTTCAGCACCGGCTGCTTTGGCTTCAGCAACCTTCTCACCGCGGGTGACCACGGCGATGCGCACGGTCTGACCGGTGCCATTGGGCAGAGCCACGGTGGTGCGCAGCTGCTGGTCGGTGTACTTCGGATCGATGCCGAGGCGCACATGGGCCTCCATCGTCTCGTCGAATTTCGCGTTGGCGTTGTCCTTGACCAGGGCAATCGCCTCGAGGGGTGCGTAGGCACGGTCCTCGATCTTGCCGGCCATGCTGGCCAGGCGCTTGGAGATTTTGGGCATGTTCAGTGGTGGGGTTCAGACGACATCAGTGATGCCTCCCCCGAATGGGTTGGAGAAGCGATGCAGCGAGGTCAGTCGCTGACGGAAACGCCCATGTTGCGGGCGGTACCTTCGATGATCCGCATGGCGGACTCAACGCTGGTGCAGTTGAGGTCGGGGAGCTTGGTCTTGGCGATTTCCTCGAGCTGAGCACGAGTAATCGATCCAACACTGCCCTTGGAGGACTCACCGGATCCCTTTTGGATCTTCGCGGCCTTGGTGATCAGCACCGACGCCGGAGGCGTCTTGGTAATGAAGGTGAAGCTGCGGTCTTCAAAGACCGAGATCTCCACCGGAATCACATAACCGGCTTTGTCCTGCGTCCGAGCGTTGTACTCCTTGCAGAACATCATGATGTTCACACCGTGCTGACCGAGGGCAGGGCCCACCGGCGGCGCGGGGTTGGCTTTGCCGGCATCTAGGGCCAGCTTGATCACAGCTACGACTTTCTTGGCCATCGGCTGGGGGGTTTGGACAGCTGCGGATCACCAGACCCTCGGGTCGGGTGCGGCGGAATGGTTGCCCACTCCCAAGGCCGCCCTCCGCAGGGAGACGGCCGCCGCCAGGTCAGTTTTGTTTGCTGATCTGAGAGAACTCCAGTTCCACCGGGGTCTCTCGACCAAAGATGGAGAGCAGGGCCTTGAGCTTGTTGCGCTCGCCGGACACCTCGATCACCTCGCCCTGGAAGTCCTTGAACGGACCAGCGGTCACCAGGATCTGATCGCCTTCGGTGAGATCCACCTTGACGACAGTCTTCTTCTCGGCAGCGCGCTTGAAGATGCGATCCACCTCAGAGCGACTGAGGGGACGAGGCTTGATGTGACCACGAGCCTTACCGGTGGCACGCCGGTCTTCAGCACCGACGAAATTGATCACGTTCGGGGTGCTTCGCACCGCCATCATCGTGTCCTCATCCAGCACCATCCGGACCAGCACATAACCGGGGAACACCTTCTCCTCGGTGGACTGACGGGTACCGTCCTTCTTCAGCTTGACGGCAGGCGTCTGGGGAATCTCGATTTCAAGAATTCGGTTGCTCACCCCAAGGGTGACGGCTCGCTGCTCAAGAGTGGCCTTGACCTTCTTCTCGCAGCTGGAAGCCACCTGAACGGCGTACCAACGGGCGATGGCCGTGTTAGCAACAGCCTCCACTGGCAAGGTGCCATCTTCCCCCTCATTCGGGGCTGGCAGATCAAGCACCTCAGGGGCGTCCGGTGTGGTCAGGTCTTCGGGCACGGCGAGAAAGGTGATATCGAGTCAGCGGAACACCTGGGACGAAGCCCACCCAAAGAAGCGACTGACAGCCGCGATGGTGGCAGCCGAAAGGCTGACCATCAGGATCACAGCGATGGATTCGCTGAACAGTTGCTGGCGGCTGGGCCAAACCACGAGCTTCAGCTCATCAACCGTGTCCGCCAGAAAACCACCGGATTTGGTGGAATCGGCAGCGGCCTTGGAGCCGTCAGAAGTGGTGGTGTCCTCAGAGATGGGGCTGGTCACGGGGAAGGGACCGGAAGTTGACAACGGTGCCGCAAGGCACTTCGCCAAACAGACACCTTACCGGATGCCCTCAAACCCCCACCGGATCGAACACCAGAGCATCCGTGCCGGCCTCCCCCAGCCGCACCGTCACGCCACTAGCTCCGACAAAGCGCTCCTCAAGCAGCAGTGTGGAGAGCGGATTTTCCAGCTGGCGCCGCAACACCCGACGCAGGGGCCTCGCCCCGTACTCCGGTTCATGGCCCTGACGGGCCATGGCCTCAGCGACAGCCTCATCCACGAGCAGCGCCAGGCCCTGCTCGGCCAACAGGGCAGCGAGATCCTTCAGTTGCAGCTGAACAATCCGCACCAGATCGGAGACCTCCAAGGGACGGAACCGAATCACCTCATCAATCCGATTGAGGAATTCAGGCCTGAACTGACTGGAGAGCGCTACATCCACCTGCTGTTGAAGGCCTAACTCATCCGTGGATCCCGAGCGGGCATGTTCAAGGATCGCCGGGCTGGCCAGATTGCTGGTCATCACAATCACGGTGTGGCGGAAATCGACGGTGCGGCCCTGGGAATCAGTGAGCCGGCCGTCATCCAGCACCTGCAGCAGCAGGTTGAACACATCGGGATGAGCCTTCTCCACTTCATCGAGAAGCAGCACCGCATAAGGGCGGCGGCGCACGGCCTCAGTGAGCTGCCCCCCCTCTTCGTAGCCGACATAGCCAGGGGGAGCACCGATCAGCCGAGCCACGGCATTCCGCTCCATGAACTCGCTCATGTCGAGGCGAACCAGGGCCTCCTCTTCATCAAACAGCGAACCCGCCAACGCCTTCGCCAGCTCGGTCTTGCCGACGCCGGTCGGCCCGAGAAACAGGAAGGAGCCCACCGGACGACGGGGATCCTTCATGCCGGCCCGGGCCCGGCGGATAGCAGCAGCAACAGCCGTCACCGCCTCACCCTGACCAATCACCCGTTGAGCGAGCTGGGCGTCGAGGTCCAGGAGTTTGCGCCGCTCGCCCGCCAACAGCCGCTGCACGGGGATCCCGGTCCAGCGGGCCACCAGATCCGCGATGTCACCGGCCTCCACCTGCTCGCGCAACAGAGCAGTTCCGGCGGACTGTGCCTCCGCCTGGGACGCCTCCAGTTCATCCCGGCGCTGCTGCAAGCGGTGCAGCTGGTCGTATTGGAGGCGGGCCGCTTCCTCGAGGTCACCATCCCGCTCAGCCTCAGCAATGGCATGACGCAGGTCTTCGTCCTGCTGGAGCAGCTGGCCGAGTTCCTCCAGCTGACCGCGCTCCTCCTGCCAGCGCCGCCGCAGATCATCCAGTCGTGTGGACACTTCAAGCCGGTTGCGCTGGAGCTGAATCCGTTCCGCTTCAGGGGCCTGCTCAGCAGCAAGCAGGGCCAGTTCAACGCGGCGGAGATCTGCCTCGGCCTCCTCCACCACCTGCGGCTTGGAGGTGACCTCCATCTTCAGTTGTGCCGCCGCCTCATCGATCAGATCAATGGCTTTGTCCGGCAGGCAGCGATCGCTGATGTAGCGGTCGGCGAGACGGTTAGCGGTCTGAATGGCCTCATCGGTAATCGTGACGCCGTGGTGCAGCTCGTAGCGCTCCTTCAATCCGCGCAAAATTTCGAGGCTCAACTCCAGATCCGGCTCCCGGATCACCACCTGCTGGAAGCGACGGTTGAGGGCCGGATCCTTTTCCACCGTGAGCCTGTAATCCTCCGGCGTGGTGGCACCGATACAGCGCAGATCCCCACGGGCGAGGGCTGGCTTCAACAGGCTGCCGGCATCGGTGCTACTGCGATCACTACCGACAACGGTATGCAGCTCATCGATGAACAAGACCACACCGGAATCGGAACCACTCACCTCCTCGAGCACCGAGCGCAGGCGTTCCTCGAACTGACCTCGGAACTTGGCACCGGCGATCAAAGCCCCGAGATCCAGCGATACCAGACGCAGACCCTGCAGCGACTCCGGCACTTCACCCGCCACGATCCGCTGCGCCAGGAGCTCCGCAATCGCTGTTTTGCCAACACCGGGTTCACCGATGAGCACCGGATTGTTCTTGCTCCGGCGTGAGAGCACTTTGATCAAGTTGCGAATTTCAGAATCACGACCGATCCCCGGATCCAGGCTGCCTGCTTCCGCCTCTTCGGTGAGATCCCGCCCGTAGGACTCCAGGGCCGTGGGTAGCTCCTCCAAAGAGGCCTCAGGGGCAGGCGGCTGGGGGGCGACTGGCTCTGGCCCGCGCACCTCACGGGAGGACGACGAAACTCGCGCCACCCGTTCACGGCGGGGCGCTGCTTGCGGAACCTCTGGCTGAGACCGCGGCATCGGCCGCTGCTGGGGTGGAAGGGGAACTCCAGGAACCGGATCATCCATGCCCCGTCGGATCAGTTGCTCCAGGGCATCCGCGGACAGACCAAAGCCGGCAAATAGATCAGCACCGATCCGCTGATCCGCACCGATGGCCATCAGCACTTCCGGCAGATCGATGACGTCGCCATTCCAGCGCCGACGGATGGCATCAGCCGAATCGAGCAGCTGTTCCAGGTCGTCACCGATGAAGAGCTCATCGCCTTGCCCAGAGGGCTGATCGGCCAGCACATCCTCCAAGCGATCCAAGAGCGCATCGATGGGGAGGGGCAAGCGCTCCACCAGGCGGCGGCAGGAGGGGTCGGTGAACAGCACCTGGATCAGGTGCTCCACGTCCAACTGCTCATGGCGCCAGCGACGGGCGACGTCCTGACCACTCAGCAGCAGATCCCAAGCCGCTTCGCTAAAGCGATCCGGCTCATGGGTGAGGCTGCCGTTCAACGCTGGCGATGAAGTCATCCGGTTCTTCAGGCGTGAGCTTTGGAGGACATCTCGATCAATTCCACCTTGTAGCCATCCGGATCCTCAACAAAGGCGATGACGGTGGTGCCGTGCTTCATCGGACCAGGCTCCCGCACCACACGACCACCCTTGTCGGCAATGCCGGCGCAGGTGCTGTGGATGTCTTCCACCCCCAGCGCGATGTGCCCATAGGCATCACCCAGGGTGTAGCTGTCGGTGTCCCAGTTGTGGGTGAGTTCCAGAACCGTGTGGTCTTTCTCCGACCCATAGCCAACAAAAGCCAGGGTGAAGCGGCCGCTGGGGTAGTCCTTTCGACGCAGAAGCTGCATGCCCAGGACCTCGGTGTAGAAGCCCAGAGACCGCTCCAGATCAGCGACCCGGAGCATGGTGTGAAGCATCCGCATGGGTGAGCGTCGTGCAGATTGAACCTGACGTCATTCTGGCCAGGTATGACCCGTCACAACAGGGGAGAGAGGGGCGACTCATAAGATCCCCGGGTTAAGCGTGCGTCCCAACGTGATCGATTCCCTCGACCTCGTCATCGACACAATCGTGGCCCGAGAGGTGCTCGATTCCCGCGGCAACCCAACGGTGGAAGCCGAAGTGCTGCTCGAAGGAGGTGCCATGGGACGGGCCATCGTCCCCAGTGGTGCCAGCACCGGTGCCCACGAAGCCCACGAACTGCGTGATGGGGGCGACCGCTATATGGGCAAGGGCGTGGGGCAGGCCGTGAATCACATCGAGGAGCGGATCGCACCAGCCCTCTGTGGCCTTTCCGCCCTAGATCAAGCAGCCGTGGACGCCGCGATGCTGGAGCTGGATGGAAGCGATAACAAATCCAACCTGGGAGCCAACGCGATCCTGGCGGTGAGCATGGCCACCGCCCGCGCTGCTGCCAACGGGCTGGGGATCCCCCTCTACCGCTATCTCGGCGGCCCGATGGCCAACCTGCTGCCGGTGCCGTTGATGAACGTGATCAACGGTGGCGCCCATGCCGCCAACAGCCTGGACTTCCAGGAATTCATGCTGGTCCCCCACGGCGCCCCGAGCTTCCGCGAAGCACTGCGGATGGGCACCGAGGTGTTCCACACGCTCAAGAAACTGCTCAGCGACAAAGGCATGAGCACCGCCGTGGGTGATGAAGGCGGCTTCGCGCCTGATCTGGGCAATGTGGAAGCCGGCGAAATCCTGGTGGAAGCGATCAGCAAAGCGGGCTACAAGCCCGGCGAACAGATCTCCCTGGCCCTGGACGTGGCCAGCACCGAATTCTTCGAGAACGGCCGTTATGCCTTTGATGGCGGCAGCTACACCAGCGCCGAGATGGTTGGCCAACTCGAGCAATTGGTGGAAAAATTCCCGATCGTTTCGATCGAGGACGGCCTGGCAGAAGACGACTGGGATGGCTGGAAGCTGCTGACCGAACGCCTCGGCGGCAAGGTGCAGCTGGTGGGTGACGACCTGTTCGTCACCAACACCAAGCGTCTGCAGCAGGGCATCGACAGCGCCACGGCCAACTCGATCCTGATCAAGGTGAACCAGATCGGTTCGCTCACCGAAACCCTTCAGGCCATCGACCTGGCGGGCCGCTCCGGCTACACCAGCGTGATCAGCCACCGCAGTGGCGAAACCGAAGACACCACCATCGCCGACCTCTCCGTCGCCACCCGCGCCGGACAGATCAAGACCGGCTCCCTCAGCCGCAGCGAGCGGGTCGCCAAATACAACCAGCTGCTTCGCATCGAAGACGAGCTGGGCAGCCAGGCCGTGTATGCCGGCGCTGTTGGCCAAGGTCCCCACGGCAAGGCCTGATCTTCGGCCTCCAAGAAAAATTCAACGGTTGGAACCGGGCAACTGCTCCAACCGTTGATCACGACGGATCTTGACCTGCATTCGGAACCAGCCCAAACCCACCGGCAAGGCAGCAGCGGCCGGAAGAATTGACCAGAGCGGGCGTGCACTGGCACCAACGATGGCTGTGGCCAAAGCCAGGCATCCAAGCAACACAGATTGGCCAATCGATTGCTGGGCCAGCGCCATCCGGCGGAACTGTCGATCCGATTCACCCAGCCGTACTTGAAGCTGAAGATCCCCCTGCTCCAGACGTTCCAGGCTTTCGTCCAGGCGTCGCGGGAAGGCCGCAGCCCGGCTGCTGAGGGCCCCGACTTGACGGCCGAGTTCGTTGAACAGATCGTTGCTGCCGGAGCCGCTGGAGGTCATGAGTGGAAGGAGGTAAGGCTTAGCGATCGCCACCAAGCTAAAAGCGGGATCGAGGCTGCGGCCAACACCCTCGAAGGTGGATAACGCCCGCATCACAAAGATCAGTTCAACCGGCAACCGAAAGGGCTGGCCATACACCAGGTCGTAAAGATCGCCGGAAAGTTTGTCGATCGCGTTGGCCGTGAACGGTGGAGTGAGGGCCTCCTGCAGCATCAGCCGCACGAGACGGCGCACCGGACCCACATCAATGCCGCCGGAGATCACCCCGGCCGCCTGCATCTCCTCCACCAATGCCGCTGAATCCCTCGCAGCAGCAGCACGGACCATGGCTCCCAGACGTCGACGCAAGCCGTCTGACAACAGGCCCATCATCCCGAAGTCGTAGTAGATGAGCGCTCCATCACTCGCCACGGCGAGGTTGCCGGGATGGGGGTCGGCATGGAAGAAGCCAAACCGCACCAACTGCTTGAGATAACTGGCGGCACCCACCTCAGCCACCGCGGCCGGATCAATACCGGCTTCGATCAATGCCTCACGGTCGTTGACCTTGATGCCTGGTAGGTAGTCGAGACAGAGCACACGGCGCGTACTCAACTCCCAGATCACACCGGGGATCCTGATCCGTTCGTCATCCAGAAATTGCTGACGGAAACGCGCTGCATATTGGGCCTCGACGCGGAAATCGAGCTCACGCAGCAACACACGTCGGCATTCCCGTGCCATCGCCGGCCAATCGCGACCACGCCCCCAACTGGGATTGCGTTGCAGCACAGCCGCCACCTGCTGCATCACCTCAAGATCAAGGCGAAACAGGCGATCGAGCCCAGGCCGCTGCACCTTGAGCACCACCTGTCGGCCACTGCGCAGGCTGGCGCGATGCACCTGGGCCAGCGAGGCAGCGCCAAGGGGTTCGGGGTCGAGGTCGATCACCTCGGCACAGCGCTGACCAAGCTCTCGCTCGAGCACGGTCTGCACCTGATCAAAACTGACCGCCGGAACGCTGTCCTGCAGCGCTGCCAGTTCGGCCACCCAACCCGCAGGGAGGATGTCTGGACGAGCGGAGAGCAGTTGCCCCAGCTTGATGAAGGCGGAACCCAAAGACAGCAGCTCAGCTGTCAACCAGCGAGCTCGCTGTTGCTGACGGCGAGCTCGCCGCTCGGCGGTGACACCACCGCGATAGGTCCAGGACTGACCATCCCACCAAAGCAGCAGCAGGAGCGTCAGGACAGCGCACCAGATCCTGAGCGCGCGCAGCAGTCCAAGCATCAGGGGCGTGCCTCGATCGCTTGGCTCAGATCAGCCACCGTGGCCCGGAGACGATCAATCACCGCTTGTGGGTTCTCCGACGGTTCCGATGAGGACGCCCCATCCGTGCTGACTGTGACCTGATCACCCCGTTCAATCCGTTCCGCTTCGGCACGCACCTCGTCCTGAAACAGATCCCATTCCTGGCGCAGCCGTTCCGGGGCGTCTTGCGCCAATACCGCCAACTCCGCTGCCGCGTCTGCAAAGCCGTGGCCAAGGCGCGCACTGATGCGATTCACCGTGGCGCGAATCAAGGCCTCCGACGAGCCCATGGACCGATTGCAGACAGCTTCAACTGTGGCAGATCCAATCGGAGATCAGGGCTGAGGCGGGATCACGGGCTCGATGGTTTCAAAAAAGGCTTCAGCACCAGGAGGCAGCACCGCAGGTTCCGGCTCAGCCACCAACACCGGTGAATCACCATCAGGGACAACCACAGCAGGCATCACCTCGATGGACTCCTCTGGAATCACCAGGGAATCGGCGTTGCTGTCATCAAGCTCGGGGGCGATGGTTTGGGGATCCGACCAGGCTGGGGCCGTCCACACCGGAGGTTCGGGCGTCTGCAGAGCCAGATCGGGTTTGATCGTTTCCTTGACCACTGGTTTGGCCGGTCGGCTCGCGGCCTCAGCGGCCTCTAGGGCTGTGACATCCACTTGCAGCGCTGCATCCTCGTCGCTGAACCGGGCCCGAATCTCCTGCAGGGAATCCCCTGGAAACGCAAGCGGTGTGAAAGCCTCAGAGACAGGGTCTTCAGCATTGGTCTGCAGCGTCAGCACCCGCTCGGTGATGCCGTAACCGAGGGCGAAACAACAACCAGCCACCAAAGGGCCAACCCAGAAACGGGACTGGATCTCAACGGGAGCGTCAGGGGAACTGGCCTTGTCCACGGGTGGGTCTGACGGAGACTCGGATTGTGACAGGAATCCAGAACAGAAGCTTCAAGTGGTGTAGTCGGCGTTAATCCGCACGTATTGATCCGAAAGGTCACATCCCCAGGCCTGACCACTTCCGGAGCCATGCCCAAGGCGGAGGCGAATCGGGACGTGGTCTTGCCGCAAGGCGTCGCTGGCTGCAGCGCGATCAAAGGCCACGGGTTGACCGGCCGCCATCAGTTGATGAGGACCAATCCAAAGAGCAACGGCATCCGGCTCGAAAGACACGCCGGAGCGACCTGCTGCCGCCACGATCCGCCCCCAGTTCGGATCACGGCCATGAACTGCGGTCTTCACCAAGGAAGAGCCACAAACCGTGCGCGCCACCTGCAACGCCGCGGCCTCGTCAACAGCACCCTCCACCTGCACCTCGATCAGACAGGTCGCCCCTTCACCATCCCGGGCAATGGCCTGGGCGAGCTGCTGCATCGCCTGAGTGAGGCCCTGTTCGAGAACGGCATAGTGCTCTTGGGCCAGCGGTAGGCCTGCCGCGAAGGCCAGCACGGTGTCGTTGGTGCTGGTGTCTCCATCGACGGTGATGGCGTTGAAGGAACGCTGCACCGCGCGCTGCACCATCCCCTGCCAGGCGACGGCGTCAACGCCAGCATCGCAACTGAAGAATCCGAGCATCGTGGCCATGTCGGGATGAATCATTCCCGAGCCTTTGGCCATCCCTCCGATGCGCACCCGGCGCCCCTCCAGCTCCAGTTCAAGTGCCACCTGCTTGTCCACCAAATCGGTGGTGAGGATGGCGTTGGCAGCGGCATCACCACCCGCGTCATCCAGGGCTTCAACCAAAGGAGCCAAGCCAGCCAAGAGGGTCGTCATCGGAATCGGCACACCAATCACGCCTGTGGAGCAGATCAACACCGACTCCGCATCAACGCCGAGCTGATCCGCAAGCACCTGGGTCGCGCGCTGACTATCAACCAAACCGCGATCCCCGGTGCAGGCATTGGCCTGACCGGAATTGATCAACACAGCACGGGCCTGGCCGCCATGGCTGACGAGACGATCACGGCAGAGATCAACACAGGCCGCCCGCACCACTGAGGTGGTGAAGGTGCCCGCACAAATAGCCGCCTCCGGTGCCAACACCAGCGCCAGATCAGGCTTACCCGAAGGCTTCAGGCCAGCAACGATGCCCGCAGCCTGGAATCCATTCGGCGCCGTCACACCACCCTGGATCGGTTGCCAAGAAGAAGCCATCGCCACCGCAGATCCGCCGCGAGACACTGGATGCATCCTGCTCCGACACCATGGCGCCTGGCGAGCTTTTCTCGCAACGACGCATCGGGCTCACGGGCGGAATTGCAAGCGGCAAGAGCAGCGTGGGGCGTTGGTTGGCGCAACAAGGTCTTCCGGTGTTGGATGCGGATCAATTCGCCCGAGAGGCTCTCGCGCCTGGGCGCCAGGCCACCCACACCGTGCTGCAGCGGTATGGCTCCACGGTCCAGGCCGAGGGAGGCGCGGCCGTCGACCGAGCTGCGCTGGGTCGGATCGTGTTCCAAGACTCCGCTGAGCGTCAGTGGCTCGAGCAACTGATTCACCCGCTCGTTCGGGAGCGCTTCGACCAAGCACTCAGCCTCCATACCGAGGCACCAACCGTTGTGCTGATGATTCCGCTGTTGTTCGAAGCGGGTTTGGAGTCGCTCTGCAGTGAAATCTGGGTGGTCGACTGCGATGAATCCCAACAACTCGAGCGCTTGATCACACGGGACGGGCTGAGTGCTGAAGCTGCTCAAGCCCGCATCAACGCCCAGTGGCCCCTGAGCCGGAAACGCGGCTTGGCGGACCACGTGATTTCCAATCGAGAGCAACCTGGCGCTTGGCGAGCCCAGGCGGTGGGTCTGCTCAACGCAACAGCGAAAGCAAAACCCGGTTAGCCGTTACGCCCGAAGTCGGCACGGAACCACTTGGTGATCACCCATTTGTGGCCCACCTCCACCGGCAAGGCCTCATGCAGCGTGAAGGGGTTGGGGGTGCCATCGGCCTGGAGGTTGTTCCAGGCCAACGCCATCCCAGGCACAGGCGTGAACGAACGCTCCAGGCGGCGGAACAGCGTCTCTCCCCCCCGCTCAACAGCGTTGAGATAAACCATCACCGTCCAGGTGCGTTGCCCGCCGCTGTCGGTATGGGTGGCGTATTCCTCTGTGCCCGGCGAAAACCAGTCCGTGTGTTCCTTGAAGTACTCGCCGGGGTCGTAGCGCTGCCCCTGAATCGGTTCCGAGAGGCGCGGATCAACACCGAATAAGGCCGCAAAGCGCTGATCAAGGGTCGCCGCCAGCTGGGGATGGTTCTGACGCAGATGGCAGGTGCGGCTGGTGCGGTAGTCACTGCTGCCGCGGGTCACCGTCGACGGCTGCAGTGACGCATTGATGGCGTCGATCACTTGCCCGCATTCCTCGTGGCTGAGCAGGGCCGGCAACTCATACAACTGGGCGAGTGAGGTATCGAGCCGCCAGGCACGGGGCCGGTGCTCCTTTCGGGTGAGGGGTGACTCAAACCAAGCGAGCCAATCCGGGTTGGACGACTGGAGAACGGCCGCAATCGCCTCTCGCGAAAACCCCTGATCGAGGGCCCGCTGAATCAGCCCCTCCGAATCACAGCCTCGATCGCGGTTCTGCAGCAGCCACTCCTTCCAGGCGTCGGGAATGGCTGCTGCTCCGCTCATCAACCCTTGAGTTTCTTGCTCAGAATCTGGTTGGCGAGTTTGGGATCAGCTTTACCACCGGTCTTCTTCATCAACTGTCCGACAAAGAAGCCCTGCAGCTTGGTCTTACCACCACGGAAGGCTTCCACCTCATCGGGATGGGCTCCCAACAGCTCATCGACGATCGCCTCAATGGCCGCCGGATCGCTGATCATGCCGAGGCCGCGCTCGTCGACGATCGCTTTGGGTGAGCCGCCTTTCTCCAGCAGCTCAGGCAGGATCTCCTTGGCGATCTTGCCGCTGATCTTGCCCCCATCAATCAGTTGCACCATCTCGGCCAACTGCTCAGGCCGGAAGGGCAGTTCGGCAAAGCTGAGCCGGTTGCTGTTCACGTGGGCAGCAATGTCTCCGGTGATCCAGTTCGCCGCAAGCTTGGCGTCAGCACCAGCGCCCACAACGGCCTCGAAGTAGTCGGCCATCGGACGCTCATCGGTGAGCACCCGCGCGTCGTACTGGGAGAGGCCCAGATCATCGGCGTAGCGATGGCGTTTGACGGCCGGCAGCTCGGGCAGCTCAGCGCGCCAGGACTCCCGCTGATCCGCACTCACCTCAATCGGGCCCAGGTCGGGATCCGGGAAGTAGCGGTAATCGCTGGCCCCTTCCTTGCTGCGCATGCTCTTGGTGAGCTGCTTTCCCTCGTCCCAAAGGCGGGTCTCCTGAACGATCGGCTCACCGGTTTCGTAGGCCTTGATCTGACGCTTGATCTCGTACTCGCAGGCCTTTTGGATGGCCGAAAACGAGTTCATGTTCTTAATTTCCACCTTCGTCCCGAAGGGCGCATCCGGCCCCCGACGCACGGAGATGTTGACGTCGCAACGCAAGGATCCCTCCTGCATATTGCCGTCGCTCACACCCAGGTAACGCATGATCCGGCGGATCTCCGAGGCGTATTCCGCAGCCTCGCGACCGGTGCGCAAATCCGGCTTGCTGACGATCTCGGCCAGGGCCACACCAGCGCGGTTGTAATCCACCAAGGAATGGGTGGATCCCGCCAGACGGTCGCTACCGGCATGCACCAACTTGCCGGCGTCCTCCTCCATGTGCAGACGCTCGATGCCGATCGTCTTCAGGTAAGTGTCCTTTCCTTTTTCAGCGACCTCCACCTCGATCCAGCCTTCCTCAGCGATCGGCTCGTCGTACTGGGAGATCTGGTAGTTCTTCGGGAGGTCGGGATAGAAGTACTGCTTCCGGTCGAACTTGCTGTGTTCGGCGATGTTGAGGTTGAGGGCCATCGCAGCCTTCACCGCGTACTCGAGCACCTTCTGATTCAGCACCGGCAACGTGCCGGGCAGACCGCACACCACCGGGTCGATGTGGGTGTTGGGGTCATCGCCAAAGGTGGTCGACGCCGCCGTGAAAATTTTGCTGTCAGTTCCCAGCTGCACGTGGGTCTCGAGACCGATCACGGCCTCCCAGGCCGGTTGGGTTGCTGCGTCGGCCATGCGCCCTTGATGTGAAGCAGATTCCGGGATCCTATGGAATCAGGATGAAGCCCTCTCCTGACAGCATGACAAGCAAGGGCCTTTCTCGCGCATGACTGCCGCCTCTGCCTCAGCCGTCTGCGTTTTGGGTGGGGGATTGATGGGCTTAGCCGTTGCTCATCAGCTGGCCCGTCGCGGGCAGAGCGTGTCCGTGATCAGCCGCCGCCGCAGTGAAGCTGCCGGCTTTGTGGCTGCCGGCATGCTGGCGCCCCATGCCGAAGGATTGAGCGGCGAGCTATTGGAACTGGGCCAAGCCAGCCTCGAGCGGATCCCCCGCTGGGTGGCACAGATCGAGGGGGACAGCGGCTTGGGCTGCGGCCTGCGCACCAGCGGCATCGTGGTGCCGTTCCGGACAGCAACCGAGCGGGACGCTTACCCCACCGCCAGCTTCGGACAAACCTTGGACCGCAAGGGCCTGGAGCGGGAAATCCCAGGATTGGGGCCGGAGTGGAGCACCGGGTTGCTGTTCGAGCAGGACGGCCAGATCGACAACCGAAGGCAATTGATGCGGGCCCTGGAGCGCGCCTGCGTGTCCCTGGGCGTGCATTTCATGGAAGGGGCCGAGGTGCTTGATCTGGAAAGAGATGCCGCTGGACAGCTCAGCGGCATCCATCTGCGCAGCGTCGAAGGGGAACAGCAGCAACTGAGCTGCCGGCAGGCGGTGCTCTGCAGCGGCGCCTGGAGCCAACAGCTGGTGCCGCAACTGCCCGTGTTCCCGGTGAAAGGCCAGATGCTCTCCCTACAAGGGCCGCGGGAGGCGCTCAAGCGAGTGATCTTCGGCCCCGGCACCTATTTGGTTCCACGCGAAGACGGATTGATCGTGGTTGGGGCCACCAGCGAACAGGACGCCGGATTTGCTGAAGGCCTCACGCCCGATGGCCAAAAACAACTGCAAACGGGCATCGCTAGCCTGCTGCCAATTGCGGCCAACTGGCCCCCGATGGAGCGTTGGTGGGGGTTCCGGCCCTGCACACCCGACGAAGGCCCTCTGCTCGGCCCTGGCCCGCTGCCAGGCCTGTGGCTGGCCTGCGGGCACCACCGCAATGGCGTTCTCCTCGCTGCCATCACGGCTGAGCTCACGGCCGACGCCGTCATGAAAAAGGCCCCCGACGCAGCCGAAGAGGCGTTGTTAGAGGCTTTCCGCTGGAACCGATTTGAAAACTGATCGAAAACTGAGCAATCAGCCTTCGACGCGCCACTCCTGATCAGAAGGAGACCAGTCGTTCAGCTCGGAGGCTTCAAACCAGAGGCCGATCTCGAAGGCAGCGGTTTCAGCAGCATCGGAACCGTGGATGACGTTGCGACCGATGTTGACGGCCAGATCGCCACGAATGGTGCCGGGCTCGGCTTCGAGGGGCTTGGTGGCACCGATCAGTTTGCGGGCGCTGGCAATGACGCCATCGCCTTCCCACACCATGGCAACCACGGGGCCAGAGGTAATGAAGTCGACCAGACCGGCAAAGAAGGGACGCTCCTTGTGGACGCCGTAGTGCTGCTCTGCCAGGGCGCGGCTGGGGGTGATCTGCTTTAAACCGACCAGCTTGAATCCCTTGCGCTCAAAGCGGCCGAGGATCTCGCCCACCAGACCGCGCTGGACGCCGTCGGGCTTGATGGCGATGAACGTGCGTTCGGCCATGGATTTGGTGTGAATAAAAGCGCCGCCATCGTCAGTGCTGGCCACCCCGCTTGGCAAGCACAGGCCTTGGGCAACGCAGGGAATGTCCCTAGATTCCAGTCATCCACTTCATCCAGACGCAGGTGTCAGACAGCGAACACTGGTCGATTCAAGACAGTGCCGCGCTGTATGGCCTTGACCGCTGGGGCGATCCGTACTTCTCCATCAATGGGCGAGGACACATCAGCGTTCAACCCCAAGGGGATCGCGGCGGCAGCCTCGATCTGGTGGATCTGGTGTCGGAGCTGAAAAGCCGCAACCTGGCTCTGCCGCTGCTGATTCGCTTCGACGACATCCTCGAAGACCGCCTGGAGCGGCTCCACGCCGCCTTTGAACGCGCTATCGCGCAATACAGCTACCCCGGCCGGTATCAAGGCGTCTTTCCAGTGAAGTGCAACCAACAACGCCACGTCGTGGAAGAGTTGGTGAGCTGCGGCAAGCGCTGGAACTTCGGGCTTGAGGCGGGCAGCAAAGCAGAGCTGCTGATCGCGCTCTCGCTGCTGGACGACCCCGAGGCCCTGCTGATCTGCAACGGCTACAAGGATCGGCTCTACATCGAGACCGCAATCCTGGCGCGACGCCTGGGACGCCAACCGGTGGTAGTGATCGAACAGCCGGACGAAGTCGACCGGATTATTGAAGCCAGCAGGAGCCTGGGAGCAGCGCCCTACATCGGCGTGCGGGCCAAGCTCTCCAGCCGCAGCACAGGGCGTTGGGGTAGTTCCGTTGGCGACAAGGCCAAATTCGGCCTCTCCATTCCTGAGTTGCTGGCAACGGTGGAGCGGCTGCGGGACAACAACCTGCTTCAAGATCTGCGCCTGCTGCACTTCCACATCGGCAGCCAAATCAACGACATTGCCGTGCTCAAAGACGCTCTCCAAGAGGCGGGGCAGATCTATGTAGAACTCAACCGACTGGGGGCCCCGATGGGTTTCCTGGATGTGGGTGGTGGACTCGGCATCGACTACGACGGCAGCCGCACCGCATCGTCGGCCTCCACAAACTACTCGCTGCAGAACTACGCCAACGACGTTGTGGCCACGGTGCGGGAATGCTGCGAACCCAATGGTGTTGCAGTGCCCACGCTGGTGAGCGAAAGCGGCCGCGCCATTGCCAGCCATTTCTCCCTGCTGGTGTTCGACATTCTTGGCAGCAGCGCACTCCCCGCATCGATTCCCAACGCAAGTGGAGACGAACCACTCACCGTTCGCAACCTGCGGGACACCCTCGCCACCATTCAGGAGTTATCGGCGACGGCGGATGCGCAGTTGGTGCGACTGCAAGAAGCCTGGAATGATGCCCTTAAGTTCAAGCAGGATGCGCTTGCCGCATTCCGGCTCGGGTATATGGGTCTCCCCGACCGCGCCACGGCCGAACAACTGACATGGGCCTGTGCGGATTCCATCGCCCAACGACTGCCCAAGGATCAAGCCATCCCGGAGGAGCTCGCAGCCCTGAGCAAGGCGCTGGCTGGGACCTATTACGCCAACTTGTCGATCTTTCGCTCAGCTCCCGACACCTGGGCCATTGATCAACTGTTTCCGGTGGTGCCCATCCAGAAGCTGGATCAACGGCCGACCCGACTGGCCAACCTCGCCGACCTCACCTGCGATTCAGATGGACGCCTGGATCGCTTCATCGGAGATGGGCAACCCAAACAGTTGCTGGAGCTGCACGAGCTCGACGGCGGCAACCCCTATCTGATCGGCCTGTTCCTCAGCGGGGCTTACCAAGAGGTGATGGGCAATCTGCACAACCTGTTCGGCACAACCAACGCCGTGCATATTCGCCTCAGCCCCGGCGGTAGCTATCGCATTGACCACGTCGTACGTGGTGACACCAATGCCGATGTGCTGGAAGCCATGGAGCACGACCCCCGTGCCTTGCTGGAGCGCTTGCGGGTGGCGGCGGAAGTGGCGATTAACAACGGCCAGCTGCGCATCGACGAGTCACGCCGGCTGCTGGATCACCTCGAAAGCAGCCTGCGACAGACCACGTACCTTCAAGACTGAGCCAACGCTGCCGCCAGCTCGGAGCGAGCGGACTCAAGAGCAGCAGGGAGGGCAGCACCATCGCGTCCCCCGGCCTGGGCCAGGTTCGGACGTCCACCGCCGCCACCGCCGCACTGTTTGGCAATGCCACCGATGAACTTGCCGGCCTGGAGCTTGGCAGCAATCACCTGCTTGCCGAAGGCCGCCACCAGGATCACCTTGCCCATGTCGCCAGGAGCCGGCAGACCGCCGATCACCACGGCCGCACCATCCCCCAGCTGATCCGCCAGGCTCTGGGCCGCACCCTGCAAACCAGCGCCATCCACGCCGTCAAGGCGTTCCACCAGCAGTTGGAAGTCGCCCACGGCCTCGGCCTTAGCGGCCAGAGCGCCGGCCTTCGCCACCGCCAGTTCCGCCTGAGCCGCCGCAAGCGCCTTGCCGGTGGCCTTGAGCTCCTCCTGAAGGGACGCCACACGATCCACGATCTCGGCCGGCTGAGCCTTGAAGCGATCCCCCAGCTGCTTCACCACTGCATCGCGCTCGTTGAGATAGGCGAGCACGGCGGGGCCGGCAACGGCTTCAATCCGGCGGATACCGGCGGCAACGCCACTTTCCGCCACGATCTTGAACAGGCCGATCTCAGCAGTGTTGGCCACGTGGGTACCGCCGCAGAGCTCCATCGACACACCGGGCACGTCGACCACACGCACCACATCGGCGTACTTCTCGCCGAACATCGCCACGGCACCAGCCGCCTTGGCCTGGTCGATCGCCATCTCCTGCACCTGCAGCGCATGGGCCTCGTTGATCCAGCCGTTGATCATGGTTTCAACCTGCTGCAACTGATCCGCCGTCACCGCCGTGGGGCAGTGGAAGTCGAAGCGCAGGCGATCGAAATCCACCAGTGATCCGGCCTGGCCGATGCCTGGATCCACCACCTGCTTGAGCGCTGCCTGCAGCAGGTGGGTAGCCGTGTGATTCGCCTGGGCCCGACGCCGGCAGGCACGGTCCACCTGAGCCTTCACGGTGTCGCCCAAGGCGAGCTCGCCGCGTTCCACCCGGCCGGCATGGACGAAGACATCGCGGCTGCGGCTCACCGACGCAATCCGAACGATCAAATCACTGCCCGCAAGCACCCCGCGATCCCCCACCTGACCGCCGCCTTCTCCGTAAAACGGCGTGGTGTCTAGCACCACTTGAACCGCATCACCCGCCTTGGCGGTGGTGGCTGGTTCGCCGTTCACCACCAGAGCCTGCACGCAGGAGGCCTGGTCGAGGGCTTCATACCCCTGGAAACAGGTGGCCGCCTGATCCACCACCACTTGATCGATCGCATCCTGCAGCGTGAGATCAATGCTCACCGCGGCCGCCTTGGCCCGCTGGCGCTGTTCCTCCATCGCCGCCTCGAACCCATCGAGGTCGACGGCCAGGCCCTGCTCCTCCGCGATCTCCTGGGTGAGCTCAAGCGGGAAGCCGTAGGTGTCGTACAGCTCAAAGGCCTGGGCACCACTGATCTGGGTGGGCTTGGAGGCCAGCACCTCCGCCAGCAACTTCTCGCCGCGCTCGAGGGTCTCGAGGAAGCGGGCTTCCTCCCGCTGGAGCTCGGCCAGGATCACCTCCTGGCGCTCAATCACGCTGGGGTGAGCCCCCTTGAGCAGGGCGATCGCTGCCTCGCCCATGGTGACGAGAAAGGGTTTGTCGATGCCGAGAAGGCGGCCATGGCGCACCACCCGGCGCAGCAGCCGCCGCAGGATGTAGCCGCGGCCCAGGTTGCTGGCGGTGACGCCATCGCAGATCAGCTGCGTCACAGCACGGCTGTGGTCACCGATCACCTTCAACGACGTCTTGCCCTTGTCGTTGAGCTGGTGGTAGTCGACCCCCGCCAGATCCGCGGCCGCCTGGATCAGCGGAAAGATCAGATCGGTTTCGTAGTTGTTGGGAACCTTCTGCAGGATCTGGGCCATCCGCTCGAGGCCCATGCCGGTGTCGATGTTGCGGTTGGCCAGCGGCGTGAGGGTGCCCTCAGCGTCGCGGTTGTACTGCATGAACACCAGGTTGTAGAACTCGATGAAACGGTCGTCGTCCTCGAGATCGATGCCCTCATCCCCGAGCTCGGGTTTGAAGTCGTAATAGATCTCCGAGCAGGGGCCACAGGGGCCGGTTGGGCCGGACGCCCAGAAGTTGTCGGCCTCATCCATGCGGATGATCCGCTTGGGGTTCACCCCCACCACATCGCGCCAGATCTGCTCGGCTTCGTCGTCTTCCCGGAAGACACTCACCACCAGGTTCTTGGGATCGATGCCATAAACAACGGTGCTGAGCTCCCAGGCCCACTCAATCGCCTGCTGCTTGAAGTAGTCCCCGAACGAGAAGTTGCCGAGCATCTCGAAAAAGGTGTGATGCCTGGCCGTGCGCCCCACGTTCTCGATGTCGTTGGTGCGGATGCACTTCTGCGAACTGGTGGCCCGGGGCGCGGGTCGCGCCTGCTGGCCCAGAAAAACCGGCTTAAACGGCAGCATTCCCGCAATGGTGAGCAGCACCGTTGGGTCTTCGGGAATCAACGAAGCGCTGGCCATCCGCTTGTGGCCGCGCTCGGCATAGAAGTTGAGAAAAGCCTCACGGATCTCATCCCCACTGCGCGGTGCAGACGCTGCAGAAGACGACGATGCGGCGGCAACCATGACAGGAAGGGGGGATCCTGCCGTCATGATCGCCTTTGAACCGCCGGCGCCCGTGGCCGTTCCACCCAGTGATCCTGAGATTCGCCAGCGACTGCGGCTGCAGTCGATCGGTTGGGCGCTGGCTGCCGGCATCACCGCAGGCCTGCTGAGCTTGCCCTGGGGCCTGGAAGCGGCCGTGCGTTCCGGCGGTTGCGGGCTCTTTTACGGCCTTCTGGCCTTCCACCTGCAACGGGTGGACCCCGATGACGGGCATCTGCAGGCGGGTCTGGTAGGGGCGGTCTGCGGGTTGCGCAGCCTCGGCATGCCCCTAACCCTTGACAACTGGCAGGTCGATGACCTGGCATCATTACTACTGGAGCTCATTCAGGCCTGGCTGCCGTTGATCGGCAGTGCTCTCCTGCTCCACGGCACCCTTCGCTTCCTGCCCGCGTCGCGGCCATGAGCCTGCTGCACGCCACCTGGCTTCCCGCCATCCGCACCTCCAGCAGTTCCGGCCAACCGGCACTGCTCGTTTGGGCTGACACCTGGCGGGTGGCCACACCGGAAGGCCCAGGCCTCACCCCAGCGCTGCACCCCTTCACCCTCAGCCATGACGACCTCAGGGCCTGGCTGAGTGAACGCGACCTTTTGCCAGGCGGCTGCATCGATGCGACGGCCTGTCTCACCCTGCCGAGCCGCACGGTGAAGCCGCGCAAAAGCCGAGCCAAGAAAGAAGAACCGGCCTCAGAACCACCGGGCTGGACCGGGCTGCCGATGCAAGCCGGCGAACCGATTCCCAAGCAAACCGAATGGTGGCCCTGGCAGGTGCAGGGACTAGCCGTTGAAGCATCGGCAGCCACTGAGTGGTTGTCCCGATTGCCGCTCTCCGGCACCAATCCCGACCTGGCTGACGAACTGCGCTGGTGGAGCCATCTGCAGCGCTGGGCCCTGAGCCTGGTGGCCCGGGGCCGCTGGATTCCCCAAATGGAGCTCAGCAAAGGGGAGGGCTATCCCCATCGGGCCCGTTGGGTGCCGCTGCTCAACCGGGAAGAAGACCGGCGCCGACTCGAGGATCTGGCGGCCAGCCTGCCGCTGGTGGCCACCTGTGCATTGCCCTGGCGGGAACCCCTGGGGCGCCGCAGCAACCGCACCACCCGATTGCGTCCCGAGGCCATGCGAGCCGCCAACCCCGTGGCCAGCTGCCGGCCCCGCAGCGGGCGCCTGCGAGTGGCGACGCTGCTGGAAGACCTGGTGGACGCGCAGCTGCGCAAGGATTTTCAGCCTTCCACCGATGGCCTCGATCCCCTGCTGACCCTCTGGCAGGAAGCCCTGGGATCAGAAACCGGGGTGATCGAGATCGGTGACGAAGAGGCCGAACGCCTGGCCACAGCCAGCCATCACTGGAGAGAGGGCATCGCCGGCGGATTTGCTGCGGCCCGCACCTGCCTGGAACTGCACACCCCACCGGATGGGGAGGATCTCTGGGAACTGCGCTTCGGGCTGCAAGCGGAAGCTGACCCCAGCCTGAAGCTCCCGGCCGCCGCGGCCTGGGCCTCCGGCGCCGAGATGCTGCAACTGGGGGAGATCCAGGTGGATCAACCGGGCGAAGTGCTGCTGGAGGGTCTGGGACGAGCCCTGACGGTGTTCCCACCGATCGAACGAGGCCTAGAGAGCGCCACGCCGGACACGATGCAGCTGACCCCGGCCGAAGCCTTCGTGCTGGTGCGCACGGCCGCTCGTCAGCTGCGGGATGCCGGCGTGGGTGTGGAGCTGCCGCCCAGCCTCTCCGGTGGCCTGGCCAGCCGGCTGGGCCTGTCGATCAAGGCCGAACTTCCAGAGCGATCCCGCGGCTTCACCCTGGGCGAATCTCTGGAGTGGGAGTGGGATCTGATGATCGGCGGGGTGACGCTCACCCTGCGGGAACTGGAGCGTCTGAGCGGCAAGCGCAGCCCCCTGGTGCGCCACAAGGGGGCCTGGATTGAACTGCGGCCCAACGACCTCAAGAACGCCGAACGGTTCTGTGGAGCGAAACCGGAACTGAGCCTCGATGACGCGCTGCGGCTGACGGGAACAGAAGGGGAACTGCTGATGCGGATGCCGGTGCACCGCTTCGATGCCGGCCCGCGGCTGCAATCGGTGCTGGAGCAATACCACCAGCAGAAGGCCCCCGACCCCCTGCCGGCCCCCGAGGGATTCAGTGGCCAGTTGCGGCCCTACCAGGAGCGCGGGCTGGGCTGGCTCGCCTTCCTGCACCGCTTCGACCAAGGGGCCTGCCTGGCCGATGACATGGGACTGGGCAAAACCATTCAGCTGCTGGCGTTTCTGCAGCACCTCAAAGCAGAGCAGGAACTGAAGCGCCCGGTGCTGCTGGTGGCCCCCACCTCGGTGCTCACCAATTGGCGACGGGAAGCGGAATCGTTCACCCCGGAATTGGCGGTGATCGAGCACTACGGCCCGCGCCGCCCCTCCACACCCGTCGAACTCAAGAAAGCGTTGAAGGATGTCGATCTGGTGCTCACCAGCTACGGCTTGCTGCAGCGGGACAGCGAACTGCTGGAAACCCAGGACTGGCAGGGGGTGGTGATTGACGAAGCCCAGGCGATCAAGAACCCCGGCGCCAAGCAGAGCCAGGCCGCCCGAGACCTGGCCCGCCCCGGCCGCAGCAAGAGCAACCGCTTCCGCATCGCCCTGACTGGCACCCCGGTGGAGAACCGGGTGAGTGAACTGTGGGCCTTGATGGACTTTCTCAATCCCAAGGTGCTGGGGGAAGAGGACTTCTTCCGCCAGCGCTACCGAATGCCAATCGAGCGCTACGGCGATATGTCGTCCCTACGGGATCTCAAAGGCCGCGTGGGTCCGTTCATCCTGCGCCGGCTGAAGACCGACAAAACGATCATTTCCGACCTGCCGGAGAAGGTAGAGCTAAGCGAATGGGTGGGGCTGAGCAAGGAGCAGAAATCCCTTTACAGCAAGACCGTGGAAGACACACTCGATGCCATTGCGCGGGCGCCGCGCGGACAGCGCCACGGTCAAGTGCTGGCCCTACTCACCCGGCTGAAACAGATCTGCAACCATCCCGCCCTCGCCCTGAGCGAAGGGGCGGTGGACGATGGCTTCCTGGGCCGTTCGGCCAAGCTGCAGCGGCTGGAAGAAATTCTCGATGAGGTGATCGAAGCAGGCGATCGGGCCCTGCTGTTCACCCAGTTCGCCGAATGGGGGCATCTGCTGCAGGCTTGGATGCAGCAGCGCTGGAAATCAGAAGTGCCCTTCCTGCATGGCGGCACACGCAAGAGCGAACGCCAGGCAATGGTGGATCGCTTCCAGGAAGATCCCCGCGGTCCGCAGCTGTTCCTGCTCTCGCTCAAGGCCGGTGGTGTGGGCCTCAACCTCACCCGGGCCAGCCACGTCTTCCACATCGACCGCTGGTGGAACCCGGCCGTGGAAAACCAGGCCACCGACAGGGCTTATCGGATTGGCCAGACCAACCGTGTGATGGTGCACAAATTCATCACCAGCGGCTCGGTGGAGGAAAAGATCGATCGCATGATCCGGGAGAAATCACGCCTGGCCGAGGATGTGATCGGCTCCGGGGAGGATTGGCTGGGAAGCCTCGGTGGCGATCAATTGCGCAATCTCGTCGCCTTAGAGGACACCTGACCATGACCATGAGCAACGGCAACACCAACAGCATCACCGCCATCGGCGACGACGGCCTGGGCCAACAGCCCTGGTGGGTGGAGCAATGGATGGAGCTGATCAACGGCTACCGCTTCAAAAAACGGTTGGAGCGGGCCTGGGGCTACGCCCGCGAAGGCCATGTGACCTCGATCCGCTTTGAAGGCCGCCGCGTTCACGCCCGCGTCCAGGGCACTGATGAAGCGCCCTACAAGGTGAAGCTCTGGCTGGATGTGCTCAACGATGAGGACTGGGGCTATGTGTTGGAAGCCCTGACCCAGAAAGCCCGCTGGTCGGCCCAGCTGCTGGCGGGGATCATGCCCTCCGACATCGAGCGGGCCTTCGCCGCCAGCGGCAAACGTCTGTTCCCGTTCAAGTTGCAGGAAGTGCGCAGCGAGTGCAGCTGCCCCGACAAAGCCAACCCCTGCAAACACATCAGCGCGGTGTATTTCCTGATGGGAGATCGCTTCAGTGAAGATCCCTTCGTGCTGTTCCAACTGCGGGGCCGCAACCGAGCTCGGCTGCTGGAAGACCTGGCGGAACATCGGCGCAAGGCCCTGGCGGAGCGGGCGGCGGCAGCCAAAGATGAGAAAAAAGTCAGCACACCGCAAGAGGCGACACCGCTGCCGCCCCATGCGGCCGTGCAGGACCCGGCCCTGTGGTGGCGCTACAACCGCAGCCTCGATGGCGACCTGGTCGTGATCACCCCAGCGATGGAGGGCGACACGGGCCTCGATGCCGCCGGAGAGCTGCCGCTTGCGGAAGACCCGCGCTTTGTAGAGGCCCGAAGCACCTTCCTGAACAACCTCAAGGCCCATGGCCAGGCCAGTGCCCAGAAGGCGATGCTGCAGGCCATGGCAGCCGGCAGCTGAAGCGGAGCAGAGCCATGGCCAGCGAAGCCGCCTGGCTCACCACCAAAAAACAAGAGCTCACAGGATTGCTGCTGCAATCGCATCAACGGGCCTTCAGCAGGCCGCTGATCGCTTCCGCCCAACCGGGCTGCTCAAAGCGGCTGATCTGCCAGAACCTGTTCGCCTGCGGCTTTCCGGTGCTGGCCCACGGCACGGAGCAGGATCCCAAGCTCAGTTACGCCAACGCTGCGGCCCTGCAGCTGTGGGACAGCCGCTGGGATGAACTGATCGGCATGCCCTCGCGGCTCACCGCACCGGACAGCGAACGGGCTGAACGCAGCAGCGCCCTCGGCCAGGCCAAACGCCTCGATGCAGTGCAGAACTATCGCGGCATTCGCATCAGCCGCAAAGGGCGGCGATTCATGATCAACAAGGCCCGGATCTGGACCCTTTGGAATGCAGAAGAGCAGGTCTGCGGCCAGGCGGCCTGCTTCAGCGACTGGTGGTGGCTTTAAGGAGATTCGGTTTCAACACCATCCCTGTGGTGCCAGCCGAACCTGGTGGTAGAGACCGAATCAAAACGGACGGTTCTCACACTTCTGGTTCTCATCCAAGCGGCGCAGATTGTGATGGCGGGCGATCAACCCAGTCCGCAGATGTTCATTCTTCGGAGCCACCATCATGCTGACCCTTCGCCAATCCCCCTTCGAGCTGTTCGAGCGTCTCGAGCAGCAACTGGCCACCGCCGAACGCGTTCCCAACGCTGAAATCCGCGAGACCGAAACCGGCTACACCGTGCAGCTGGAACTGCCCGGGGTGGACCGGGACTCGATCGACGTCAAGGTCACCGATCGCAACCTGGTGATCAGCGCCGAACGACCTGCGAACAACAGCGACGACACCGAAGCACCTCTGCTGAGCGAATTCCGCAGCGGCACCTGGAGCCGCAGCTTCCGTTTCCCCCACAGCCTTGATCGCGACCAGCTCAAGGCCAGCTATCGGGACGGCATTCTTGAAATCAACGCCGGTAAGGCTGTGGAGCACACCAGCGTTTCTGTGAAGGTCGAGAGCTGATCAGGTAACGAGCACTGACCAGCCTTGGGCTGGACAAGCCCAACCCACCAAGACGAGAAGAACGGAAGCCCAACCCCTGCCGATGGCAGGGGTTTTTTGTTGAAGCCAAGGCGGAATCAGCCGCCAAGGCCAAGGAAGAAGCGGCCGATGAACAGCAGGCTGAAGCCACTGAAAAACACCAGGCCAAACCAGCAGAAGGCCTGGGTAAGTCGCCCATAACGGTGCTCCAACGGAACCAAGGGGCTGTTGATCGTGTCCATCGCCATCCAGGCGAACAAAGGAGCGGTGAGGAAACTGCCGGTCATCGCCCCGAACACGAAATCCTTCACCCCAATACCGCCGGTCTTGGCCACCACCAACGCCAGCACAGCCGCCAGAAAGTGCACGATGACCCAGATATCGAAGCGACGCTGCATGGGCCCCGGCGCTGAATCACCACTGTCGTGATGACGCAGCAAGCCCTGGATCGCGGCAATGCTGCGGGGGTAGGCATCCAGGCAGGTGAGGGTGGTGCTGAACATGGCTGAGAAGGCCGCCGGGATAATCACCCAGGCCGCCCAACCACCCATGGCAGCGGTGTAGAGCTTGATCAGCTTCTGGGCGAAAGACACACCACTGCCGGCCAGCATTCCGTCACCGCTGCCGTACATCGTGTAGGCACCCAGGATCACGAAGAACATCGCCGTCACCACCGTGACGCCGTAGCCGAGGTTGAAATCGAACTCGGCCTCCTTCGGCGTTGCGGTGTGGTCGGTGTCGCGCGCGCGAGAAAACATCCACAACGATGGCCACACGCACATCTCCACCGGTCCGGGCATCCAGCCCATCAGGGGAATCAGGAAGGCCAGGTTGGCCAGGGTCCAGGGGCTGGGATCAGTGCTGACCCAACTCGCCGCCACATCCCCGACAGGGCCGCGGATCAGCAGCGATGCGGCCGCGACCCCCGTGAGCAGGGTGAGCAGCACCACCAACAATTTGGAGAGACGGTCGAGCGCCCGGTAGTGCCCCAACAGCAGCACCAGGCCACTCACCACCAGCACGGCGATGGACAGTCCGTAGGGGTCCAGTCCCGCCAGCAGAGGAATGTTGGTGAGCAGCAGCCCCGCCACAAAGCTCACCGCCGCAATGGTGAAGGTCCCCGTCACCAGGCTCACCACCAGATAAAGCGGCAGGTAAAGGGAATTGCGTTTCTGGAAACCCTCCAGCAGCGACAGTCCGGTGGCCGCTGTGAAGCGGGTGCCCACACGCAGGAACGGGTACTTGATCAGATTGGTCAGCAGGATCAGGCCCACCAGGGCAAAGCCGAAACGGGCTCCCGCCGTGGTGGACGACATCAAATGGGATCCACCGATGCAGGCACCCGCCAGGAGGATGCCTGGTCCAATGCTGCGTCGCAGCGTCGATGACGCCATCACAAGGTTGCGGTTGCAACCAGTCTCCGCCGCCTTCCCCCGCTGAATCTCCGTAGAGTCGACTTCCGTCACGGTCGGTTTCATGGTCGTTGCTCCCGCTGCTCCGAAGCTGTCGCTGCAGTGCGAAGCCATCGCTGCCGACACCACCACGATTCGCTCCCTCGACTGGGACCGCAGCCGCTTCGACATCGAATTCGGCCTGCGCAACGGCACCACTTACAACGCTTTTCTGGTGCGGGGAGAACGCACCGCCCTGATCGACACCAGCCACGCCAAGTTCCGCGATACCTGGATCCCCCTGCTCAAGGAGCAGATCGATCCAACCGCGATCGATGTGTTGATCGTGAGCCACACCGAACCCGACCACTCCGGTTTGATCGGTGACCTGATCGATCTCAATCCCGAGATCGAAATCGTGGGCTCAAAGGTGGCGCTGCAATTCCTGCAGGACCAGGTCCACAGGCCGTTCAAATCCCGTGCGGTGAAGTCCGGCGAGGAACTGGATCTCGGCACCAACCCCGACAGCGGCATCCAGCACCGCTTCGAATTCCTCAGTGCTCCGAACCTGCACTGGCCGGACACGATCTTTTCCTTTGATCACGGCACAGGCATCCTCTACACCTGCGACGCCTTCGGTCTGCACTACTGCTCCGACGACGTCTTCGATGCCGATCCCGGCGCCATCGCTCCTGATTTCCGCTTCTACTACGACTGCCTAATGGGCCCCAATGCCCGCAGCGTGCTGCAGGCCCTCAAGCGCATGGATGGCCTGCCCGAGATCAACACCATTGCGGTGGGTCATGGACCGCTGTTGCGGCATCACCTCAGCCACTGGATCAGCGACTACCGCGAGTGGAGCGGCCAGCGCAGCAAGGGCGAGAGCTATGCCGCCGTCTGTTACCTCAGCCAGTACGGCTTCTCAGATCGGATCAGCCAGGCGATCGCCCACGGCATCGGCAAAGCGGATGCCCAGGTGCAGCTGGTGGATCTACGGGCCACCGACCCCCAGGAACTCACCGCCCTGATCGGTGATGCCAAGGCTGTTGTGGTGCCGACCTGGCCCGCGGCACCGGAGCCGGATCTCCAAGCCTCCATCGGAACTCTGCTCGCAGCTCTGCATCCCAAGCAACTTGTGGGGGTTTATGACGCCTTCGGCGGCAACGACGAACCGATCGATGCCGTCGCCGATCAACTGCGCAGCCAGGGGCAGAAACAAGCCTTCAACCCGCTGCGGATCAAACAGCTGCCCCAGGGCAGCGACTACCAACGCTGTGAGGAGTCCGGCACTGACCTCGGTCAGCTGCTGACCAAAGAGAAGACGATCGCGGCGATGAAAAGCCTCGATGGCGACCTCGACAAAGCCCTTGGTCGCATCAGCGGTGGTCTCTATGTGGTGACTGCCAGCCAAGGGGAAGGCGAATCGCAGCGCCGCAGCGCCATGGTGGCCAGCTGGGTGAGCCAGGCCAGCTTCACCCCACCGGGCCTCACCATCGCCGTCGCCAAAGACCGTGCGATCGAAGCCCTGATGCAGGTGGGAGATCGATTCGTACTGAACGTTCTACGGCAAGACAACCATCAGGAACTGATGCGTCATTTCCTCAAGCGCTTCCCCCCCGGTGCCGATCGTTTTGCTGGGGTGAACGTGCTGGAGGGGACCGCCGATGGCGGCCCGGTGCTCGCCGATGCTCTGGCGTTTCTGAGCTGCCGTGTGGAGCAACGGATGGAGGGCCCCGACCACTGGATCATCTATGCCGTTGTGGAACAGGGCAACGTGGCCGATGCCGAGGCCAGCACGGCAGTGCATCACCGCAAGGTGGGCAACCACTACTGAGCTTTCAGCTGATCCAGAGCATCCAGCAGGTTGCTCAGCAGGGCGCCCACGTGCTGGCTCCTCCGCCATTCACGACGGTTGAGCCAAGGATCTGAGAAGCGGCGCCACCAACCCGGCTCCGCCGGCTTGCAGTGGCCAACAGCTCGGTGATGGGGCGCGAGGAACACCGCTGCAGCCAAGAGATTGGTGCCAAAACCCAACACGGGCCAAGGTTCACTCCCTTCACCAGACCATCCGCACAAAAGACGCACCTCCAGAGGTTCATCGGCGGAGAGCAGCTCCCAGGATCTGCCTGGCCGCAGCGAAGCCAACAGCCGATCGACCAAGCCATGGTGTGTTTTGTTCTTGGGATGGGCTTGGACCCGCAACGGCGCATTGGCGGGAAAAGGTCGTAGCGCGGCACAGATGGCGCGCTTGAAATAGGTCTGGTTCTCGATCCCTGGCGCCCGGCGCCAGCCAAACGATCGACCCAAGAGCCGCCAGCGCATGTGCCATTTAGGCACTCTCAAATAGGGGAAGCAGAGCAGCACTCCCGCTGTCTGCGGCCCGAAGGTCGCTTCGGCATCGACGAAAGCGCTCCGAAAACTGGCGCAGATGTTGAGCATCTCCCGAAGCCGCAACGGCTCCACCGGACGATCGAACGGCACCAGCGGATCCAAACGGACCGAAGCCATGACTTGAGAACGACGCACCAACTCGAGCACCCTGATCCGTTTGCGCTGTGCTTTCTCTGAATACAGGCGTGTTTCCACCCCAATCGATTCCCCCAGCTCCACCACCTCTGGAGCCTGATACGTGCGCAGCATCTGCTGGCCTTCGCGATCGTCCAACCGCGGCAGCAGCAACAGGCTGCACGCCCGTTGCTCAGGCTCGATCAACACACTGCCCCCAGCGATGAACCGACAGTGATGTCCATCCCGGGCCGCAAGATCCTGCAGCAGCGGCTGGAAGGCTGGGACCGAATGGCTGAGGTCGTCGCGATAGAGCGATACGACCTCCAGCTGGGTGCCCCGGATCCCTCTCCAGCGCAGATAGGCCAGTGCCGAAAGGGTGGTGATCAGCTGGGAGGAGAGAACAACAACGCTCTGCGCCACAGCCCTTCTGCTCCCATCAACAACGCGCCTACATTCAACTGGCTTCGAAGATGAGCGTGACCAGCACCGCAACCACGCGTCGCACGATCCAGCTGCCGATCGACGATGGGGTCGTTGGTCTGCGCGGTCTGAGCCCTCAACGGCACCGCTTCGAACTGGAGTACGCCCTGGAGCGGGGCAGCACCGCCAACAGTGTGTTGTTCGAGGCCGGAGATGGCGCCCCTGCCGTGCTGGTCCACCCCCCTGGGGTGGCGTACAGCGCGGCCTTTCTGCCGGTGCTTGCCGAAGCCCTGCCCAGCAGCGAAGCTTTGCTGGTGGTTGTGGGCCACGTGAACCCCAACCGCGTTGCCCTGCTGCGGGATCTGGCGGAGGCCTATGTCGGCCTGGAACTGATCGTCTCCAACCCCGGCGCCAAGCTGATCGAGGAGCTGTGGAGCCAACGCAAGCCGGCCCCTCCCGGTGAGACGAGCGAGCAACCACCACTGCCGGACCTGCCGCCACTACGGGTCATCCGCCAGGAGCAAACGCTTCCCCTCAGCCATCAGCGCAGCCTGATGCTGCTGCCGGCCCCAACCCCCCGCTGGCCAGGCGGATTGCTGGCCTTCGAGGAAAGCCTGGGCCTGCTGATGAGCGACAAGTTCTTCAGTGCTCACCTCTGCACGGACAGCTGGGCCGAAAGCAACCGCAGCAGCACCGAAGAAGAGCGCCGTCACTTCTATGACTGCCTGATGGCCCCCATGGCCCGCCAGGTGGATGCCCTGGTGGAACGGCTCGAAGAGCTCGACATCCGCACCATCGCACCGGGCCATGGGCCGGCGATCGAAGCCAGTTGGCGCAGCCTGCTGAATGACTACCGCCGCTGGGGCGAAGGCCAGCAGAACGCCAGCCTGACGGTGGCCCTGCTATTCGCCAGCGCCTATGGCAACACCGCAGCCATTGCAGATGCCCTGGCCCGCGGGGTCAGCCGCACCGGCATCCGGGTGAGCAGCTTGAACTGCGAATTCACCCCCGCCGATGAACTGGTGAGCACGATCCAGCAGGCCGACGCCGTCTTGATCGGCTCACCAACCCTGGGGGGCCATGCCCCCACACCGATCGTCTCGGCCTTGGGCACCCTGTTGGCGGAAGGGGATCGCAGCAAGCCCGTGGGGGTGTTCGGCAGCTTCGGCTGGAGCGGTGAAGCGGTGGATCTACTGGAAACAAAGCTGCGGGATGGCGGCTTCAGCTTTGGCTTCGAGCCGATCCGGGTGAAGTTCAGTCCGGATGCCGCGCGGGTGAAGGAGCTGGAGGAAACGGGCACCCGTTTCGCCCGCCAGCTGCTGCAAAGCCAGAAACGGGCGCAACGGCGCAGTGCGGGGGGCTTGAGCGAAAGCCGGAGCGATCCAGCCGTGCTGGCGCTGGGCCGTGTGATCGGCTCTCTCTGCGTGCTCACAACACGCAAAGCCGATCTGAGCGGCGCCATGGTGGCGAGCTGGGTGAGCCAGGCCAGCTTCAATCCCCCCGGCATCACCGTGGCAGTAGCTAAGGACCGTGCCGTGGAAGCGCTGCTGCATAAGGGCGATCGCTTCGCCTTGAACGTGCTGGCCGAAGGGCGCGAAACCACCCTGATGAAGCAGTTCCTGCAACCGTTTGAACCCGGTGCCGATCGCTTTGCAGGCCTTGAGCTGGAGACCAGCCCCGCCGAACAACCGTTGCTGCCGGATGCCCTGGCCTGGCTGGACGGCAAGGTGAGCCAGCGGATGGAATGCGGCGACCACTGGCTGATCTACGCCGAAGTGGATCACGGCGGCGTGCTGGATGCGGAGGGCAGCACCGCGGTGCACCAACGCCGCAGCGGCGCCAACTACTGAGCTAGCAGCCTGAGCCGGCAACCCGAACCCCTGGCTAACTCATACCCACTATGAGTTAGGGCTAGGCTGATGGAACGATCCCTCGTGCCATCGATGGACATTTCCAAGCCTTCCACCCACGCCAACCTCGAGGCCGCTTTCGGCGGCGAGAGCATGGCCAACCGCAAATACCTTTTCTTTTCAGAGGTGGCCAAACAACTCGGCCATAAAGACCTGGCCAAGCTGTTTCGCGACACCGCAGCGCAGGAAACGGAGCACGCCTTTGCCCACTTCCGCCTGCTGCATCCTGAACTGGTGGTCAGCCAGCCCAACCAGCTCAGCGACGACGAAAAGCAAGCCATCCTGAGCCGCTGCCTGGCACTGGCGATCGAAGGCGAAACCTATGAGTACACAACGATGTATCCGGAGTTCGCCGCCCAGGCCAGGCAGGACCGGGACAGTGGAGCCGAAGCGGAATTCGCCGAGCAAAGCAGCGAGTCCAAAGAGCATGCCGGCCAATTCCGCACCGCCGCCAAGAACTTCGGCCTGCTGACCCCAATCGAACAGCATCACGCCGAAACCTATGGCGTTGCCCTCGAGGCCCTGCAAGGCAAGGGCAGCGCAGGCCAAGCCGATCAACCGATCCCGGGCAAGTGGATCTGCAAGGTGTGCTCAGTGATCTACGACCCCGCCGAGGGGGATCCAGATTCCGGCATCGCCGCAGGCACCCCGTTTGAGGCGATTCCCGACGATTGGCAGTGCCCGATCTGTGGCGCCCGCAAAGCCAGCTTCGTTCCTTATCGCGAAGCCGAGTTAAAAGCGGCCTGACGCCCCGGCAGTTGAAGGGTCTCGTTGTGAAAACAGACGAGACCTTGCACGATTCCATCAAGAGCCATCGTCTCCATGCCCCCTGATCTCATTGTTCTGACAGCGAGCAATGGCGAGAACCTCAAGCTGGCGGAACGCTTCGTGCAGGCCGCTGCGGCTCAAAACGCCAGCGCCGAACTGATCGACCTCACGCAGCTCAACCTGCCTTTGTTCACGCCGCGCGTGAAGGCAGAAGGGCCAGGTCCTGACCTGGCGGGCCTGCACGACCAGCTGCACCGAGCAGCACGCTGGGTGATCTGCGCCCCGGAATACAACGGCTCGATTCCGCCGTCGCTCACCAATGCCATTGCCTGGCTCTCGGTGACGGACGACGACTTCCGATCCCTGTTCAACGGGCGGCCAATTGCCATGGCCACCTTCTCCGGAGGTGGAGGCATGGAACTGCTGGTGTCGCTGCGCATCCAGCTCACCCACCTCGGGGCTCAGGTGGTGGGACGTCAGCTGCTGAGCAACCACACCAAACCAGCGCAGGACGACAGCATCCGCGACCTGGTGCAGCGGCTGCTGCAGATGTCACTGCTCGAGCTCTGACCCTGGCGTAAAGCAAACCGGAAAAGATCTGGTGCAAGCGCGAGACACCAGATCTTGTGCCCTGAAATGACGGAGTCACTTACAAACAATCCCTAGAGCGATGGGATTCATGAACGGCCAAGAGGCCTCGGTTCGGTACCGCGGCTTTCTTTTGATGCCTCAAACCAACCGGAGCTGGCTGGTGCGGCCGGAACGCAGCCCAATGCGATTGCTGCCATTCCGTACACCAACTTGCTCACTGGCTGACGTCAAAGCTCTGCTGGACTGGCGTCTTGCCCAGGAAGAATCTGAAATCGGCGTGGCCTGAACTCAGGCCGCTGCTGGTGGTGGGGTGGGATCGCCAACCGGTTGAAAAGGAATCACCAAGGTGGCCCAATGATCGGGCCGCTCCGGGCGGCTGCGACGGGAACGGCGGGTACCGAAGGGAACCCGAATCACATTGGTTCCTTCAATTGACAAGGTATGGCCGCGATTGAAGGCCGATTCCAGTCCATCCGGAAGTTGAGGAAGGGCAGGCCCTTCAATGCTGCTGAGCGCAGATTTCTTGTTGTTGTTCCGATCCATGGTGTCCCCCGACAGACGAATCAGTTGTGGAAGAGTTTGACCGAACTCGCAAGGGCGATGAACGGAATCAAACCAATTTTTCCGTTTTCAGTGAAAATTTACACGCTCTGAACCCCTTACACCAGGGCTTCAAGCCGCCACTGCCACCGCTTCCACCGAAGGACAGGTGCATACAAGGTTGCGATCACCAAAGGCGTTGTCAATCCGAGCCACGGCGGGCCAGACCTTGCTCTCCTGCTGCCCCTCCATCGGGAAGGCGGCCTGCTGACGGCTGTAGGGACGGTCCCATTGATCCGCTGTGACGGCAGCCAGGGTGTGCGGAGCACGCTTGAGCGGGTTGTTCTGAGGATCGCTGGAGCCGGTTTCAATGGCGCGAATCTCCTCGCGGATCGCCACAAGGGCATCGGCAAAACGATCCAGCTCCGCCAAGCTTTCGCTTTCGGTGGGCTCCACCATCACCGTTCCCGCCACCGGCCAGCTGACGGTGGGCGCGTGGAAGCCGTAGTCCATCAAACGCTTGGCGATGTCATCCACATCGATCCCCGCATCCCGTTTGAGCGGGCGCAGGTCGAGGATGCATTCATGGGCCACCCGCCCGGTGCTGCCTCGGAACAGCACGGGGTACGAAGCGTCGAGCCGATGGGCGAGGTAGTTGGCCGACAACAGCGCCACAGCACTGGCCTGCCGCAGGGCCTCCGCCCCCATCATCCGCAGGTACATCCAGCTGATCGGCAGGATGCTGGCGCTGCCGAGCGCTGCTGCGGACACAGGGCCGATGGCCGATGAGGCACCTGCCTGCAAGGGATGCCCCGGCAGGAAGGGGGCCAGATGCGCGGCCACACCAATCGGCCCCACTCCAGGACCACCGCCTCCATGGGGAATGCAGAAAGTCTTGTGCAGGTTGAGGTGGCAGACATCGGCACCGAAAGCTCCGGGACGGCACAGCCCCACCTGGGCATTGAGGTTGGCCCCATCGAGATACACCTGACCACCGTGCTGATGCACCACCGAGCAGATCTCACGGATGCCGGTCTCGAACACGCCGTGGGTGGAGGGGTAGGTGACCATCAGCGCCGCCAACCGGTCGGCGTGCTGGGCAGCCTTGGCCGCCAGATCCTGCTGATCGATGTTGCCCTCGTTATCGCAGGCCACGGCGACCACCTTGAGGCCGGCCATCACGGCACTGGCGGGATTGGTTCCATGGGCGCTGGTGGGGATCAGACAGATGTCGCGATGGGCCTCACCGCGGGAGCGATGCCAGGCGCGAATCACCAGCAGCCCTGCGTATTCCCCCTGGGAACCGGCATTGGGCTGCAACGACACGGCGGCAAATCCCGTCAGGGCAGCCAGCCATTGCTCCAGATCATCAGCCAGACGGCGATAGCCCTGGGCCTGATCGGCTGGGGCAAAGGGATGCAACGCCGCGAACGCAGGCCAGCTCACCGGCTGCAGCTCAGCGGCGGCATTGAGCTTCATGGTGCAACTGCCCAACGGGATCATCCCGTGCACCAGCGACAGATCACGGCTCACCAACCGCTGGATGTAGCGCATCAGCTCTGATTCGCTGCGGTACTGGTGAAAGACCGGCTGGCTCAGCCAGGGTTGGCTGCGTGACGGCAGGGAGAGGGACGGGGGCTGCTCAGCCTCAAGCTCCGGCAGCGCCTGGCCGCAAGCCTCAGCCAGCAGTGCGAGGAGAGCTTGCAGCTCCCGTTGATCCGAGAGCTCATCCAGGCTGATGCCGAATCCGGTGGCGTCCGCCGTCGCTGCGCCATCGGGCAGGACCCGCAGATTGAAACCTGCCGCTGCTGCAGCGCGGTGCACAGCCGGTGCCGACGCACAGCGCACGGTGACGGTGTCGAAGCGATCGGCGACCTCCAGCGGATAGCCAAGGGCTCGCAGGCCCTGCTCCAGCTGGCAGCGCAGGCCAACAATGCGCTGGGCGATGGCCTGCAAACCATCGGGCCCGTGATGCACCGCATAAAACGAGGCCATCACAGCGAGCAGCACCTGGGCCGTGCAGATGTTGCTGGTGGCCTTGTCGCGACGGATGTGCTGCTCACGGGTTTGCAGCGCCAAGCGCAGGGCCGAGCGACCTTCTGCATCTTTGGATTGCCCCACCAAACGGCCGGGGATCTGGCGCTTGTAGGTCTCAACCGTGGCGAAGAAGGCGGCATGGGGGCCACCGAAACCCATCGGCACTCCCAGGCGTTGGGCGCTGCCCACGGCTATGTCAGCCCCCAGGGATCCCACGGGCGCCATCAGGGTCTGCGCCAGAGGATCGATGGCCACGGTGGCCAAGGCACCGGCAGCATGGGCCGCGTCGATCACGGCTGATGGATCCCAGAGGCATCCATCGGCGCCGGGCAACTGAAGTAACACTCCGAACACGGACGCATCAATCGGGGCCGTGGCCGGGTCGATCCGCTCAAGGCTGATGCCAAGGGGTTCGGCGCGGGTCTGCAGCACCGCCCAGGTTTGTGGCAGCACATTCGCGTCCACCAAAAACCGGGTCGCCTCAGGGCGACGGCACACCCCGAAGCTGAGGCTCATGGCCTCCGCAACTGCGGTGGCTTCATCCAGCAGCGACGCGTTGGCGATCGGCAAGCCCGTGAGCTCACTGATCAGGGTTTGAAAGTTGAGCAGGGCCTCCAAGCGACCCTGGGCGATTTCCGCCTGATATGGGGTGTAGGCGGTGTACCAGGCCGGATTCTCAAAAACGTGGCGCTGGATCAGGGCCGGGGTTGCTGTGCCGTAGTAACCCAGCCCGATCAAGGAGCGGCGCAGCGTGTTGGTCTCGCTCAACTGCTTCAGCTGCCGCAAGGCCTCCGCCTCCCCACAGCCCTCCGGCAAAGCTTCGACCGGCGGTGCTGGGTCGAGGATGTCGGCGGGCACGACATCAGCGACGAACTCCTTCAGATCGCTGTAGCCAAGGGCATTCAGCATGCGGACTTGTTCAGCCTCGCTCGGGCCGATGTGCCGCTGCGAAAAAGGAGAAATCAACGTCGAATGCAGCAGCCCACGCGGTGATCGTAGAAGCGACGTTCCGGCGCTGATGTCAGCCGGCGTTGACCTTGGCGCCGTAGGCATCGGCGGTCATCAAGGCATCGAGCTCAGAGGGATCCGCCGGACGCAGCACCAGCAACCAGCCCTCGCCGTGGGGATCGTTCTGCAGTTCCTCGGGACTGGCCAGCACCGCTTCATTGCGTTGCACCACCTCACCGGCAATCGGTGCATACATGTCTTCCACAGCCTTCACCGACTCCACCGATCCGAAGCTGGTGCCCTTCGCCAGGCTGGCGCCCACGTCTGGCAGATCCACAAAGACGATGTCGCCCAGCTGATCAACGGCGAAGGCACTGATGCCCACCCGCACCAGCTCACCATCGGCATTGGCGTACTCGTGGCTGTCAGCGAAGCGAAAAGAGTCGGGGAACGCGAACGCCATCGACGCAGTTTCAGGTGGTCCCAGTCTGCGGGAGATTGATCAGTCCTGCCGCATTGAGGTCACACAACGCACGGGACAGGGCCAAGCGGATGTGGGCGCGATGGGTGCCGCCCTGTACATAGAGGTTGAAGGGTTCCCGCAGCGGCGCATCAGCCGAAAATTCACTGGTGGAGCCGTCGATAAAGGTTCCACCAGCCATCACCAGATCAGAGGCATAGCCAGGCATCGAGGCAGGCACTGGATCGAGGTAGGCCCCGATCGGCGACATCGCCTGGAAGGCACGGCACACGACTTTGAGAGCATCCGGACTGCCCAGCCGCACCGCCTGGATCAAATCGCTGCGCACCGCACCCGGCAGCGGGTTCACGGGGAAGCCCAGCCGCTCAAACACCCCCGCCACCAGATCGGCGCCAATCAAGGCCTCCGAAACCATCTGCGGCGCCAGGAACAGCCCCTGCAGCACCAGCCGCTGCAGGTCAAATCCCGTGCCGCCCTCACTGCCGATCCCCGGCGCCGTCAGCCGGCAGCAGGACTGCTCCACCAGATCGGCCCGTCCTGCGATGTAGCCGCCAGTGGGGGCAATGGTGCCGCCGAGGTTCTTGATCAACGATCCAGCGATCAGATCCGCCCCAACCGCCGTTGGCTCCTGCTCCTGCACCAATTCGCCGTAGCAGTTGTCGACAAAGACAACGCAGTCGGGCTGGCGGGCATGGATGCGCTCACACAGCCCGGCGATCTGCTCAACCGTGACCGACGGACGCCAGCTGTAACCGCAGCTGCGCTGGATCAACACCATCCGGCAGGGCTGCTCCAGGGCTTGGCTCAACGCCGCCTCATCAACCGCCCCATCCGGCTGCAGATCGATTTCGTCGTAGGCAACCCCGAATTCCGCCAGGGAACCCTGGCCCTTGCCGCGAAGACCGATCACCTCCTCAAGGGTGTCGTAGGGACGGCCCGTGATTGAGAGCAGACGATCACCGGGCCGCAACACCCCGAACAGCGCAGCGGCGATGGCATGGGTGCCGCTGACGAATTGCAGGCGCACCGCTGCGGCTTCAGCCCCAAGCACCCGGGCAAAGACCCGATCCACCACCTCACGGCCCTGATCCCCGTGGCCATAACCGGTGAGCGACGCAAAGTGCTGGGTTCCAACGCGCTCGGCCGCCAGGGCCTCCAACACGCGCTGCAGGCGTTGCCCCACCGCTGCCGTCCTCGCTGCAGCCAGGTCGGCCTGATCCCGCGCCACCGCGTCGATCAGTTCCTCTGCAAACGCACTGATCACCACTTGCCTGACGGATGTCATGCCTTCCTAAACCCTGACCAAAGCCAGGATTCACAACCCGACCGAACCTCTGCTGTTTGCCAACTCCTTTAGATTTCTGTCACTAACGGCACCATCCGCTCCCTGGTTTTCCTGTCTGAGCGGCTTTGTCAATCCAAGGAGAATCCGCTTGGTTTCCTCGCAAACAGCTGACACCCGCGAGCTTCGGCAACGGGCCGCGGTGATGGCACCGCGCGACCCCCTGCCGGCGCGTCAGCGCAAATTCAAGACGGGAACCACCAGCTTCATGCTGGTGATGCACGTGCTTGCAACCGTGGCGCTGCTCCCGCGCTTCTGGAGCTGGCAGGGCGTTGTGGCCTTCGGCGTTCTCTATTGGATGACGGTTCTGGGCGTCACCCTGGGCCTGCACCGTCTGGTGGCGCACCGCAGCATGGTGGTCCCGGTGTGGGTTGAGCGCATCCTGGTGCTGATGGGCACCCTCGCCTGCCAGAGCGGCCCGATCGAATGGGTGGGTCTGCATCGCCATCACCACCGTTTTTCAGATCAGCCCACGGATCACCATGACGCTGGGCGTGGCCTGTGGTGGGCCCACAGCGAATGGATGCTGCATGACATCCCTGCCCTAAAGGAACTCGACCGCTACGCCGGCGACCTTCAGTGCGACCCCTTCTATCGCTGGCTCGACCGCTGGTTCCTGCTGCTGCAAATCCCCCTGGGCCTGGGGCTCTACTGGTTCGGTGAAGCCGCCCAGGTGCATGGCGGTGGCATTGGCCTGGTGCTTTGGGCCATCCCTCTGCGCCTTGTGGTCGTCTACCACGTGACCTGGCTGGTGAATTCCGCCACCCACGCCTTCGGCTACCGCAATTTCGATTGCCCCGACCTGTCCCGCAATTGCTGGTGGGTGGCGCTGCTCTCCTTCGGTGAGGGCTGGCACAACAACCACCACGCTCATCCGGCCAGTGCTCGCCACGGTTTGCGCTGGTTTGAGTTTGATCTCACCTGGCAGCATGTGCGCCTGCTCAAGCGGCTTGGACTGGCCAGCCGGATCCGCACAGCCCGTTATGTGCCCTGAGGCTCGAAACCATTTTCAACAACAGGCCACGTCGTAACGTGGTCGATCGCACCCGTCTCCATCCTTCGTACCGGTCCCATGCCTAAGCGTGTACAAGTCGTTCTGAATGAGGACGTCCTCAGCCTCGGCAAGGACGGAGACCTGGTGGAAGTGGCTCCCGGTTACGCCCGTAACTTCCTGCTGCCCTTCGGCAAAGCTGTGCCCCTCACCCCTGCGGTGATGAAGCAGGTGGAGCACCGCCGGGCCAAGGAAGCTGAGCGTCAGGCCGCCCTGAAACAGGAAGCCGTCGACTTCAAGACCGCCCTCTCCACCATTGGTCGCTTCACCGTGAAGAAGCAGACCGGTGAAGACAACGTGCTGTTCGGCACCGTCACCAACGGTGACGTGGCAGAAGCCATCGAAACCGCCACCAAGAAAGAGATCGACCGCCGCGACATCCTGGTGCCTGAGATCCACCGCACCGGTAAGTACACCGTGACGGTGAAGCTGCACACCGAAGTCACCGCTGAGATCAACCTGGAAGTGGTCGGCTACTGATCGCTGTCAATTGACACTCAAACGGCTCATTCGAGCCAGAGTGTGATCCCTTCGCTTCAGGCCCTGCCGCCATGGTGAGCGCCCCCCTACCAGAGAACAACGATGGGGGGCGCCGTGGTTTTGGCCAGGGCCGCCGCGACGACGAGCCCAATTTCGAGGCTCTGCCCGATTCGCTTCCGCCCCAGAACCTTGAGGCGGAGGAAGCAGTGCTGGGCGGCATCCTGCTGGATCCCGATGCGATCGGGCGTGTTGCTGATGTGCTGCAGCCGGAAGCGTTTTATCTGAACGCCCACCGTGAGATCTTCCGCACCGCCCTGATGCTGCACGGCCAGGGCAAGCCGACGGATCTCACCGCCATGAGCGCCTGGCTGGCCGACACCGGCGCCCTCGAGAAGGTGGGTGGCAACAACCGACTGGTGGAGCTGGTGGAGCGGGTGCCGTCCACCGCCTCGATCGAGCAGGTGGCCCGGCTGGTGATGGACAAGTTCCTTCGCCGGCAGCTCATCCGCTCCGGCAACGAAGTGATCAAGCTGGGCTTTGATCAGAGTCTGCCAATGGAGCAGGTGCTGGATCAAGCTGAACAGAAGATCTTTGCCATCAGCCAGGAGAAACCTTCCAAGGGACTCACCCCCACAGCCGAGATCCTCACCCAGACCTTTGAGGAGATCGAGAGCCGCTCACTGGGCACCTCAGTAGCAGGCATCCCGGTGAACTTCTACGACCTGGATGCGATGACCCAGGGCCTGCAGCGCAGCGATTTGATCATCGTGGCGGGCCGACCAGCCATGGGCAAAACCTCGATCGCGCTGAACCTGGCCAAGAACGTGGCCCAGCTGCACGACATGCCGGTGTGCCTGTTCTCCCTGGAGATGAGCAAGGAACAGCTCACCTACCGCTTGCTCTCGATGGAAGTGGGCATCGAAGCGGGCCGGCTGCGTACCGGCCGCCTGCAACAGGAGGAATGGCCGCTGCTGGGCCAGGGCATCAACAGTCTGGGGCAACTGCCGATCTTCATCGACGACAAACCCAACTCCGGCGTGCTGGAGATGCGCTCACTCTGCCGGCGGCTGATGGCCGAACAGGGGAAGGAGCTAGGGCTGGTGATGATCGACTACCTGCAGCTGATGGAAGGCTCGGGTTCTGACAACCGTGTGCAGGAGCTGTCGCGCATCACCCGGGGCCTGAAGCAGATGGCCCGGGAACTGAACGTGCCGGTGATTGCCCTCTCCCAGCTGAGCCGGGGTGTGGAGGCACGCACCAACAAACGACCGATGCTGAGCGACCTGCGGGAATCGGGCTCAATCGAGCAGGACGCCGACCTGGTGCTGATGATCTACCGCGACGAGTACTACAACCCGGAAACTCCCGACCGCGGCATCACCGAAGTGATCGTGACCAAGCACCGCAACGGTCCGGTGGGCACGGTGAAGCTGCTGTTCGAGCCGCAGTTCACCCGCTTCCGCAACTTGGCGGCCTGAGGCACGCCAACGGCCAACGCACTAGCGCGGAAACAACACCTGCCACTGGGTGCGGATCGTCCAATCGCCCAGCAGCTCCTCGCCGGCAACCGTCGGCTTCACGGCGTTGTAGTAACCCTCCAATGAAATCTGCATCGGCTGGTTCGCCAACTTGAAGGCGTAACCGAAGCCACCACCCACCGGAACAGTCCAACCTTCACCCTCCGGATGGGTCCAATCGGAGGAAATAATCGGCGATGAGGTGAAAAACCAGTTCTTGCTGAATTGGTAGCGGATCAAAGGCTGGGCAATGAAGCGATGGACCTCATCACGCTCAGGATCACCGGCAACAGACCAGATGTTGCGCATCCTGGCGCCAACGGTCCAAGGCCCACGGTGGTAGTAGCCCAAGAGGGCAGGTCCGACGGACAGCTTTCCACTGTCTGTGGGGCCATCACCTGCGGGAATCACGAGCGAAGGCCCTACACCAACGGTCCAATCAGAGCCGAGGTTGGGCACAAAGAAAGCTGTCGGGCTGACATCCGACAAGCCTGAGCGGTTGCGCTGGTTCCAACCCAGGACGAAGGGTTCGCCGAGGGGCGTCATGCCAAGCTCGGGGGACGCTGAAGGCGCCGAAACGAAGCGAAAAATCGTCCGCGTCAGAACCGTCCAATCCTCATTCAGACGGAACGGGAAGACGGGCTGGAGCTTGAGAACGTTGAGGGTGCGATCGGGATCTGCATCTGGATCAACCGAGCCCGGTGCCCATTGAACATTGGGGGTGACATTCCATTCCAGCCACAGCCGAGACGTTGATGTGATCGGATTCGGCTGCGCAACAGCCGCCTCAGCGATCAACAACGATGCTGCGAGGCCACCGAAAAGAGAACGCACGGCCATGAAACGACAATCGCTGCGATTAAAGAGATGCCAGTGTTTCAAAGCAGACGGGCGCTACCACTGCCAGCACTGACGTTCCGGCCTTGACGGGGCGAAATCGCGTACGAATCGGCTCAGCCCAGGGGAGCCTGCAACACCTGGACAGCGACAGTGATTGAGGATCTAGAACCGTTCGGTGGGTCAAATCGACAGCAGCTTTTTCAGCTGTCAGGGCTTGCAGGACCTGTTTGGGCCGCTCTCCCCTGATCTGGTGGCCCTGCAGCTGAGCCGCGGACCGTTGCTGGGTCGGCTGCGCAGCTTCCATCTGGGAGCAATTCGGTTCAATCTTCTGGAAACCAACCGAAGCCTGTTTCTCAGCGGAACCCGACGGCCAAAACCCTGCACGGTGGCCATCCCTCTGGAAAAGCCCCAGGCAACATCGCCTTATCGCGCCCAGGGCATTCCCGTGGAGTGGCCGGCCTTGATGGGATACAACCGCCACCTCACTGACTTTGATCTGAGGCTGCCCGCCGGTGCCAAGCTGGCCACGATCGTGATTGGCAAAGAGGTGCTTCTGGAGCAGCTGGACCTCCGCGGCGGAAGCCAGCGCACCCTGGAACGCTGGGAGAGCAGCAATCAACTCGAACTGCTTCCAGAGCTGCAGCAACGCTTGCGCGATCAGCTCAACCAGCTGATTCAGCGCGATGCGCAGGGATGGAATCCAGAAGACCCCGATCAACTGATCGACAGCGTGATTCGCTGCTTTGAGGAACCCATGGCACGCACCAGACCGATCGCCAAACGGGAGGCACGGCATGAGGCTGCCATCGACCTGCTGCACTGGTGCTCCAGAAACCCGATGACGCCCGTCAGCGTTGAGGAGCTCAGCGCCGAGCTGTTCCAATCGAGAACATCCTTGTTCAAAGGATCCAAGGAACATTTCGAGCAGACACCGCTTGAGCTGCAACGCTCCGTGCGCATGGATCGCGTTCGACAACTGCTGCAGGACCCAGCCCGTCGTGCCAGCCAAGGCCTCACGGGTGTTAGAGATACCGCTGCATTCATGGGCTTCACCAGCCGCAGCCACTTCGCTCGCCGGTATCAGGAGTACTACGGGGAACAACCGCAGGACACCCTCGCCAAGAGCCTGAAAGGCCGAACCTGAACAGACCGCACAAAGCACGTACGAACGGGCGCATCCCCCCCTTTAAGGAAACTTCGAAATTTCCAAAAATCGAGTGAGAACTTTCTGAGTGGTTGTTGCTGGACGAGCAGCTTTATCAAAATTGGCTGCTCCAGCTTCAGGCCTGGGCAGCGGATGGTCGCCTCTTCACAGCGGGCGTTGACGCCCTACGGCTGAAGCCAGGCCAAGCGACGGACCGGCTGAACCGCATTGCCAATCGGCTCGCAAAGGGTGATACGCGGGATCTTCCACCGATTGAGCTGTTGCCGAGCAGCGCAATGCCCGGCGCTGCTGGAGCATATGCAAAGGCGAAAAAAACGATCTATATCAACCAGAAATGGATCCAAACAGCAAATGAGATTGATGTAATCAGGCTCCTAACAGAAGAATTTGGACATCACTTAGATCATCAACTTAAAGAGAAAGATAGCCCTGGCGATGAAGGAGCCATCTTCTCCGAATACTTATTAAGCACTTATCACCAAGGCATCACATCAATCGCCCCAAAAAACTTAATCGATAAAAATGACCATGGCTGGATCAGCGTTGATGGACAGCTCCTAGAAGCAGAATTTGGAGAATGGGTCACAAACGGAGGCGTCGGGCCAACAGATGGAGATGACAATTACAACGGCGATAGCTCAGATGAAACAATCTATGGATTAGGAGGCGCCGACTTCTTAAAGGGTGGTGGCGGATCAGACTATATCTACGGCGGCGGTGGCGCTGACAAGATCCGCGGAAAATGGACAGGAGACTTAGCAGAAGCAAACAACGACTTCAATTACTTATTTGGCGGCGAAGGAAACGACACTGTCTGGGGAGCTAGCAAAAAAGACATCCTGCGTGGCGATGGAAATCAAAGCGGACAAGAATCCTCAGACAACGAGGGAAATGACGACCTCGAAGGGAATGGCGGAAATGATTTACTGACAGGCGGCAATGGCAACGATCGCCTCAATGGTGGAGGCGGCAAAGACAGGTTCGATGGCGGACCAGGGGCAGATATTATCTGGGGAGCAGCAATTTCAGCCGGGCAGAAAGAGACCGTATATCAGCATGATGGCGACTCAGTCATCTGGACAGATGCAGGAAACCTTAGAAGTAGTGCGACACTCACCAATGACGAAACAATAACATTTGGGAATGGCGTAGACGTTATTTATGACTTCAACCACGCCCAATATGACCTCTACCTACCTAACAACTCATTCAACCTCTTAAGCAGCGGAGACTCCTTAAGCGGCCTCACCATTGGTCAAAACTATTTTATTCAGGGAAGCTGGTCCCACGCTGAGTTTACGAACCAAAGCACGAACTATGACAGCAATAATTACGCCGGCTCATTCACAAGCGGAGACAGTACAAATTGGAACGAAGATTATAGCTTCCTAGTTCTTTACAACGCCCAGGCAAGCGATTTTTTCAGTTCGAGCAATACAAATTTTCTGGTTCTCGAATTTGATTACAACGCATCCAACACACGCCCGTCCGCGCATCCAACTGACATGGTTGCGGATATTGGCAGCACCAATCCACTAAAAGGGCAGAAAATTCTGATTAATGGCCCAAGTGGAAGTGCAGGCGATGGCAGCACATCCTTTTCCTTAGCGGAAAACAATTCTGCTATTCATACATTCTCAAGTACCGGCAGTTTTACAGGCACAAAATCAATTTTTTGGTCCCTAGCAGGAGGCGCAGACAAGTCACTCTTTTCCATCAATGAATCCACCGGTGCACTTTCATTTGATACTGCACCGACGTTTGGAAATAACACAGACGCCAACTCTGACGGGACTTATGAAGTTGACGTTATGGCAACCCTCGGCAACACCGGCTCTACTGCGAGTGAACGTTCAATTGATTGGGGCAGCGTTAATACGTGGCAGTCCGTTTCCATCACGATTACGGATGCCACGGCTCCCACCATCGCCATCACAGAAGACGACGCTGATGACTCCTTAAGCGCTGGCGATACATCAACGCTCACCTTCACCCTCTCAGAAGCTGCCACTGATTTCGTTGAATCCGACGTCACTGTCTCCGGTGGATCACTCTCCAATTGGACCGCTGTTTCCAGCACCGTTTACACCGCCACCTTCACTCCCACTACAGACAGCACCACCGATGGTGTGATCTCAGTTGCCAGTTCGAAATTTTCTGATGCCGCCGGCAACAACAATCTCGATGGCTCCGACGCCAACAACTCCGTCACCCTCTCCATCGACACCACCACACCGACAGTGCAATCCGTCAGCAGTTCCACCGCTGATGGCACCTACAAAGCCGGCGACGTCATCACCATCAACGTCGTCTTCTCAGAAGCCGTCACCGTCAACACCACGGGCGGCACCCCGCAACTCACCCTTGAGACCGGATCCACCGATCAGGTCGTCAACTACTCCTCGGGATCCGGTACCAGCACTCTCTCCTTTACATACACCGTCCAGGACGGCGATTCCTCGGCCGATCTCAATTACGAGACCACTTCCTCGCTCGCTCTCAACGGCGGCACCATCAAAGACGCCGCAGGCAATAACGCCACCCTCACGCTCCCGGCACTCAACGGAAGTGATTCGCTCGCTGGCAATAAGGCCATCGTCATAGCGGAATTCAGCTTCCCCGGGTTCACCGAGTTTGGCGGCAACCTCGTGCAGCCAAATCAAATCAACCTCACTGAAGACGCGCTGATTCAATACAACACCCTGCTTTCGCAAGGGCAGGAGTTGACCTATAGCTACTCACACAATCCGCCCACGGTTGGCATTCTCAGTGCTGAGGGCCAGTCAATTCTTGACAACTTAGGGACCAACTCGCTCGGCACAGCGGGTTACAACTTCGCCGAGACCTCCCCTTGGGACCTCCGCTACGTCAGCTTCGGCGGCTCGATTGGTGGCTCTGGCACCAAGTTTGCCTTGGTTGGTTGGACGGACAACAGCGCCCAACCCGGCAGAGAGGGGACCCTTGTGGGTGGTGAGTTCCGGCTTAGCTACGGCACCGACGGCTACATCCGCCTCTATTACCAAGATGTGCTGAAGCTGACTTCGGCCTCGACGTTCACGGGCGATCAGACCCTCACTCTGGTGGGGTTCGACGACCAGCCGCAAGCCAACGTCTACGTCCCCAGCAACTGGACCATTGCTCCCATCATCGCCCTGACAGCCGATGTCGCCTCTCTCAACGCTGGCGAAACCGCTTCCCTCACCTTCTCACTCTCAGAAGCCTCCACCGATTTCACTGTTGACGATGTCACCGTTTCTGGTGGCAGCCTCTCCAACTTCTCCGGGTCCGGTACCTCCTATTCCGCAACATTCACGCCAACAGCAGACAGCACAACAGACGGTGTCATTTCTGTTGGATCTGGAGTCTTCTCCAATTCAAGCGGCGCCAACAATGCTGATGGCTCGGATGCCAACAATTCCGTCACCCTCTCCGTCGACACCGTCAGGCCAACCATTGCCGTCAGCTCTGATGTCTCGTCGCTAAGCGCTGGAGAAACGGCCACCCTCACCTTCACCCTCTCGGAATCATCCACTGATTTCGTTGAGGCCGATGTCTCCATAACGGGCGGCAGCCTCTCCAACTTCTCCGGTTCCGGCAGCTCCTATTCCGCCACGTTTACGCCCACAGCTGACAGCACCACCGATGGTGTGATCTCAGTGGCGAGTTCGAAATTTTCTGATGCAGCCGGCAACAGCAATCTCGACGGCTCCGATGCCAACAACTCCGTCACCTTCACCGTTGATACCACCACCTCTCCTTCGCCTTCCCCCTCACCATCTCCGTCTCCGTCGCCCAGCCCTTCACCGACACCGACACCGTCTCCAACACCCACTCCAACATCAACCATCGGAACCGCTCCGCCAGGCATCACCCTCAACCAAACCGGCACCACTGGCGATAGCGGACATCTCCTCACCACAGAACAGGGAGACTCCTCATCCTTTGATGTCTGCCTCGATGCTCAGCCCACGGGCACCGTCACCGTCCAACTCACCGGCCTCGATGCAACGGAAGGCTCCCTCAGCATCAACAGCCTCAGCTTCTCGCCAGACAATTGGAAAACACCCCAACAGGTGATCGTCTCAGGCCTAAGCGATGACAGACGCGATGGAGACATCACCTACACCCTGACCGCCAAAGCCCAACCCGGCGGTGGGTATACCGGCACAGAATCCACATCGATTTCGATCACCAATCAAGACCACAACAAAAGCGATCTCTATCTCCTCCTCGACACCTCCACATCGATGCGCCATAGAGGGGGCAAAAGCCGGCGCAAATTCCAATCGCTGCTGGCCCTTGAAGCCTTCTCAAACGACGCCGAACGTGCTGGCTATCAATTTCAACACCGCAGCAACAAAACCACAATTACAGCAACACAATTACTGCAAAAACTGGCCAAGCAATCCAGCAGTCGCGCCATCAAAGAGCTCAACAACTACACCATCATCGATAATCCCAACGACGGGAAAGATGCCGAGGATCTCGAAACTCATCTGATCACTTACAACTACCACGTTCAACACAACAGCTTCACACTTTCGCGCAGCAACCCCAGCAGCGGCATCGACACGATGCAATCCATCCTGAGCCTCAAGATGGCAGGCGAGGGGTTTGGCAACTCAATCAAAAACAACAGCCACTGGAAAGCACTGGGCCTCCCCAAGCCCAATCGCAACGACCTCTATCGGGGCAACAAGCGCAACCCATCCAACCTCTATGCCGGCACCGAGTTGCTCGGTGCTTTGGAAGGGCTCGACCATCTCCTGACCCAAAAAGCCAACGACCCCAACCGACGCGATCAATCCACCTCCATCGCCCTCGTACTCCATGGCCGCCCCGAACGGCGCAGCTGGTGGGACACCAGAACCAATTCCGCCTCCGACTCCATCACCGGCCTGGCCATCCCTCTTCCCGAAAGCCTCGGCAAAGAAGACATCACCACCTCAGGCCTGCTGTACGACAACAAGGGCAACCCGCACTTTTTCAAAAACAACCAGGACCAATGGCAGTGGAAAGAGATGCAAAACGACCTCAATGCCGCCCTAGATCGCCTAGCTGATCTATCCACTGATTCCACAACAATTCAAGTCAACGCCTACGGGCTGAACGACACCGACAGCACCTCCCTCGACGCCACCTATCAAGACCTCTTCTCCAACCAAAGCTTCGATAACACCTCTGGCAGCTGGAGCTACGCCCACCAAACCATCCAATCCCTCCAAGACCTCAATCTCTAAGAAATCAACCCAAGGCTGGTACAAATCGAGCATATTTTTCGCCCCCACCGCTGGTACAAATCGAGCATTTTTATCACCTCCCTCATTTAGGGGAGGTGATTGCACTCAGTAAAGACTCAGAATATTTTCACTCAGTAGAAGCCTTTAAACGTGGAAGCTCTGACCCGCGGATGGACAGCAGTCAAAAGCAGCGGCGTCGCAAGATCACCAAGATGCTTCCAGCGGCCAAGCAAAGGCCGAAAGCACGCAAAAAGCCAAGGTTTCCACGAAAGGAGACCCAAAAGCATCAAGGAAAACCGAAGCAATCGCCTTGTCGCGGCATGCCCGAATGCCAGAGACATCGAATGGCTGAACCACAACAGCCTTGAAGCAATCACATGGCTGCCAGCGAATCCTCTTGAAAGAATTAGCGAAGAACTAGAGAGCAGAGAAACAAGAGGGTTCAAAACAAATCTGCTGCACATTGTTGCCCACGGCAGCAATGGTGCGATCAAGCTTGGCGACACCCTGCTCACCAAGGAGTATTTAGAAGATTCGGCCCATCTTCTCCAAACCTGGGGGCTTCATTCAATCTATCTGTGGAGCTGCGAATCAGGACAAAATACAGAACTCATCGAAACACTAGGTGAACTCACAGGCGCTGATGTTTTTGCAAGCAGAAGTGAGATCAGCAGAGAACATCCCAACCTTTCATCGCTCACAGGAAAGGAAGCCGGCCTTGAGGCACTGATTGGCCAAGCAAAGCTTAAACAATGGAGCGGAAAACTAGCCAGCACACAAGTTCTTGATGCCAACTATCAACCACTTGTTTTTGATCACACCAACTACAACACATCCTTCAACAATCCGAATGGAAGCTTGGACTCAGGGGATGCAACCCTCTTTAAAAATGTAATCACAATTGGCGGCCAAGCAGTTGACGCGCTTTACACACTTCAGAGTATTGATTCAGGCTTAGACCTCGACAAACTCGACGATGGGGGAGTTGACAGCGATTACATATCAACTGATATGTCCTCACTTGGCGGAACGAAATCAGCAACCGCCACGATTAGCTTCTATGAAGCCGAGACATACACGGGAGCTGGAACAGGCAATCGAGTTACCCTGGAAAATGTTGTCATCAATACTTACGACATTGACATTTATCAGTTTCAAGTCTTCAAAGGCTTTCAATCATATGAGTTAGCTAACACCACAGGACTTGATGTTGTCGTTCAGGACGACGGATCAGTCATGTTTGACGATGGCGATCCTTACCAAGTGACGTTCGGCACAGAGGATGCAGGGCGAGCACGTATTTATTACGACGCGATAGATACGTTTGAAATAAAGATGGGCTCCGACAACGGGGGGCTTATCTACTTTTATTTAGACTTCCAGCAAGGCCCTGCATGGACTGGCGATACAACAACAGCAGATACACCAGCAGCAAACTTCACCTGGAGCACCCGCAATTTAACTGAAGCATCAGCCAATGTTGGCTCGTTCACTGAAACAGCCACCATTACCTTTAACAATCCAGGGACAACAATATTTGCTGGATCCAATGGCGACACGATCACCCACACCGCAACAAATGTTCCAGCCGGTCTCACCACTGTCGTCACACGAGCATCCGACACAACAGCAACAATATCGGTTACAGGGAATGCAACCAATCACACAACATCCGATGACTTAAGCAACATCGAGCTGGAATTTGAAAACAGCGCATTTGTTGTGGGCTCAGTGGGCGCAAGCTCAATTACTGATGCGCGAATCACCAATTTCGGCCTGAGCTTCATTGATGGGGACACCACACGGCCCACCATCGCCATCACCGATGACGATGACGACAACTCCCTGAGCGCTGGTGATACTTCCTTAATCACCTTCACCCTTTCCGAGGCTTCCACCGATTTCGTTGAGGCTGACGCCACCGTTACTGGTGGATCTCTCTCCAACTGGACTGCTGTCTCCAGCACCGTTTACACCGCCACTTTCGCACCAACTGCAGACAGCACCACCAACGGCGTCATTCATGTCGCCAACGACAAATTCTCAGATGCTGCTAGCAACACCAACCAAGACGAAAACGACGCCAACAACACCGTCACCTTCACGGTCGATACGACAAGTCCATCCCCCTCGCCTTCTCCTTCGCCTTCTCCTTCTCCTTCTCCTTCTCCTTCTCCTTCTCCCTCACCATCTCCAGAGCCCAGCCCAGAAAAAAGCGATCTCTATCTCCTGCTGGATACCTCCACGTCCATGCTCCACAGCGAGGGAAAAGATCACAGCAAATTTCAATGCCTGCTTGCACTAGAAGCCTTCGCGAAAGATGCCGAAAGATCTGGATACCAGTTTCAACACCGCGATACCAACAACAGCGTCACCTCGAAACAGTTACTTCAAACACTCGCCAATCAAACCAGCGCACAGTCGATCAAAGAACTCGATAATTACACCATCATTGACAATCCCAACGATGCAAAAATTGCTGATGATCTCGAGCTTCACCTGATCACTTACAACTATCACGTTCAACACAACACTTTCACCCTATCCCGCACAAACCCCAACAGCGGCATCGGCACGATGCAATCCATCCTGGCTCTCAAAATGGCAGGGGAAGACTTCGGCAACTCAATTCAAAACAACAGCAAATGGAAAGAACTTGGCCTGCCTGACCCCAACCGCTACGACCTCCACAAGGGCCGATCGGACAGGCCGTCCAACCTTTATTCCGGCACCGAATTGCTTGGTGCCTTGGAAGGGCTCGACTACCTCCTAACCAACAAAGTCAACGACGCCGACCGGCGCGATCAATCCACCAAAATCTCCCTGTTTCTCGATGGGCGGCCTGAAAGGCGCAGCTGGTGGGACACCAGAACCAATTCAGCCTCGGATTCCATCACTGGCCAGGCCATTCCGCTCCCCGAAAGCCTCGGCAAAGAAGACATCACCACCTCAGGCCTCCTCTACGACAACGAGGGCAACCCGCACTTTTTCAAAAACAACCAGGGCGAATGGCAGTGGAAGGAGATGCAAAAAGACCTCAATGCCGCCCTCGATCGTCTGGCCGATTACTCAACAGATCCCACCAAGATCCAGGTCAACGCCTACGGCCTGAACAACACCGACAGCACCTCCCTCGCCAACACCTATCAAGACCTCTTCTCCAACCAAAGCTTCGATAACACCTCTGGCGGCTGGAGCTACGCCCACCAAACCATCAACTCGCTGCAGGACCTCAATCTTTAAGCCAACTCAGGTGCGTCTCCAGAGCCGGATAATGAAGCCATGAGCTTCAACGCCGCCCCCACCGAATCCTTCGACGTAATCGTGGTCGGCGGCGGCCATGCCGGTTGTGAAGCGGCGATCACCGCCGCCCGGTTGGGCCTGAACACCGCCCTGTTCAGCCTCAACCTCGATCGCATCGCCTGGCAGCCCTGCAACCCAGCCGTCGGCGGCCCTGCCAAAAGCCAGCTCGTCCATGAAGTGGACGCCCTCGGTGGAGTGATCGGGCGCCTGGCTGATGCCACCGCCATCCAGAAGCGCATCCTCAACGCCAGCCGCGGCCCGGCGGTATGGGCCCTGCGCGCCCAAACCGACAAGCGCCTCTATTCCCGCCAGATGCTGCAACTGCTGCAGCACACCCCCAACCTCGCCCTGCGCGAGGCGATGGTGACCGGCCTGGAAACCACCGGTGATGCCGATCAGCAGCGCATCACCGGCATCCGCACCTATTTCGGCAGCGTCTACGGCGCTGAAGCGGTGATCCTCACCGCCGGCACCTTCCTGGGCGGCCGCATCTGGGTGGGGCATCAATCAATGGCCGCCGGCCGCGCTGGTGAACAGGCCGCTGAAGGGCTCACCGAAGCGCTGCAGCAACTCGGCTTCCAGACCGACCGGCTCAAAACCGGCACCCCCGCCCGTGTCGACCGGCGCAGCATCGCCCTCGATCAATTGGAGGAGCAGCCCAGCGATGCGGCCGATCGCTTCTTCTCCTTTGACCCGGCCGCCTGGGTAAGCGGTGAGCAGATGAGCTGCCACATCACCCGCACCACCGCCGAAACCCATCAGCTGATTCGCGACAACCTGCACCTCACCGCCATCTACGGCGGTGTGATCGACAGCAAAGGCCCGCGCTACTGCCCCTCCATCGAAGACAAAATCGTTCGCTTCGCGGACAAGGACAGCCACCAGATCTTCCTCGAGCCGGAGGGGCGCGACACGCCAGAGATCTATGTGCAGGGCTTCTCCACCGGCCTGCCGGAACCGATCCAACTGCAACTGCTGCGCAGCCTGCCGGGCCTGGAGCAGGCCGTGATGCTGCGGCCGGCCTATTCAGTGGATTACGACTACTTGCCCGCTACCCAGCTCAAGCCATCCCTGGAGACCAAGCGGGTGCGCGGCCTGTTCAGCGCCGGCCAACTCAATGGCACCACGGGCTATGAGGAAGCCGCCGCCCAGGGCCTGGTGGCCGGCGTCAACGCCGCCCGGCTGATCGGCGGCCAGGAGCCGGTGCACTTCCCCCGTGAAGGCAGCTACATCGGCACGATGATCGACGATCTGGTGAGCAAAGATCTGCGCGAGCCCTACCGGGTGCTCACCAGCCGCAGTGAATACCGCCTGATCCTGCGGGGTGACAACGCCGACCGCCGCCTGACGCCGTTGGGCCGTGAGCTAGGCCTGATCGACGATCGCCGTTGGCAGCTGTTCGAAGACAAGCTCCAGGCGATGGAGGGCGAAAAGCAGCGGCTGGAAACCGTGCGGCTCAAGGTGAGCGATCCGGTGGCCCCGGCGGTGGAAGAGGAAACCGGAGCCGCGATCAAGGGCTCGATCACCCTGGCCGACCTGCTGCGCCGGCCAGGCATACACGCCGCCGATCTGGTGCGCCATGGCCTGGCCGACGCCGATCTGCCCCTGCCCGTGCGCGAGGGCGCCGAGATCGACATCAAATACAGCGGCTACCTGCAACGCCAGCAGCAGCAGATCGATCAGGTGAAACGCCAGAGCCAGCGCAAGCTGCCGTCCGATCTCAACTACGCCGGCATCGGCACCCTCTCCAATGAAGCCCGCGAAAAGCTCACGGCCATTCAACCCAGCACCCTGGGGCAAGCCAGCCGCATCCCCGGCGTCAGCAAGGCCGACATCACCGCCCTGTTGATGTGGCTGGAACTGCAGCAAAGGGAACGCCAAACCCTCGCCCCAACCGCAGAAGCTCGATAGCGTTGGCGTCCTGAAACGTCTGTCCGTGTCAGCCCGGGTTCCCACCTCACGTGCCTACTGGAACCTGCGGGCCGAGCAGGTGATGGACCAGGTGTTCGACGGTGAGACGGCAACCGCCCCCAGCCAGCCGCACCTGGTGCCGGTGGATGTGGCTGTGCACGAACCAACCAGCAAACCAACCGAACCAAGCGAGCGCCGCTCCCCCTCCGCTTGGATGCTGCCGCTGATCAGTGGCATCGCCGTTGCCGGGGTGATCTGCAGCGCTTGGCTGGTGAGCAACCTGCAGCGCTCCCGCCTGGAGCTGGAACGGCAGCAAAGCGCAGCCCTGATCGAGCAGCTGCGCGAGCAGGTGGCTGCCCAGGAAACTCGTGCAGAAGAGAAGGTTTCACCCGAGGAGGCATCCGTAGCGCTCCAAAGCCTCGAACCGTTGACCGTGCCGATCCAACAGCCCTTGACGGTTGAACCGCTGGGCAGGGATCAGGCATTGGCGCCGATGGGGCCCATCCCCCAACTCACCGGTGTGGTGAAGGGCCCTGGTGGCAGCAGTTCCGCCATTTTTCAACTGGGACAGGGATCGGTGTCCGCCGGCATCGGTGAAGCGATCGGCAGCAGCGGTTGGGTGCTCACCGATGTCACCGACAGCGGTGCCGTGATCAGCCGCAACGGTCAACGCCAAACCCTCTCTGTGGGAGGACTGTTCTGAACCCCACCCCGCGTCTTCACCCATCACCGCACCAGCTCTGGCAAGCCCCCACCAATGCGGTGCTCTCAGCGGAGGGGCCGCGTCAATTGCCCGGCCCCTGGCGGCTGATGTTGCTGGGCGATGGCAGCCCGACCCGCCACCTGCGCTTGCTCACCGGTTCGCCCGTTGCCGTGGATCTAATCGCCATGGAGGCCGACCAGACCGACCACCCCGGGGCACCTGAGGAGGTGAATGAATTGATGGCACCGCTGCTGCGGCGCCAGGTGTGGCTGACCTGCGGCGGCACCCCGCTGGCCTGGGCCGAGAGCTGGTGGAACCAAGCCGAAGCGGATTGGCACCTGCGGGACCGCAACCAGCCGATTTGGAAAAGCCTCACCGAAGGACGTTCCGAGTTGTTCCGTGAGGTGGATGGATTAGCGCTGGTGGAGGGGGATTGGCTGGACCAGACCTTTGGCTATCGAGGCCCCTACTGGAGCCGCCATTACCGCTTCTTCCGCCAGGGCAAGGCCCTGACCGTGATTCGCGAAGTGTTCAGCCCGCAACTCGAAACCTGGCTCGGGCCCACACTGCGCCAGGAGTTTCAACAAAATTCATGAACAAACCTGCGGGTTTGTTGGGATTTGCTCTTGACAACTTGCCATTGCTTGTGCTCTCAGGAAGATGTGGGCACTTCGGTTCACCGTGTCATGGCTGCCACCGCCTCCTGGCTCAGCCTCACCGACCTCGGTCGGATCTACGGCATTTCGGCGATTCACTGCGGCAAGACCCTCGAGCATCAAGGCTGGCGTGACCGTCGCGGTCGCCCCACCCAAAGCGCCCTCGACGCCAATGCCGCCATGCAGACAGGCCCCCATGGCCAGGGACGCACCGTGCTCTGGAACCGCTCGGTTTGCAGTCAGCTGCTGGAACACAAGGGCTATGAGCCCATGAGCCGCAGCCTGCAGGTGGAGCAGTGGACCCAACTGCTGGAGGCCCTCCAGGCGGGATCACCATCGATCACTGCCACGGCAGACCAGATGGCGGAAGAGATGCCCGGAGAGCTGCTCGAGGATGTGAACCACCAGCTGGAAGCACGGGGCTGCCGCTACCGGGTCAGCCCACGCGCATTGCACCCCAGCCGTTAGTCGGCCCGGCGACGGCTGGAGCGCGGCAAGGCCCTCCTGGAGCCAGCGGGATTGGGAGCGGCTTCGGGCTCGGGACGTTTTGCCGGCTGGGCTGAGCGCGACCAGCGCTGCAGCCGGAAGCTGTCGTCTTCGGGCCACTCCCCCTGGTCTGCGTTGAACTCCTGGGCCACAGGCGGCGTTGAGGTGGGCGCTGGAGCTTCAGCTGCTGTTCCGCGCCGGCTTCGTCGTGAGATCGCATCGAGGGGTCGCCGGGCTGAACGCATGGAACGGACCGGCTCCGGGCGGCCACGGCCAGCTTCTTGCCAAGGCTCCTGCCAATCGTCGTCCTCCTCCAGAAGCCAGTCGACTTTCTCGCCGACCCAGCGGCCCACCGAATCGAGATCCAAACCGGAGCGCCGCACTCCTGGCCGTTGTCCTGGTCGACGGCCGGACACCCCATCCACGAGCTGACGTCCGGTTTCCAAGAACTGGTCGAGACGGCGATCCCGCTGATCACGGAACCGATCCAACCGATCAAAACGCTCCTCCATCCCCCGACGTTACCGACGGCGGCGGCGCAACCACTGTTCCCGCCGCAATCCCAGCAACACAATCACCACACCGCCGCACTCCAATGACAACCAGAACACCTCCATCTAGCCCTCCGCCTCCACATAACTGAGCACACAACTGGAATCCCAGCGGCCGTGAAAGTGCTCGACGCAACAGGCACGGCAAGCGGCATTGCGCGTGCGTCTCCGGCAAGGGGTGCGACGGCCGCAACGGGGACAGACCGCCAACCAGCGGGGCGGCCGGGGCGGCACCGGATAGCTGTGGCGGATGCTCACCTGAAAGCGGCTCTGAGCCGCATTGATGGCGGCCATCCGGGCCCGAAACAGCGGGCCATGGCTTTCGCGGCGACGCTGCACCAGATCGACCCAGGCGTGGATCATCTCGTGGCAGAGCGTGCTTTCTGTGGCGATCTGCGGAAGCGGCTCCAACACCGGCCGCGACAGCACGATCTCGCTGCCCCGGCCCTCACCCACCCCAGGGCCACGGCGATAAAAACCGGCAGTACGGCTCATCCGCCCATCACTCCAACGCACCGCCGTCAGCGGCTGGGCCCCATCCACCAGAGCACCGCCGAAATGCTCCCGGTTGAGGCGGTGAAACAACGGCAGCAGGGGCTGCAAAGGCACAGAACGGGGGGAGGAGATCCGAATCAGCGCCATCCTGCCGTGGTCAGTCAGACTCGGCCCTGCTTTGACAGCTGGTGATGGAACTGGGACTGGTGCGTGAGATCGGCAGCAAAGCTCTGCTGGCCGGGGGTCTCACCCTGCTGGGGTACTGGATCTACAACGCCGTGAAATTGGTGCTCGACGCCCGCGGCATCAACCCACTGATCAAGCAGTTCTTCACCCAGGTGGCAGCCGGCCGTATCGATGCCGCTTACCTGCTCACCACCAAGGCCTACCGCCAGCACGTGAGCCGCCAGCAGTTCATCCGCTTCCTGGCCGACCTCAAGCTGAACAAGTTCCGCAATCTCAAGTCCGGCCGCCCCCGCGTGCAGGAAGGCAACTTGATCCTCACCGTGAAGCTGAAGTCCGAAGGCGACGAGGAGCTTCCCCTCGACTTCACGTTCACCAAGATGGACGACAACTGGCGCATTGACCGCATCAACCGGGTCAATGGCTGATCCGCACGAGCGGGCCGCGGAACTGCGGCAACTGCTCAACCGTGCCGGCCACGCCTATTACGTTCTCGATGCGCCAGTGATGGAGGACGCGGTCTACGACCGCCTCTATCGCGAGCTTCTCGAGCTGGAACAGAACCATCCAGGCCTGCAACGGTCCGACAGCCCCACCCAGCGGGTGGGCGGAGCTCCGGCTGAAGGATTCACCAGCGTTGAGCACCGCGTGGGCATGCTCAGCCTTGACAACGCCTTCAACCGCGACGACCTGCAGGCCTGGCACGAGCGGCTGCTCAAGGTGCTGGACCGTCCCAACGACACCCACCTGCCGCTGGTGGGGGAACTGAAAATTGACGGCAACGCCCTCGCCCTGAGCTACCGCAACGGGGTGTTGGAGCGGGCCGCCACCCGGGGCGACGGCAGCCGTGGTGAAGAGATCACCGCCAACGTGCGCACGATCAGCTCGATTCCGTTGCGCCTGCAGTTGGAGAACCCACCGGAATGGGTGGAAGTGCGAGGAGAGGCCTTCATCCCCGATGCCACCTTCGCGGCGATCAATGCCGAACGGGAACAACGGGGCGAAGCGCTGTTCGCCAATCCCCGCAACGCCTGCGCCGGAACCCTGCGCCAGCTGGATCCGAAGGTGGTGGCCGCCCGCCGACTCGATTTCTTCGCCTACACCCTGCATCTGCCGGGGGACGCCCAACCCCCCGGCCAATGGGCGGCTCTGGAGTGGCTGAAAACGGCCGGTTTCCGCGTCAACCCGAACCGGGAGCTCTGCAGAGACCTCACCGCCATCAATCGCTTCTGCGACCACTGGGAGCAGGGTCGCCATGACCTCCCTTATGCCACCGACGGCGTGGTGGTGAAACTGGACGACCTCCAGCTGCAGGACGAAGCAGGCTTCACCCAGAAGGCCCCGCGCTGGGCCATCGCCCTGAAATACCCCGCCGAAGAAGCCCCCACCCGTCTGCTGCGCGTTGGCGCTCAGGTGGGCCGCACCGGCGCGATCACCCCCGTCGCCGAATTCGAACCGGTGACCCTGGCCGGCACCAGCGTCAGCCGCGCCACCCTCCACAACGCCGACCGGATCGCTGAACTGGATCTGCATCTGGGCGACACCATCGTGGTGCGCAAAGCCGGGGAGATCATTCCGGAAGTGGTGCGGGTGCTGCCGGAGCTCAGGCCCAGCGACGCCACCCCAGTGCAACTGCCGCAGCACTGCCCCGAATGTGGCTCCAACCTGGTGCGGGAGGGCGATGAAGCCGCCACCCGCTGCGTGAACAGCAGCTGCCCGGCGATCCTGCGGGGTGGCCTGCGGCACTGGGTGAGCAAGGGCGCCCTGGATGTGGATGGGCTCGGCAGCAAGTTGATCGAACAGCTGGTGGACCGCGGCCTGGTGAGCTCGCTGGCCGATCTCTACCGCCTGGATGCGGCCCTGCTTTCCAGCCTGGATCGGATGGGCGACAAATCGGCCACGAACCTGGTGGAGGCCCTGGAGGCCTCCAAACAGCAACCCTGGCACCGCCAGCTCTACGGCCTCGGGATCCGCCACATCGGCGAGGTCAACGCCAAAGCGCTCGCGGCCGCTTTCTTCAGCATCGACAGCCTCGCGGCAGCGGCTCTGGAGGCTCCGGAGCAGATCGCCGAACTGCACGGCATCGGCCCAGAAATCAGTTCCAGCCTTGGCCAATGGCTGCGTACACCCGCCAACCAACAGCTGCTGCAGGACTTGCGCAGCGTCGACCTCTCCCTAGAAGCGAGTGCCACCGAGCAGGAAGCCGCAAGCCAAGCCGGAGCTGACGCCGACGGCGTACTCCAGGGCAAGACCCTGGTGCTCACCGGCACGCTCCCCAACCTCAGCCGCAGCGACGCCAAAGCGCTGATCGAAGCGGCCGGCGGCAAGGTGAGCGGCAGCGTCAGCAAGAAGACCGACTACCTGGTGGCAGGCGAAGCCGCCGGCAGCAAACTGACCAAAGCCGAAAGCCTCGGGGTGACGGTGCTTAGCGAAGACGACCTCACCGCCCTGCTGCAGCCATGAGCCAACCCACCCCTGCACTGCACCGCTGGATCAAGACCGACTGCGGACGGGCCAAGTTGGCTGACCTGCAGCAACGACGCGGCCCAATCGACCGCATGCGCCTGGCCTGGTTCATCCTGATCGCTGCTCTGCGGGACTGGCCTCTTGCCAATCCCGATCAGAGCGACGTCTCCACATCCTGAAGGGCACGGCGGGCTGCCCGGCTCACCAGCCAGACCACCGCCAGCGTGGCGAGCACCCCCACCACCCGCAGCGCCCAGGTGCCGGCATCCGCCTCACCCCCCAGCACCTCACCAAAACGGGCCACATCGCCGGCCAGCGCCCCCAACCCGCAAAACAGCACGGTGCCGGGGAGGATGCCGATCAAGCCGATGCTGTAGTCCCGCAGGCTCACCTCACTGAGGCCGTAGGCCAGGTTGAGCAGAGAAAAGGGAAAGGCGGGCGAGAGACGCGTCAGCAACACCAACTTCAGCCCCTCTTTGCTGACGGCCCGCTCCACCGCCTTCAACTTGGGGAGCTGCTCCAACCGGCGCCGGGCCCAGTCGCGCAGCACTGAGCGCCCCAGCAGGAACACCACCACCGCCCCGAGACAGGCCCCAACAAACACCAGACCACTGCCGAGCCATGTGCCATAAAGCACCCCAGCCAGCATCGAAGCCCAAACCCCAGGCAGCAGCAGCGTCACCCAGAGGGCATAAAGAGGAATGAACAGCAGCGCCCCAGCTGGGGAGCGCAGCATCTCCAACACATCCGGCAGCCAGTGCTGAACCAAGGAGATCAAGCTGAATCACCCACGCATGGCGTGGAGCATTGCACCACGGTCCTGTGCAGCCAACAAAAAGCCCCCGTATCCGGAGGCTTTGAGCAGAAGCAGAGCGGATGGTGACGACTGAACTCAGACCAGGCTGGTGTTGAAATTGAACGCGTCCAGCGTGCCGGACACTTCGCTCGACACCAGCAGCGTGCCGCCATTGGCACTGGTCTTCACGAATTCGGTGGCTTCAGGAGAGATCGAGTTCGCCGCATGGAACGTATACACGTGCTCTGGCGCATCCACATTGGTGATCTCGTAAACCGGGATCAGCGTGCTGGTTCCCCGCTCCAGAGAAATGAAGGCAAAGGATCGATCGCCCAGAGTGGCAGTCTCCACATGCTCAGGCTCAACGCCCTTGTCGTCGCTGCGGCCATCGTCATAGACGTCGTTTTCAGCAGCGATGCGGTCCAAGTCATCACCTGAATCCCAAACGATGCTGCCGTCAAGATCGCGGATCGTGAAGGAACGACCACCAAAGCCGGTGATGCTGTCAGCGGTGTTCTGATCCACCACCGTTTTCAGGCGGCCTTCGCCATCACCGCTGACGATGCTGTTGCCCTGAGGGCCATCCAACTTGCCGGCGCGCTTTTCATCGGAATAGAAGTCATCGTCGGCCACGGCTCCATGCTTCCAGGTGATGAAAAATTCATCACCGGCTTCCGCTTCAAAAGCAGTGGAGTTCTGACCCCGCATGTCGCGGTGCACATACACCGTCTTGCCCGTTAGCGGATCTTCAATCTCAGCGACAGCACCTTTCTTCTTGCTTTGGTGGAGCGTGAAGGTGCCATCGGCATCCGCCTCAAAATTCACATCATCGGGACGCACCCGGCCATCGCCCTCGTTGGCCATCACCGCATAGGTCGTGCCATTGCTTGCGGTGAAGACATCCATGCCATCTGGCATATACAGGCTCTTGAAGTCGCGATCCCCCGGCAGATAGCCGCCGTCTTTATCGGAAGTGTCCACCGATAATCCCGTCCAATCCTTGGCACCCAAACCCGTGGGGGTTTCCAAAGTGCCCGGCTCCAGGTTCACAACGACCATGGCGTTGTTTTCCTGCAGGGTCACCACAGCACGCTTGCTGTCTGAGGTGATTTTGACAAATTCAGGCTCGATATCTTTCGCAGGACTGTCGGCATTTTCACCAGAAAGACGCACACCGGCATCCTTCAGCTGCTGGGCAGTGAATCCAGCAAAGCCAAGAGTTGTTGTTTGCTTGAGTGATTTTTTGTCATCACCCAAGCGAATGATCGAAATCGAACCCTCCGGATCAACCCCATCGGACGTTCCGTAGTAATCGTTGGGCTCCCCTTCATTGGCAACAACAATGGTTTTGCCATCAGGACTCCAAGCGACGGAATCCGGCAGATAGCCCACCGTGGTGCTGAAACGCCGGCTCAGCGTGTTCTTGCTGCTGTTGAAGTGGTAGACACTGACTCTTCCTTTTTCAGTCTTGCTGGGCGACTCCGCCACAGCAAATTGATTGCCATAGGCTGCGACGGATTGGATATCTCCATCAAATTCTTTCTCCAGCACCACTTCTGGATTCTGAAAATTGGCGTCGTACTTCACAAAGCGCACGGTGTTGTCACCACCGCAAACAGCAGCAACCTTCGCGCCAGGCACCCAGGCCACGATCTCCGCGCCATCGAGGTCGATGCTCACGGGTGTGTTGTTGAAACCAGCCATAAGGCTCAAAGAGAAGTCTCACCTCTTGCATAACCGAACAAACAGGAGCCGGTATTTAAAACAAGCGCAACATCGGATTATCAAGCCATTAAATGCACCGAAGGCAACACCAAAAACGTGTTCCAAATCACATTATTGATGTCTTGACTTGTCTGATAACGATGAGATCAAGCGAGCTCACCTCACATGGCGTGGAGCATTGCACTCAACTGGAGGCTGAGGTGTAAAACCGCAGGGCAAACAACCAGAAGGCCCGCGCCGCCGCAAAGAACAGCACCGCCAGAGCCAAGCCCGCCAGCAGCATCGGTGCGGCAGCTTCCCCGAGCAACACCTGTGCGGGAACCGTGGTGAGAAACGCCACCGGCAACACCAGGGTGAACAGCAGGCGCAGGGCAGGCGGGTAGGCGTTGAGGGGATAACGGCCAGAGGCCAGCAGGGCCCGCAACACCTCGGTGGCATTCCAGGTTTTGACGAACCAGATGCTGGTGGCGGCGATCAGAAACCAGAGCGAATAGAGGATCAAGCCACCGGCGAGCAGCATCACCAGCACGGTGAACAGGGAAGAAAGGCTGAGCACCACACCGGCCTGATGGCTGCCCCAAGCCAAGAGCCCCAGCCCCAGGCCAATCTCCGGCAGCCCCGCAGGCGAGAGCGTGCGCAGCGACAACCAGAACTGACTGTCGATCGGTTTGAGCAGCACGAAATCAAGAGTGCCCTCGCGCACATGGGTAACGATCGCCCCGAGGTTCGGGCGCAACCAGGTGGTGGCTATGCCGTCGAACACCGTGTAGAGCCCCTGCACCATCAAGGCCTGAGCCCAGCTCCAGCCCCCCAACGTCTGATCAGGGCCATAGAAGAGCGAGAGCAGAAACAGGCTGCCGCTGAGGCTCATTGCCACCGCCACCAGCTCGATCAGCACATTGGCCTGATACTCCAGCTGCACCGCCACGGCCGTGCCCCAGAAGCGACGCAGGGTCCGCCAGTAGCGCCCCATCAGGCCCCCATGGCGCTGTAGCGCCGCACGCCGGCCCGCCAGAGCAGCAGCACCAACGGCAACAGCAGGGCGATCCAGGCCAGTTGCGCCCCGAAGCCCGCCAACAGATCCACCGGCTGGCCCGCCAGCACCCGAGCCGGAAAATCGATCAGGTAAGGGAAGGGCGTCCACTGGGCCACAGCCCGCACCGCCGGCGGAAACGCCGTGAGCGGTGCCAAGAGACCGGAAAGGAACAGGAAGGGAATGAACTGGAGCCGCTCCAGGGCGCTGGCCTTCTCACTCCAGAAGCAGAGGGCCGCAATCACGCTCTGAAACAGGAAGGCAATGGCAAAGGCCATCCAGGTGGCCAACCAGGCCAGCAGAAAGCCCCCCAACGTCGGCACCCAGAAGGCCTGAGGCTGCACCGCAAAGAACACCGCCGCGATCAGCGCCGCGAAGGGCAGACGGGTGAGCTGCTCACCGAGATGGGCCGCCACATAACGCCAGAGCGGGTGCAACGGTTGCAGCAGGTAGGGCGAAAGACGGCCGAGAAGAGCGTCTTCCTCGAAGGCATAGACCACCCACACCACCGAGAACTGGCGCACCAGAAAAGCGCTGAGAAAATAGCGATCAAGGGCCACACCATCCAGCCCCAGCCCTGAGCGCGCGTCGCTGCCGCTCCAGACGCTGAGCATGATGAACGGCAGCACCCCGGAGAGGGCCCAGAGGGCGATCTCAGCGCGGTACTCGAGCATGTGGGCGTACTGGGAGCCCAGCAACACCCGAATGATCCGGCGGTTCAGCCCGAAGATCTGCATCAGACGCGCCCCTGCCGGAACAACCCACCGATCAACTCTTCAATCGGCGGATCGGTCACATCCAGATCACGCACGGGGAAGCGGTCCAGCAGCTGCGCCACCACGGCGGTGAGCTGGTCGCGGGGCACCAACAGCCGCACATCACAGCCCTCCAACTGCTCCAGACGCCCCAACCCCACCAACGCATCAGCTTCCACCGGGGATTCCAACTCCAACCGCACCTCCCGCTCCGGCGCCAATTGATCAGCCAGCGCCTCGAGGGGGCCGTCGTGGAACAACCGCCCCTGGTGAATCAGCAGCACCCGGGGACACAGCGCCGTGATGTCAGCCATGTAGTGGCTGGTGAGCAACACCGTTGCCCCCGTGCGGCGGTTGTAGTCCGCCAGGAACTGGCGCACCCGGGCCTGGGCATTCACATCCAGCCCCAGGGTCGGTTCATCGAGGAACAGCACCTCCGGCTCGTGCAGCAGCGCCGCCAGCAATTCGGCCTTCATCCGCTGACCCAGGGAAAGCTTGCGCACCGGCCGGGTCAGCTCCTCCCCCAGCTCCAGCAGATCGGCCAGCTCACTGATCCGCCGCCGAGCCACGGCATCGGGGATGCCATACACAGCAGCATTCACCCGCAGTGAATCCATCGGCGGCAGGTCCCAGAGCAGCTGCTGCTTCTGCCCCATCACCAGGGTGATCCGCCGCAGGAACTCCGCCTGACGGCGCTGCGGCCGGTACCCCGCCACCTGCACCTCCCCGGCGCTGGGGTGGATCAAGCCGCAGAGCATCTTCAAGGTGGTGGTTTTACCGGCGCCGTTGGCGCCGAGAAAGCCCACCATCTCGCCGGGCTCGATCCGAAAGGAGACGTCCTGCACCGCCATCACATCCCTGGTGCGGCGGCGTACGAAATGGCGCAGGGTGCCGGCCAACCCGGGCTGCTTCTCGGCAACCCGGTAGATCTTGCTCAGCCCCTGAACCTGAATCACCGAATCAGCTCAGATCCGCCAGGCGCTTACGCGCCAGATCCGCCTGGGCCTGCTTCTCATCCAGGTTGGCCTGGCATTCCGCCACCACCTCCGGCGGAGCCTTATCGGCGAAGTTGGGGTTCCCCAAGCGGCCCGCCAGCCCCTTGATCTCCTTCTCGGCCTTGGCGATGTCTTTTTCCAGGCGCCCCTTGAGCGCATCGAGATCAACGAGGCCTTCGATCGGCAGCAGCACCTGGAGCTCACCGCTCACTCCCGCCAGTGCCTTGGCCACCGGAGCCGCATCGGCCTCCGCCGGCGCCATCACTGCCACCGACTCCGCCCGCGTCAACGCCGTGATATCGGCCATGCCCTTGCTCAGCACAGCCGCCAGCTCGCCGCGGCCGGTGACGAAACGCACCGGCACCGACTGGGAGGGCTTGAGACCCGCCACCGCGCGCAGATTGCGCACCACACGAATGGCACCGATCAGCTCAGCGAAGGAGGCTTCCAACGCATCATCCAAAGCGCTTTCATCTAGAACCGGCCAGGGCTGCAACGCCAGGAAGGTGGTCTCCGGCTCGCCAGTGACGCTGTGCCAGAGCTCTTCGGTGAGGTGGGGCATCAGCGGATGCAGCATCAGGTGCATCTGGCTGATCACCTTGGCCAGCACCTGCTTGGCCACCCGCTGATCAGCAAGGGCCTCGGCTGAGGGGTTCTCACTGGGGTTGAGCCGGCGCTTGCTCAGTTCCAGATACCAGTCGCAGACGTCGTTCCAGGCGAACTCGTAAAGCCCCTTGGCCGCTTCACCGAGGCCGTAGCTGCTGTAGCGCTCGGCCGTCTCCCGGTTCACCCGGGCCAGGCGGGAGAGGATCCAACGGTCCGCCAGCTGCAGCGCTGAGGGATCGGGGTCGCCGAGTTGGGCCGGCGTTTCTCCGCCCAGGTTCATCAGCGCGAAGCGGGTGGCGTTCCACAGCTTGTTGGCGAAGTTGCGCGAGGCCTCCACCGTGGCGGAGGTGTCTTTCTTGCGGTCGTAGTCCAGGCGGATGTCCTGCCCCGCACCGGCCACTTCCCGCACCAGGGCGAAGCGCAGAGCATCGGTGCCGTAGCGCTCGATCAGCAGCAGCGGATCGATGCCGTTACCGGCGCTCTTGCTCATCTTGCGGTTCTGCTCATCCCGCACCAGACCGTGGATGTAGACGTCCTGAAAGGGCATCTCGCCGGTGAAAGCGCCGGCCATCATCGTCATCCGGGCAACCCAGAAAAAGATGATGTCGAAGCCCGTCACCAGGGTGCTGGTGGGGTACCAGCGCTGCAGGTCAGCGCTATCGGCATCAGGCCAACCGAGGGTGGAGAAGGGCCACAAGCCACTGGAAAACCAGGTGTCGAGCACGTCTTCGTCCTGCTCGATCTCCGCCGCCGCGCCGTACTCCGCCTTTGCCTTCTCCAGGGCTTCGGCTTCGTTGCGGGCCACCACATAGGGCGTGGTGTCGGTGTATTTGCCTTCGGTCTCGCTGATCACGAACCAGGCAGGGATGCGATGGCCCCACCAGAGCTGGCGGCTGATGCACCAGTCGCGGATGTCGGTGAGCCAGTCGCGATAGACCTTCTCCCAGCGCTCGGGAATGAAGCGGGGATCCTGCTTCTCGAGGGCCTCACGGCAGCGAGCCGCCAAAGGCTCGGTTTTGACAAACCACTGGGTGGAGAGCAGCGGCTCCACCGGCACCTTGCCGCGGTCGGAATAGGGAACGCTGTGGCGGTAGTCCTCAACCTTCACCAGCAGGCCCAGCTCCTCCAAGCCGGCCACCACGGCCTTGCGGGCCTCAAAGCGATCGAGCCCCTCGAACTGACCGGCCTCTTTATTCATCGTGCCGTTTTTGCGCATCACCGTGATCTGGGGCAGACCGTGGCGCTGGCCGATGGCGAAATCGTTGGGGTCGTGGGCCGGCGTCACCTTGACGCAACCGGTGCCGAAATCTTTCTCCACGTGGTCGTCGGCCACGATCGGAATCTCCCGCCCTACAAAGGGCAGGGTGAGGGTCTGGCCCACCAGATGGGCATAGCGGTCATCGGTGGGGTTCACCGCCACCGCCGTGTCGCCCAACATGGTTTCGGGCCGGGTGGTGGCCACCTCCAGATGGCCGTCACCGCTGCTGAGCGGGTAGCGGAAATGCCAGAGGTGGCCGTCCACCTCCTTCATCTCCACCTCCAGATCACTCACCGCCGAACCGGAGGCGGGGCACCAGTTCACGAGGTACTCACCGCGGTAAATCAGCCCCTGCTCGTGCAGCCGCACGAACGCCTCTTTCACTGCCTCACTCAGGCCCTCATCCAAGGTGAAGCGCTGGCGCTTCCAATCAACGGAATACCCCAGCCGCCGCAGCTGGCCCACGATGCGGCCACCGCTTTCGGCCTTCCACTCCCAAGCCCGCTCCAGAAAGGCATCGCGGCCGAGGTCGTGGCGGGTCTTGCCCTCCTGTTTCAGCTGCTTCTCGAGGATCGTCTGCACCGCGATCGAGGCGTGGTCGGTGCCCGGAAGGCAGAGCACGTTCTTTCCTGCCAAGCGCTGATAACGCACGATCGTGTCAATCAGGGCCGTGTTGAAGGCATGGCCCATGTGCAGGCTGCCGGTCACGTTCGGCGGCGGGATCACGACCGAGAACGGTTCACCGGGAGCCTTCGGGTCGGGATGAAACGCCCCCTGGTCCTCCCAGGCCTGCTGCCAACGGGCCTCCGTGCCAACCGGGTCGTAGGTCTTGGCCAGTTCGGGCACGGAAAGCTCAGCGGTTCAGCCGGCCATGCTCGCAAAGCCCTGCCCGCGATGGCCAACGTCCCTAGCATCGATCCATCGAAGGGATGGGATGGCCGCGATCCGGATCCAGCATCTGGCCATGGGCATCGCACTGGCAGTGATCAGTGCAGGCTGCAGCAACTGGCGTCCACCGGTTGTTATCAAAGTGGTTCGAACAGTAAACAGCGCGGAGACCATCTCCAGCCAGGATTACGAGAGGCTGCGCGAGGTCACCGAGGACGCGATCGATCACATCAGAAGTGTCGACTCCTCGATTAGGCCTCAGCTGACGTTGTCAACACAAGCCAACTTCGTTGACGAAATTGCGGATCAAACCCAAAGCGGATTTGGTCCAGACCTGTTGATTACCGATAGCGACACGGCCTTGGAGCTCTACCGGCGCAAGCTGACCGATCCCATCAAAATCTCTCCAGAGGATCGGTCTGACACGCCGAGTTACTTGTTCGACCTCGTCACCGCTGGAGACGGCCAGCTTGTGGGTCGACCCGTGAATCAGTTTGTGCAATTGGCGTGTTTCAACAAAGAACGGCTGGAGGTTCCTCCAGCAACCCTGGAGGAGATGGAACAAGAAAGCGAAAGCACCAACTTCGGCATGGCATTGCAACTGAAAGACCTGTTTTGGAGTGCCGAAGCCTTTGATGCTGGCGAAGCGATGGAAGCAGCTCTGGCGAAGCGTCCTCCCGATCTGGATCGACAATCCAAGGTCACCCAATGGCTTCATTGGCTGGAATCCGCGAGCTATCAGCAGAACATCCGTTTTTTGAACAACCAACGCAGCCTCAGAAAGGCACTGATCTCTGGCGAGCTCGACTGGATCACCTGCTGGAGCAGCAGCCTGCGGGAATTGCGCGATCAAATGAACGACAAACTTGCCCTCGCGCCGCTACCCAAAGGGCCATCAACGAAGCTCAAAGCAGCCACCAAACTTCAGGTGTGGTCGCTGGGGCGAAACTCAAGCAGAACGCAGCGGGAGAAAGCCCTGGTGATGATTGATTTCATCACCAAGCCCTGGGCGCAAAAGACCTACGCCCTTGCCGGACGAAATTCTCTGCCGGTGAATCGGAAAGCAGCAAAAATCGTGGCTTCTAAAATTCCTGGCGGAACGGCGGCGTTGGTGATGTACGCGCAGGAGTCGATCAAAGAAAAAGCCGCAAAGGGCCAATCCAAAGCTCGTGTGTTCCGAGATCCAGCTCGGTATCGAGAGATCTCTGAGGCCCTAATGGACACCATTTATGACGTCCGCACCCCGGAAGAATCCACCAAAGACATCATCAAAAGCCTTCGCGGAGAAGAGCCATGATTTCAGCTCTGACATCGGAAGCAACCACTTGGCTGGGCTATTTGCAGCGTGGATCGGTGCTACTCCAAGTGGGATTATTTGTTGCAGCTTATAGCAGTGAATCTCGGCTTAAGCGCAAGCTCAACAGCCCCCTAACCGCGAGTCTTACCCATCTGATTGTGCCAGCGGCGTTGTTGCTCATCGCCACACTTTTGACCCTGTCTGGTATCACAGCAGGCTTTCTGCAGTATCTGGCGCTCCTCTGGGTCCTGTGGCGCTGCGTGGAGCCCACAAAACAGCTGATCCTCGGCCGCTTCCCCAAAGTTCCTGTGGAAGAAATCGACAAGTCGCTTTTCCGGCCCGTACTGCTGGTGGTTTCGATCCTCACCTTTTTTCAGATGCTGGGAAGCCGAGAATCTCTGTCGCTAATTTCCCTCGGTGATGTGTTCGGGGTAACGCTCACCATCGGCAAATTGTTCACCGCCCTAGTGATCGTTTATCTGGTCATCGCCCTGGCCAGCCGTCCGGCAGCGTTCGTTTCTTGGCTCGGGGGCAGCTTCTTCGGCATGAAGCCCCAAAGCCGCGTGGCGCTGGAGGTGATTCTTCGTTACTCGTTGATCGCCATCGGCGTGATGGGTGTCGCGTACTACATCGGCATCAACGGCACCGCCCTGGTGGCGGTGGCCGGGGGCCTCTCCGTGGGCATCGGTTTCGGAATTAAGGAGATCATCTCCAACTTCATCAGCAGCCTCTGGTTGTTGTTTGAGGGATCGGTGCGACCCGGCGAAATCCTGATGATCAACGGCGACCCCTGCACCGTGCGGAAGCTGGGGCTACGCGCCACCCAATTACGCCGCGGCCGCGATGGAGCGGAACTGCTGATCCCCAATCAAAACTTTTTCACCCAAGAGGCGGAGTCATACACCGCTGAAGAAACCTCACGCCGCGACGTGGTGGTGGTGGGAGCGGCTTATCACCACGAACCCAGTCAAGTGATCGCGGTGTTGGAGGAGGTCGCACGTCAGCACAAGAAGGTGCTGCCATACCCGCCGCCAGCTGCGTTCACGGTGGATTTCGCCGATTCCTCAATCAACTACAAGCTGCTCTTCTGGGTGCGCAACCCCCTTGAAGCATTTGGTGTAGGGAGTGACTTGCGCCAAGCCATCTGGACGGCTTTTGAGAAGAACGGCATTGGCATTCCCTTCCCTCAGCGCCAGGTGTATCCGATGGAATGGCCCCCAGCCAAAGAGCAAACCCACCGGCTGGGCAGCCCCACCAATCAGCTCCAGGCCGAAGCAGACAGCGATTCAGCTGGCAAGACGGCTTAAGTAGTCCTCCTGGCGTCCGGCATTGATCCAACCAGTGGCGATCAGCTTGCTGGCGCTCTCGTTGACCCGACCGCGGTGAATATGGGACGGACCAGCCGGAAAGATCACTAACTTGCCCCGCTCAGCCGGTTCGTGGTGGTCCTGCCAGTGAAACTCGGTTCCGGCCTCATCAACGTCATTGCAATAAAGGATCCAAGCCAACACCCGGTGCACCGGTTCGGTGGCCTCATGGCTGATGGTCCAATCGCAATGCCAACGTTTGAACCCTTCCCCGGGGGCGTAGTGCTGGAGGTTGAAGATCGGATTCACAAACAGGCTCTGCTGCGGGCAGCACTGTCGGAACAATGGCCGCTCCTGCAGATAGCGCTCCAAACCTGCCGTCACCCCACGAAGGATCAGTTGCGATAGGGCGAAGGATTCGGGTTCCGAGCGATCTATCGCCACCAGGCTGATGTCGGTGCTCTGTTTCGCCGGTTCCCCCTCACCCTCGGGCCCGAAAGCCACGCCAGGCCGCTGCAAATCCACACGGCGCTCGAAGAACTCACGCACCGCATCAGCAACCGACGCGAAGCCGGGATTGCTGTAGCGCCCGATCAGGTTCATGCAGCAGCCTCCAAGCGAGGAATCACCACCACAGCATCCAGCTGCTGCCAGCGCTCCCGGTCAGCCACCACATGGCCTTGCAACTGAACCTGCTCCATCACCGTGGCAGCGCGCTCCAGATCGAGGGGGACACCGGGACCCATCGGCAACACCAGCACCTGCTGCTCAGCCGGATCGGCCATCACCTGAAGATCGAGGGCCTCCAGCTCCCGCTCAAAGAACACCCGCCGCATCCGGGTGGTGAGGCTTGGTCCAAGCGCCTCGACGAAACGGGCCATGCCGGCTTCATCTCCGGAGCTGCCGCAATTCAGCGACAACCAGATCAGCAGCTTCACCCAACTTTCTGCCGTCCACAGGGGTTGGAAGCTCTCCCGGTGTTGCCGCACCAACTCAGCAATTGAGAAATCAAACAGTGTGGCCTGCAGGCCAGTGGCATCAGCGGAATCCATGCTGTTCATCTTCTCCTGCGAAAGGTCAGACTGGGGCGACTGGCTATTCGCACCATGGCCCTGGACCTGAACGATCCCGAACTCGAGTTCTCCGATCTGGTCTACGCCTACCAGAGCTGGGTGATGGCGGTGATCAACGACGAAAAACTGGACAGCGACGAAAAGCTGCTCACCGATGACATCGCCGAGGACGCCCTCAACTCGATGCGCTTCCTGCCCGGCGAAGTGACAAGCGCCATCGAAACCAGCCTGGCCCGCGTCTACGACGTGGACGCCGATGAACTGGCCGAGCTGCTCTTCCCTGAGGACTGAGCCCCGGCTCACATAACGCGATGGGTTGGTCCGCGGCTGACATCCCGAACCAGCAAGGGCGCATTGCCCTGATCACTGGGGCCAACAGCGGTTTGGGCCTGGAAACCGCGCGCGCCTTGAAACGCTGCGGGGCCACTGTGGTGCTGGCGTGCCGCAGTCCCCGCAAAGCCGAGACGGCCAAAAAGGATTTGCTGCAAGACCGGAACGGGGGAGCGGTGGATCTGGTTGACCTGGATCTGGCGGACCTGACCAGCGTGCAAAGGGCGGCGACCATGGTTGGCGAGCGCTACGGCTGCCTTGACCTGCTGATCAACAACGCAGGTGTGATGGCACCGCCGCGCCGCACCACCGCCCAGGGGCATGAACTGCAGTTCGGGGTGAATCACCTGGGGCATATGGCCCTGACCCAGGCCCTGCTGCCGCTGCTGCAGAACCGGCCCGATCCCCGCGTGGTGACGGTGACCTCCGGGGCGCAGTACTTCGGCAAGATCCGCTGGGATGACCCAAGTTGGAGCAAGGGCTACGACCGCTATGGGGCCTATGGCCAAAGCAAACTCGCCAACGTGATGTTTGCGCTCGAGCTGGATGCACGCCTGCGCGAGCAGGACAGCCCCATCCGCTCCCTGGCAGCCCATCCCGGCGTCGCGCGCACGGAACTCCAACCCACCGCGATCGCCAGCGTCGGCAACCGCTTCGAGGCCCTGGCCTATCGGCTGATGGATCCCTTGTTTCAAAGCGCCAGCATGGGTGCTCTGCCGCAACTGCATGCCGCCACCGCTGCAACGGCGCAGGGTGGCGAGCACTACGGCCCTGAACAGTTCGGCGGATTTCGGGGTGCACCGACGCTCTGCCGAGTTGCCCCAGCAGCAAGCCAACCCACCGAACGGCAGCGGCTCTGGAGCTTGAGCGAGCAGCTGATCGGTGGCTGAATCCAGCGCTGGATTGCAGCGGCTGGCTCCCTTCGTTCTGGGACGGGCCCGACGCGGTGTGGTGGGATCCAGTCGCTACGCCCAACGGCTGCGCACTGAGGTGCTGGAGGCCGCCAGAGACCCGCAACGCCAACCGGTGCTGATCAGCGGCGAACCTGGCCTGGAAAAAGACAATCTCGCCGCCCTGGTGCACTACGGATCAGCGGATCGGCGCCGTCTGCTGGTGCGAATGGAGGCCAGTGATCTGCAGGGCAGCGGCCTCAACCTGCTTGATGAGCTCGGATCCAGCACCCTGCTGATGAGCGGCATGGACCGCGTCGACGATGCGGTCCAACAGCGCTTGATCGCGATGGCCCGTGGCGAAGCGCCAGGGTTCCAAGGACGCGTGTTGTTCACCAGCGAAGCCGCCATCCCAGCTCTCGACGGCCAGGTGCGAACCATCCGCGTCCCCCCTTTGCGGGTGCGCCGAACCGACCTGGGGGACTGGCTGCGTTACCGGCTGAGACTGCAGAGCCCTGGCCTTGGCTGGGGCCAACCACCAGCCCTGCCGGACAGCGTGGTGCGACGGCTTCAGAACCACGATTTCGCCAACAACCTGCGCGAATTGGAAGCGATGGTGGATCGCGCCCTGCGTCAAGCACGTCAGCAAAGCCAGGGCGAGCTGCCACCACTCCTCCCTGAAGAGGTCTTCTGGACCGAAGAAAAAAAACGGCGGGCCCGTTTTGACATCTGGCGCTGGAAGCCACAGCTGCGGGATTGGATGCGCGCACCGGCGCTCTGGAACACGCTGCTGTTCGGCCTAGTGAGCTGGCTGTTCGTGGCCGTGAACCTGGCGCTCTGGCTTGGCCCGCAAGACCGCGCAGCCAATCCGATGCTGACCCTGTTCTGGGCCTGGTGGTGGCCGTTGATCCTGCTGAGTTACCCGCTAGTGGGCCGCCTCTGGTGCGCCATCTGCCCCTTCATGGTCTGGGGACAGATCGCCCAAAAGCTGACCCCATGGCACAAGAAAAGCTGGCCCCATGGGGACACAGACCGCTGGGGGGCTCCTTTGCTCGCCGCCGGTTTTGCCGCGATTCTCCTGTGGGAAGAGGTCTGGAACCTCGAGAACACCGCCTGGCTGAGCAGCTGTCTGCTGTTGCTCATCACAGCTGGCGCCGTGATCGGTTCAACGGTGTTTGAAAAACGCTTCTGGTGCCGTTACCTCTGTCCCGTCGGGGGCATGAACGGACTGTTCGCCAAGCTCTCGATCCTTGAACTCCGCGCCGAAGCCGGCACCTGCAGTGGCAGCTGCAGCAGTTACGCCTGCTTCAAGGGTGGACCCGCCGACGGCGAGGGACTGGCCAGCGAAGGCTGTCCCCTGGGCACCCATCCCGCCCACCTCAGCGACAACCGCAACTGCGTGCTCTGCATGACCTGCACCCAAGCCTGTCCCAACCGCTCCGTGCAGTTGCGATTGCGGCCGCCAGCCGCTGATCTGCAACGCACCATGCAGGCCCCGGACGGAGAGCGGGGCCTGATCCTTGTGCTGGCTGGAGGCATATGCCTGCACCACTGGCAACGTCTGCTGGGATGGCTGCCCCTTGCACCGTCCTCATTGCATGAAGGTCCCCTCCTGGCCAGGCTCAGCTTTGCTGCGCTGGCCCTTGCTCTACCAGCAGCCGCTGGTTTGTGGCTCAACCGGCGTTGGCTGTACGCCGGATTGCCGCTGCTCTGGGCTCTTCTCCTCGCTCGTCATCTGCCGATTGGTATGGCCGAGGCGGGCACCGTCTTGCCGCAAGGTTGGCCGCACTGGTCCGCCGACCCCCATGTGATCGGCTTCTGCCAAACCATTGTGGTGGGGATTGGATGGGTTGGTGCTGCGATTTTGAGCCGCCGATTGCTGGATCTCGACCGCCGGGCCTGGGTCACGGGCAGCATGGTGCTGCTCATGGTCAGCTTGAGTGGCCGCTGGTTGGTTGCCCTTTAAAACCATGGCCACTCGCCCTTCAACCCAGATCAATGCCCGCCAAAAGATGTTGTTGGCGAGCCTCCAGGCCTGTGGTGATGAGATGAGCGGTCAGCAACTGCACCGCAGCCTGGAGCCCTCCCAAGCCATGGGACTGGCCACGGTGTATCGCAATCTGCGGCAACTGCAGCAACGGGGGCTAGTGCGCTGCCGCCACCTGCCCAATGGAGAAGCGCTCTACGCGCCGCTGGAGCGGGATCGCCACCACCTCACCTGCGTCGATTGCGGCAAGACCCAAGCGCTCGACCACTGCCCAATTCACGACCTGGAGGTGCCCGAGGACGGGCGCAAAGGCTTCGATCTCCTGTTTCACACGCTTGAATTCTTCGGTCTCTGCAGCGACTGCCGCGAGCGGCAGCAAAGCCCGTCATGACCCTGGCCGCCACCTACTACGGAGCTAATGGCTGGTTGCTCGAATTCGATGATCTCCGCGTTCTGGTGGATCCCTGGCTGCGCGGCAGCCTGAGTTTCCCCCCGGGTGAATGGCTGCTGAAAGGGGAGCTGCCCTACGAGCGCAAAGTGCCCGAAAAGCTGAACCTGCTGTTGCTCACCCAGGGGCTCGCGGACCACGCCCATCCGGAAACCTTGGCGTTGCTGCCCAAGGACCTCCCCGTCATTGGCTCGGTGGCCGCAGCACGGGTGGTGGAACGCTTGGGCTTCACCAACGTGAAGGCCCTCTCTCCAGGAGAGAGCACCACCCACCAGGGGCTACAGGTGCGCGCCAGTGCTGGTGCACCGGTGCCGATGGTGGAAAACGGCTATCTACTCGAGCATCCGGCCGGTTCGCTTTATCTGGAACCCCATGGCTTTCTCGATCCAGCGCTGGAGCCGCAACCGCTGGATGCGGTGATCACGCCGATGGTGGATCTGGGGCTGCCCGCGCTTGGAGCGTTTGTCAAAGGCTGTTCGGTGGTGCCGCAACTGGTGGAACGCTTCCAACCGAGCACGGTGCTCGCCAGCACCTCCGGCGGCGACGTGCGCTTTGGCGGCGCCCTGAGTCGGGCCCTGCAAATGAAAGGGTCGGTGGCCAGCACAGGAGCCCAGCTGCCGGCCAGCTGCCGCTGGACCGATCCAACACCAGGGGAACGCATACTGCTGAAAAACTGATTTTTCGGATTAAGCTTTGTAACAACAGCTTGAGTTCGATGAAATCCCCGCAGGCCAACGATTCTTGGTTCCAAGGCGTCGCCGCCCGCGACATCCACATGGAGCAGCTCAAAAAGGCCGAACTCTTTAACGGCCGTGCCGCCATGGTCGGCATCGTTATCGGAATCATCACCGAAGGGCTCACCGGCGCAGGCATCGTTCACCAGATCGGGCTGGGCCCCCTGGTGGATGGCTATGCCGCTTGCCGCACCCAATTCCTGCCCTTCTGCTTCTGATTCGGGAGGGGGATCACCCCCCGATGACGAGAATGGTGCGATTCACGTTCGAATCGAATGGCTGCTGACAAGGAACTGCTGAAGGAAGTGGCCCTGGAGCTGTGGAACACGACCAAGAAGCTCCGTCCAGGCCTGCCCAAAGCGCCTCGCGCCCAGCTGGTCTTGAAAGCTCTGCTCACCATCGGTGACATGAGCGATCAGCTGGAAGCCGCCATGGTGCTCGGCGTGATTGAAGCGCAGGAACCCGACGACGAGCCCGAGAAGGGAGAAGCGGCCGGCGAAGACAAGACGGTTTCTGAAGAGGATGCCAAAACTGAGCGTGAAGCCCCCCGGGTCGTTCGTAAACGCTCCAGCAGCCGCTGATCAAAGCCTCCTGATGACAGGCAACCCATCCCGCTCCGTCCTTGGGGGATGGGTCAAGCTTGTGGAGACGTATGGGCGAGACGGCTTAGCGCTGCAGAGCGAGCACCGCTGCAGCGACAGCGAGGGCAACAATTCCAGACATCCAAATGCTGTTCTGACGTGCCAACAACCATGCAGCGTTGCGAGAGAAAGACAGCCGGCCGGTCGACAGAAGTGCGGTGAGACCCGCCAGCAAAACCACAGGGACCACTACAGCCAGGAGCAGTTGCATCAGCACATGCCTTCAGAGGCCAACAGTTCAAGGATGGCTCTTTCGCGCGCTGAGTAGTTTTTAACTCCCGACTCTCAGCTTGAGCCTTGTATTTGCTGATCGTCACAGCCGGTTTCATCGGTCTGCTGTGGTTGACGCAGAGCCTGATCCGAGGCGGCATGGATGACGGCGGCAACGGTTGACGGCGCACAACGACGAACCACATCAACATGCGCGCAGACACCCATGAGTCATGTCCATCGGCATCTTGATCTCTACCCTCACGGGCGGTTTCCTACTCGGATTTGTGTTCTCAGCCCTGAAGCTGCCTCTGCCTGTGCCTCCCTTGGCAGGATTAATCGCTGCAGCGGCCTGCCTGGGAGGGTCGGCAACCTTTGAACTCGTTCGCCAACAGTGGCTGCGTTAGAAGCAACCGCTAATGCTTTCCGCCGGAGGCTTGTGGCTTCGGCGTCGAGCAACGTCATCACACCAACGATCGCAACAGTGATCGTCGCCACGATCAGCAGGGCATACAGGTCAAACAACATGAGACCTCCTGCATCTGATCCAGATCTAGGGCTGCCCCTTAAGGGGAACAGAGGAGAAGCCTCACCCCTGCATTTGGATTGACACAGCAGCAGCTGCTGTTGGAGAAATCGTCAGTGGCGAATCTGCTCTCTTCGAGCCTGATCTGCTTCCTCTCTCAAAAAACGACGATGTTGGGCCGAGGCATAGCCACTGAGGTCAATTCGGCTGGCATTGCTGCCAGCCTTTCGCCACTCCCTAGGGGGAGTGCTGGATCTTCGGTTCATGGAATCGAGTTATCGGTTCTCGCGCAGTGGGCCTTCAATCAGGCTCTTTGGCGTACTCCCACCTTTGCACACCTCCCTGTCCTGCAGACCACAGCGTTTGAAAAATCGTCTCAAACCTCACTTCAAACCGTGTTTGGGGTTGAGTACTTCCAGCTACGGCAAGCCATACGCATCGGATCGATACTCCGCTCAACGGCAAACGGCTAGTGACACCTGAGGAGCAGTACGTGAAATGCATGGACGCTGCCTACGCCGCTGCTGACAGGGAAACCTGCCTCAAAATGATGCGAAAGGCGGAAGGCGTCTTGCGCGGCGAGTTCGGTTCCCAGCCAGCAAGCGAGAGCTCTGACGAGCAAGCGTTGGCGAGCTGAAGAAGAAATCTCTAAGAAACCCAGAGCAGCACTGGATTTTGAGATGGGCGATACTGGGATCGAACCAGTGACAATCTCCTTGTAAGGGAGGTGCTCTACCGCTGAGCTAATCGCCCCACCGAGCAGATTCTGCCCTAACGCGTCAGTTTGGGGGCGCACGAAAGCTCCGAAGGCTTGGCAACGGGTCGCCGACACGACCAAAGCATCTGGATCCTGAGTCTCCCGCTCGGGATCGCCGTCGGCTTGGTGCTGGGATGGGCTGCAGCCTTGATCACTGCAGCGAGCTGCCTGGCCGGCGGTCTGTGGCTATCCCCTGACCTAGATACCCGCTCCAATGCGCTGCGGCGCTGGGGAGCCCTCGGCTTTCTCTGGTGGCCCTACCGCCTCCTGATTCCCCATCGCTCGCTCTGGTCCCATGGCCCCCTGCTGGGAACAACCGCGCGCCTGGGGGTGCTGCTCACCTGGGGCCTGATCGTCACCCTGGCGGTTCCGGCACTCTCGCCAGCGATGCTCCTGACGGCGATTCAACGGCTGATCCAGCAGCACCCACGGGAGTTCATCGCGTGTCTGGTGGGCTTGGAGGGCAGCGCATGGATCCACCTGATCCTCGATGGCGACCCCTGGCCCCAGGAATGGTCGACAAAACGACAGCGATGAGAAGGTGGGCGTTGCCCCTGTTGTTGCCCCGGCATGGCCAACGCTCCTTCTGCTGCAGTGCAACGACTGGTCGAAGTCGTGGCACAACTCAGGGATCCAACAACGGGTTGTCCCTGGGACCTGGAGCAAACCCATGCCTCACTGGTGCCCTACGTGCTGGAAGAGGCCCACGAAGTGGCTGATGCCATCCGTCAAGGTGATGACCAGCACCTCAAGGAAGAACTCGGCGACCTTCTCCTGCAGGTGGTGCTGCACGCCCAGATCGCTGGAGAAGAGCAACGGTTTGATCTCAATGCGATCGCCGATGGCATCAGCAACAAGCTGATCCGCCGTCACCCACATGTGTTCGGGGACGCCGAAGCCAAGACAAGTGACGACGTTCGACGCAGCTGGGACGCCATCAAGCTGGAGGAGCAGGCGGAGGCCCTGGCTGGCTCCACCAGTCCACTGAGCGACAGGCTCAAAACCAAGGTGCGCGGGCTGCCGGCCCTGGCTGGAGCGATGACCATCTCAAAAAAAGCAGCCAAAGCCGGCTTCGAGTGGGATGACATGGCCGGCGTCTGGGAAAAGGTCCATGAGGAGCTGGACGAACTCAAGGAGGCGGTGGCCAGCGGCGACAAAAGCCATGCCCAGGAGGAACTGGGCGATCTGCTGTTCACCCTGGTGAATGTGGCCCGTTGGTGCAGCATCGAACCCGAGGAGGGCCTCGCCGGCACGAATCAACGCTTCCTCGACCGTTTCTCCCGCGTTGAAGCCGCCCTGAAAGGGGATTTGCAGGGCCACAGCATCAACGAATTGGAAGCCCTCTGGAAACAGGCCAAAGCGGCGATCCGAGCGGAACACTCCTCCACCTCTGGATCCAATTAATCGTCCAGGGAAGGCCGGCTGCGCCGTTGACGCTTGAGGTCCCCACGCTTTTTCTTCGTGTCCAAACGTCGCTTCACCGCACCGCGTTTCGGCCGGGTGGCTTTGCGAGCGCGCGGCGGTGGCTGCAAGCCCTCCCGCAGCAGCTCCCCCATGCGATGCAGTGCCTTCTGACGGTTCTGCCATTGGGAGCGTTCTTCAGCGACCACAACCCGAAGGCAACCCTCCACCAACCGGGCCTGGAAATGCTCCAGCAGACGGGCACGACGGAATGGCCCCAGACAGGAGCAGTTCACCAGATCCAGAAGCAACTCAACACGAGAATCAGTGGTGTTGACCCCCTGCCCGCCTGGACCGGATGAACGGCTGAACCGCCAGCGCAGCTCCCTTGAGGGAATGATCAACCGCTCGTTAACCACCAGGTCCTGCACCAGACATCTCCTGGGTCAAGAGCAACAGGATGCTCTCACCGTGCAGACGCTTCGAAGAGAAAACACCCACCTGAGCCCTGAGCCCTGAGCCCTGAGCCCTATCCGTAAAACAAAAGCCTTGATCTCACGACAAAGGCTTTGGAGCTGCCCTCTTCCACGGCAGCTCCCCAACCAAGCACATTTAACCGCCACATTTTGTGCTCGTCAATCCCACAGGCACTACATCTGGTGTTTGGGAACAGGCCCCCCGGGTCCTTAGCTGGATAGATGCCTCATCACCCCATGAGCAACTGGATTGACGAAGAGCACCGCGGCGTCCGCTACGGCTTGAAGGGAGAGGTGCTGGTCGAGGAGACCAGTCGGTTCCAGCGGATCAGCGTGATTCGCAGTGAGCGCTACGGGCGAGGGCTGCTGCTGGATGGCTGCTGGATGACGGCGGAACAGCAGGAACGCCACTACCACGAGGCCTTGGTGCACCCAGCGCTGTGCAGTGCCCGCGCGATCGAACGGATCCTTGTGATCGGCGGTGGAGACGGCGGCACCGCGCGGGAATGCCTGCGCCACCCAGACGTCCAGCAGCTGGACATGGTGGAAATTGACGGCCGGGTGGTGGAGCTCAGCCGGGAGCATCTCCCCGACATCGGTGGATCCGCCTGGTCCGATCCGAGGTTCCAGCTCACGGTGGGAGATGGCATCGCCTGGGCAGCTGAGGCTGACGACCAGAGCTACGACGTTGTCTTGGTGGATGGCTCTGACCCCGCCGGACCGGCCGAAGGCCTGTTCAACCGCGCCTTCTTCGAGAACTGCCGACGTCTGCTCAAGCCCGGGGGAGTGTTCGGCACGCAGAGCGAATCTCCCGAAGCCTTCCGCGATGTCCACATCGCCATGGTGCGTCTGTTGCGCGAGGTGTTTGACCACGCCGACCCGCTCTATGGCTGGGTGCCGATGTATCCCAGCGGCTGGTGGAGCTGGACCTTCGCCGCAATGGGAACACCCCGCTACCGCACTGCAGATCCCGAGCGCAGCAAGGCCATTGCCCCAGGCTGCGAGATCTGGTCACCGCGCTGGCAGCGGGGAGCCATGGACGCCATCCCCGCCTTCATCGAACGGGAGTTGCAGTCATGACGATCCATCCGCCGAATGGGCTGTTCGACAGCGACGGGACCATTTTTATGGGCTCCCGGCGCAACCCTGCCGACTGCCGTGTTGGCCTCTTTGGTGTGCCGTACGACGGAACCACCTCTTTTCGGCCTGGCACGCGCTTCGGCCCCGCCGCCATTCGAGAGGTGAGTGCTGGGCTGGAGACCTATTGCCCGCAACTCAACCTGGATCTGGAGGATCTTGACTTTGCTGATCTCGGTGCCGTTGAGATTCCCTTCGGCAACCCTGAGCCCGTTCTCACAAAGGTGAAGCAGGCGACCGAAGCTGTGCTCAGTCTGGGTCTGAGGCCCCTGATGCTGGGCGGAGAGCATTCGATCAGCTCCGGTGCCGTGGAGGCCGTGGCACAACGCCACCCCGACCTGGTGCTGGTGCAGCTGGATGCCCATGCCGACCTTAGGGACAGCTGGCTGGGTGCCCGCCACAGCCATGCCTGCGCCATGCGCCGCTGTTTGGAAATTCTTCCCAGCCAGACGCTGTTTCAACTCGCGATCCGCAGTGGCACGCGGGAGGAATTCACCGAACTGCACGAGAGCGGCCGGTTGATGCCCAGCATCGATGCCCTTCAACAGGCCCTCGCTCCCTTGACGGGAAAACCCGTCTATCTCACCGTCGACCTGGACTGGTTTGACCCGTCAGTTCTGCCGGGTACGGGCACCCCTGAACCCGGTGGTTACCACTGGTCTGATTTCGCCAGCCTGATCGAGGTGCTCCGGGAGCATCGCCTGGTGGCGGCCGATGTGGTGGAACTGGCCCCACAACTCGACACCAGTGGTATTAGCTCCGTGCTGGCCGCCAAGGTGACCCGCAGCCTGCTCCTCCTCTTGGGTGCCGATCAATAGAAGTGACGCGCATCAGTGCGCTGCTGCCGCAAACGGTTGTGCTGTTTGCTGAGCAATTGCAGCACCAACGTTGGGTGCCGGTGGATGAGCGTCAAAAAATTGGTGCGGCTCAGGCGGAACAGCGAAACGGGCGTCACCGCTGTGGCATCACGGCTGTGACACTCGGTGGGATCAATTAGATCCTCATAGAAAAACAGCTCACTGGGACCAAAGCGGATGCGGTTCGACGGACCACTGCTCAGTTCCACCCATCCCCGTTCAATCACATGGATGAACTGCACCGGCTCGCCGGCGCTGAACAAGGTTGTGCCGGTGGGAAGGGTCAGGCAATCCACCTCAGGCTGTTCCTGGATGAGTTCCAGAGGAGTCAGCGAAGCTGAGGCGGACAAGGCAACAACGTGGGTTGGCTGCAGTATCCCGCGATCATCCGGTGGAGGCCATCAACAAGGGCAGAGCCATGAATGGATCCAGACTCACGTCAGGCTGCGATCCAGTTCCAGCTGACGCTCACCAACGCCGCTGCTGTGCAGAGCCGGAAGCTTGGGAGAACGGGGGGTCCAGTGGTGACAGACCATCAGATCCGCCAGCTCGGCATGCACCTCCAACCGGCGCAGTCGGCACCACCCCTTCGCACCTGCCGGCAAGGTGCAGTACTGACAACTGCGACAGCAGGAGCTGGTGGCCAAACAGGTGCCTCGGGAACGGGCTCAAGCTAGTGACGGTCTGCCAAACGGACCATGGAAAGGGGCAAATTTCCGGGTTCACTTCCGGATCGTGAAGCCCTCCATAAGAATGCGCTTCCCATCCGCCGCCCCCATGTCTCTGCAGCGCACTCCCCTGTTCGAGTCCTGCCGCAGCGCCGGGGGCCGCATGGTGCCTTTTGCGGGCTGGGAGATGCCGGTTCAGTTCAGCGGCCTGATCCAAGAACACAAGGCCGTTCGCGAACGGGTCGGAATGTTCGACATCTCCCACATGGGTGTGCTGCGCCTCGAAGGCGCCAATCCCAAGGATGCGCTGCAACGGCTGATCCCCAGCGACCTGCACCGGATCGGTCCAGGCGAAGCCTGCTACTCCGTTCTGCTGAACGAGCGCGGCGGCATTCGCGACGACCTCATCGTTTACGACTGCGGTGCCATCGATGCCGAACGGGGCGCGCTGGTGCTGGTGATCAATGCCGCCTGCGCCGACAGCGACACCGCCTGGATCCGTGCACAGATGGAACCCGCTGGCATAACGGTGACCGACATCAAAAACGGAGGGGTGCTGCTCGCTCTCCAGGGCCCTGACGCCATGGGATTGCTGCAGGAGCTGAGTGGTGAAGACCTCAGCGGCTTGCCCCGTTTCGGCCACCGGATGCTCAGCCTCAACGGCCTGAGCCAGCCGGTGTTCAGTGCTCGCACGGGCTACACCGGCGAAGACGGTGCAGAACTGCTGCTCAACGCCGACGACGGACAAAAGCTCTGGCAGCTTTTGTTGGATCGCGGTGTCGCACCCTGCGGCCTGGGGGCGCGGGACACCTTGCGGCTAGAGGCCGCCATGCACCTCTACGGCCAGGACATGAACGATGAAACCAACCCCTTCGAGGCGGGGTTGGGTTGGCTCGTGCACCTGGAAATGCCCATGGATTTCGTCGGCCGGCAGGCACTGGAGCAGGCGGCGGAATCCGGCCCCGCCAAACGCCTGGTGGGGCTCAAGCTGCAGGGCCGCGCCATCGCCCGCCACGACTATTCCGTCATGCATAACGGGGAGACAGTCGGCATCGTCACCAGCGGCACCTGGTCCCCCACCCTGGAAGAAGCGATCGCCCTGGCCTACGTGCCCAAATCCCTTGCCAAGCTCGGCACCGAACTGAGCGTGGAGATCCGCGGCAAGGCCCAACCGGCAACGGTCGTTCGCAAGCCCTTCTACAAACGAGCCTGAGGCTCACCGCTGCTGTGGGAAACTCGCACTTCTCCAATTGAGACATCCCATGCGCAGCAACGGTTGCGGCGACCTGCGCGAACAGAACATCGATCAGCAGGTGCAACTGTGCGGCTGGGTGGATCGACGCCGTGATCACGGTGGGGTGATTTTCATCGACCTGCGGGACCGCAGCGGCACGGTGCAGATCACGGTGGATCCGGATCTGGGCGCCGAAGCCTTCGCCGTCGCCGAGCATTTGCGCAGCGAAACCGTGCTGCAAGTTGAGGGAAAAGTGCGGGCCCGGCCTGGCGAATCGCTGAACGACAAGCTGGCCACGGGTGCCGTGGAAGTGCTCGCGAGCGGCATCACCGTGCTGAACAGCGTGAAGGGCAACCTGCCCTTCCCCGTATCGGTGCACGACGAGGAAAACACCCGCGAAGAGCTGCGGCTGCGCCATCGCTATTTGGATCTGCGCCGCAAGCGCATGAACGACAACCTGCGGATGCGGGCCCAAACCATCCAGGCCGCCCGTCGCTTCCTGGAGGACGCCGGCTTCATCGAAGTGGAAACCCCAGTGCTGACTCGCTCCACACCGGAAGGTGCCCGCGACTACGTGCTGCCCAGCCGGGTCTGCGGCGGCGAGTGGTTTGCCTTGCCCCAGTCCCCCCAGTTGTTCAAGCAGCTGCTGATGGTGGGCGGCATCGAGCGCTACTACCAGGTGGCCCGCTGTTTCCGCGACGAAGACCTGCGCGCCGACCGCCAGCCGGAATTCACCCAGCTGGACATCGAGATGAGCTTCATGGATCAGGAGCAGATCCTGGAGCTGAACGAATCCCTGATTTGCGCCATATGGAAGGCCGTAAAGGGCATCGAACTGCCGCGGCCCTTCCCCCGCATGACCTGGCATGACGCCATGGAGCGGTACGGCACCGACCGGCCCGACACCCGCTACGGCATGGAGCTCACCAACGTGAGCGACATCGTCAAGGACATGGGCTTCAAAGTGTTCAGCGGTGCCGTGAGGTCCGGCGGCGCAGTGAAGTGCATCGCTGTCCCCGGTGGCAACGACGCGGTGAGCAACGTGCGGATCAAACCCGGCGGAGATGTGTTCAGCGAAGCCCAGAAAGCCGGTGCCGGTGGCCTGGCCTTCATCCGCGTGCGCGATGGCGGTGAGATCGACACGATCGGCGCCATCAAGGACAACCTCAGCGATGAGCAGAAGCAGGAACTGCTCAGCCGCACCGGCGCGGAACCCGGCACCTTGCTGCTGTTCGGCGCCGGCGACACCGCCACGGTGAACAAAGCCCTCGACCGGGTGCGCCAATACCTGGCCAAGGAGCTGGGCATGGTCAAGACCGACCGGGACAACGACCAGTGGAACTTCCTCTGGGTGGTGGACTTCCCGATGTTCGAGTTCAACAGCGACGAGAACCGTTACGAGGCCCTGCACCACCCCTTCTGCGCTCCCAACGCCGAGGATCTCGGCAGTGATGCGTCGAAATGGGGCGACACCCTGCCAGGAGCCAGGGCCCAGGCCTACGACCTTGTGCTCAATGGCCTTGAGCTCGGCGGCGGCTCCCTGCGCATCCATGACTCCGCTCTGCAGCGCCAGGTGTTGCAGACGGTTGGCTTGCCCCTCGAGGAAGCCCAGGAGCAATTCGGCTTCCTGATGGACGCTCTCGATGTAGGCGCACCTCCCCACGGCGGCCTGGCCTTCGGTGTGGACCGAATGGTGATGCTGCTGGCCGGCGAGGAATCCATCCGCGACACCATTGCCTTCCCCAAGACCCAGCAGGCCCGCTGCCTGATGACCAATGCTCCAGGGGGCGTGGCCGACAAGCAGCTGGAGGAACTGCATGTGGCCAGCACCTGGGTCGAGCCCGACCAGGAGGACTGACCACAGAAGCTGAGCTGAGCAGATCCCGAAGGGAATCAGCGCATTTGTCGCACCGCGGTCAACGGCGAGGAACCCTGAAGTTGGACTTCACCAAGGCCAGCTTTTGCCCAGCAAGCCCCGACGGACTGGGGGGACCCGTGAGCGCCGCAGCAGCGGTACGACGGATCTGCTGCGGCTTTATCTCCAGGACATCGGCCGGGTCGACCTGCTCACCAATGAGGAGGAGGTCACCCTGGCCCGTCTGGTGCAGCGCCGCGAAGCCCTACTGCTCCAGCAACGGGAGCTGGCCGAAAGCGATGCCGCCATCGGTGAACTGCATCGTCTCGAAGAACTGCAACGCCGCGAAGCGAACCAGCACAGCCACTGGCCAACCAAGCAGGAATGGGCCCGAGCGGCAGGACTGCCCTTACCCGAGTTGCAGCAGCGGATTGACCTGGGCTACCAGGCCTGGGCGAAACAGGCCCAGCTTGAAGCCAAAGATCTGAAGCTGGCCCTCCGCAACGGTCGACGGGCCAAAGATCACATGATTCAGGCCAACCTGCGCCTGGTGGTGGCGGTAGCCAAGAAGTACCAACAGCGCGGCATGGAAATCCTGGATCTGGTCCAGGAAGGAACGCTCGGGCTGGAGCGGGCCGTGGAAAAGTTCGACCCCACCCGCGGTTTCCGGTTCAGCACCTACGCCTACTGGTGGATCCGTCAGGGGATCACCCGGGCGATCGCCACCCAGAGCCGCACCATCCGTTTGCCCGTTCATGTCACCGAAAAACTGAACCGGATCAAACGGGCCCAGCAGGAGATTGCGAGCAACGAAGGGCGCATCGCCTCGATCGCGGATCTGGCGCGCGAGCTCGGGATCAGTGAAGACACCGTGCGCCAGACCCTGGCCCGGGTGCCCCGCTCAGTGTCTCTGGACACCCGCGTCGGCCGCGATCAGGACACCCAGCTCGGAGATCTGATCGAGGACGGCCATGCCACCCCCGAGCAAACCCTCACCCACGACGAGTTGCATAACGATCTGGAGGATCTCCTCGATGAACTCACCAGTCGGGAGGCCGCTGTCCTGCGCAGGCGCTTCGGCTTGGAAGACGACACTCCCCAGACCCTGGCACAGATCGGAGAAGAGCTGAAACTTTCAAGGGAACGCGTTCGTCAGATCGAAACCCGCGCCCTGCTCAAGCTGCGACAACCCCAACGACGCAGCAAAGTCCGGGATTACATCCAGAGCCTTGATTCCTGAACCAACCGTCCAACTCTCCCCACCACGCCATGGACATTGACATCGGTCTTTCCCAAGAGCAGCGCGACACCATCGCCGATGGACTCGGGCGACTTTTGGCGGACACCTACGTGCTGTACGGGAAAACCCACGGTTTTCACTGGAATGTCACCGGGCCGATGTTCAACACGCTGCACCTGATGTTCATGGAGCAGTACACCGAGCTTTGGACCGCACTGGATGAAATTGCCGAAAGGATCCGAGCCCTCGGCCTGATGGCCCCCCATGGCGGCAGCACCTTGGCGGGCTTGTCCTCCATCCCGGAAGCCGAGCAACATCCTCCGGCCTTGGACATGGTGCGCGAGCTGGTGGCCGGCCATGAAGCGGTGGCACGAACAGCGCGCAGCGTGTTCGCCCTTGCTGATGCGGCCGATGATCAACCCAGTGCAGACCTCTTGACCCAACGCCTCCAGGTGCATGAAAAAACCGCCTGGATGTTGCGCAGCCTGCTTGAGAACTAACGCATCACGCGCGTGGGCCCTGGAGACCATGACCGACGCCAGCTAATTTGAAGAATCGCCCGGCAGGTCATGGCCAAATTCGTCTTCATCACCGGTGGTGTGGTGTCCAGCATTGGCAAGGGGATCGTGGCGGCAAGCCTCGGCCGGCTGCTGAAGTCGCGGGGCTACAACGTTTCGATCCTCAAGCTGGATCCCTACCTGAATGTGGATCCCGGGACGATGAGCCCGTTCCAGCATGGTGAGGTCTTTGTCACCGAAGACGGCGCCGAAACCGATCTCGACCTGGGCCATTACGAGCGCTTCACCGACACCGCGATGTCACGCCTGAACAGCGTGACCACCGGCTCGATCTACCAATCGGTGATCAACAAGGAACGCCGCGGCGACTACAACGGCGGCACCGTTCAGGTGATTCCCCACATCACCGGCGAAATCCGCGAGCGCATCCACCGCGTTGCATCCAATAGCAATGCCGATGTGGTGATCACCGAAATCGGCGGCACCGTCGGTGACATCGAATCACTGCCCTTCCTTGAAGCCATCCGGGAATTCCGGGAGGACGTGGGTCGCAACGATTTGGCCTACATCCACGTCACCCTGCTGCCCTTCATCGGCACCTCCGGCGAACTCAAAACCAAGCCAACCCAGCACTCAGTCAAGGAACTCCGCTCCATCGGCATTCAGCCGGATGTGCTCATCTGCCGCAGTGATCGCGACATCAGCGACGATCTCAAGCGGAAAATCGGCGGCTTCTGCGGGGTGCCCACCCGCGCCGTCATTCCCTCCTTAGATGCCGACAGCATCTATGCCGTCCCGCTGATCCTCGAACAGGAGGGTCTGTGCCGTGAAGTTCTGGACGTGCTGAACCTGACTGACCATGACAGCGACATGGCGGCATGGGAACAACTGGTCAACAAGCTGCGCAACCCCGGACCGTCGGTGAAGGTTGCCCTGGTGGGCAAGTACGTGCAACTGAACGACGCCTATCTGTCGGTTGTCGAAGCGTTGCAGCATGCCTGCATTGCCCAGGATGCCTCCCTCGACCTGCACTGGGTCTGCGCCGAACAGATTGAAGCCGACGGTGCCGATGCACTCCTGCGCGGGATGGACGCCGTGGTCGTGCCCGGTGGCTTCGGCAACCGTGGCGTCGATGGAAAGATTGCAGCGATTCGCTGGGCCAGGGAACAACGCGTGCCCTTCCTGGGGCTCTGCCTTGGGATGCAAACCGCTGTGATCGAGTGGGCTCGCAACCAGGCCGGCCTTACCGGTGCCACCAGTGCTGAATTGAACGAAAACACGCCGCATCCCGTGATTCACCTGCTGCCGGAACAGCAGGACGTGGTGGACCTCGGCGGCACGATGCGCCTGGGGGTCTACCCCTGCAGGATTGCGCCGGGAACCCTGGCCCAAAGGCTTTACGGGGACGAGGTGGTCTACGAACGCCACCGCCACCGCTACGAATTCAACAATTCCTATCGCAATCTGTTCCTGGAATCCGGATACGTGGTGAGCGGCACGTCCCCGGACGGTCGTCTGGTGGAGTTGATTGAACTGAAAGGGCATCCCTTCTTCACGGCCTGTCAGTACCACCCAGAATTCCTCTCCCGCCCTGGACAACCCCACCCCTTGTTCCGGGGATTGATCGAGGCAGCCCAACAACGCCTTCCCGATTCGCCGGCTCAGGCCCTGCGTCAACAGGGGGATATTGCAATCCCATGAACCGCGTCGATGGCTGACTCCCAGCGTCTCCCGGTGGTGGAAACGTTCCATTCCCTGCAGGGAGAAGGCCACCATGCCGGACGCAGTGCCTTTTTCATTCGCCTCGCCGGCTGCACGGTGGGTTGTTCCTGGTGCGACACGAAGCACTCATGGCCCAGCCAGGGGCACCCTGAGCAGCCCATCGATGCCTTGGCTGACGCTGCCCAGATGGCTGCCAAAGCCGGGGCCAGCTTCGTTGTGATCACCGGTGGAGAGCCGTTGCATCACGATCTGCAGCCCCTCACCCAGGCCCTCGATGCGCGATGTGGCCTCCCCCTCCACCTGGAAACCAGTGGGGTGGATCCACTGAGCGGACGCTTCGACTGGATCACCCTCTCGCCCAAGCGACACCAGCCCCCGCGTCAGGAGCTGCTGGACCGCATGCAGGAACTGAAGGTGGTTGTGCATGCTCCTGAAGATCTGCAGTTCGCTGATGCGATGGCGCAGGCTGGCCAGGTCGAGGCTCTGCAGTATCTCCAACCCGGCTGGGGCAACCCGGAAGGCCAGCAACTCGCGATTGAGCACGTGCGCCATAACCCCGCCTGGCGCCTGAGTCTGCAAGCCCACAAATGGCTGGGGGTGAGGTGATCACCGCCAGAACGCCCAGAAAACGCTCAGTCAGCCCACAGCCTTCACTTGGCAAGCCTCGCGGCACCTGAGCCACAATGAATTCATAGGGTGGTGGGGATCATCCCTTGCCGCTCCTGGAGTTGTTCGTTTAACTCCTCAGCCATGTCCTCCTCCATCCGCCGCAGACGCAACTTCCGCCGCCGTCGCTGGCAGGATGATTTTGGTGCAACCCCTGATCGGTCAGGCCAGCTGAATGTTGGTGGCCGCAGCCAAGGGACTCTGGAAAGGCACGGTGATCGCGATTGGTTTGGCATCAACCTGGACAGCGGAAGCAGTTACCGGGTTGATCTGAAGGGGCAATCGCTGCTGGACCCACACCTGCGGCTGCGGGATAGCCGTGGGCGAACCCTGGCGGAGATCGACGACACCCCCACCAGCCTCGACCCGAGCGTCCAGTTCAAAGTCTTGCAAGGCGGACGCTTTTACCTCGATGTGGGCAGTGCCCAGGGAACTTTTCGGGGGAGTTACACCCTCTCCGCCCAACTCTTAAGACCTGCAGAACCCAGGCCTCAAGCTCAACTCCAGCGCAAATTCAGCCGTGTGGATGGCTATGGCCAGGTGAATGCCAAAGGTGCCTTTGAGGCCCTGCTGAATCGCCCCCTTAACGATCAAGCTTCCCTCGGAGGCGAGCTCTGGAACCTCGACATGATTGGCGCGCCAGAGGCCTGGGCGACCAACAGCAACGGACGCAGCACGACCGGCAAGGGCGTGACCATCGCCGTGGTCGACACCGGCATCGACTACAGCCACAGCGAATTCAAAGGGCGCATTCGGGCTGGCTACGACTTCGTCGATGGCGATTCGATCGCCGAAGACGCCAACGGACATGGAACCCATGTGGCTGGCACAATCGCTGCGTCGAATGACGGCCGCGGCATCACCGGAGTCGCGCACGAGGCAACGATCATGCCCATCCGCGTCCTCGATGAGAACGGAGCGGGGTATCTCTCCGATGCGATTCGAGGCGTTCGCTGGGCCACGAACAATGGCGCCGATGTGATCAACCTCTCCCTCGGCGGAACGGGCTACAGCCAAGCCATGGCCGATGCAATCCGCCATGCCTCCCGCCGCGGCACCGTCGTGGTGATGGCCGCAGGGAACGCGGGAGGCGCCTCACCGGAATACCCGGGTGCCCATGCCATCGAACATGGCATCGCTGTGGGGGCTGTCCAACGGGATGGGCGCATCGCGGGATTCTCCAATCGCGCTGGATCACGCCCCCTTGATTACGTCACCGCACCCGGCGTCGGCATCACATCCACCCTGCCTGGCAATCGCTATGGCCGCTACAGCGGCACCTCGATGGCGACACCCCATGTCGCCGGAGTTGCTGGGTTGCTGAAAAGCCAAAACAGCAGTTTGAGCAGCAGCGCCATCGAGGATTTGATCACAGGGACGACACAGGGAAGAAGCAACACCCAAGGCAACCCAACCGGCACGCCGCGTGCAGGATCGAGATCACTTGGTTCACGGGTGATCACCTTGGAGAACATCGACAGCCTTAGTGCCGATGCCTTTGACGACCCGCTGATCGGAAGCTTGAGCGGCAACAGCAAAGATCGCCAAGCAACCACGCAAATCATGCGCCGCAGAATTCGCCGCGACCAAGGCAAGTTTGCGGCCGTCGACGACTTCACCAGTCTCGACAACCGCGATCATCTTTTCGCCAGCGTGGACTTCAACAACGCACCAGGGTCGGATCAACGGGATCTGCTTCGCACCTTGCTCGCCAACAACCACTTCGATTACTTCGAGATCGACCAAGCGATCCAGCTTGATGTCTTCAGTGCATAAGTAATGCCAAGCGTTGCTCTGCTGGGCACCGGACTGCTCGGTGAATCCATTGGCCAACGCCTCCTCCAGCGAGGCGTTTCGCTTTACGTCTGGAACAGAACCCAGGGACGCTGCAGGGGCTTAATCGAAGCAGGCGCCCAAGCCCTGAACAGCCCATCGGAGGCCGCCCGTTGTTGCGACAGACTGATCACGGTGTTGCGCGACGGCCCCATCACGGCAGCCGTCTTGAAAGACATCGGCCGCCTCGATGGCTCCACCTTGATCACGATGGGAACCGTGGGAGTCACGGAAAGTCAGGCACTGGCCCAACAAGCTGCTCAGCAGGGAGGACGCTATCTGGAAGCCCCGGTGCTCGGCAGCAAACCGCAAGCGCTGAATGGATCACTGCTGGTGATGGCTGGCGGTGAAGCGCAGGTCTTCGAAGCACAACAGCCACTCCTCTCCCATCTCTGCCAAGAGCCCCTGCTCGTAGGCCCCGTTGGCAGTGGAGCTGCCACCAAGCTGGCCCTCAATCAGTTGATCGCCAGCCTCACCCACAGCTTCTCCCTCTCCCTGCAGCTGATTCAGCGGGCCGGCGTTCCTGTGGAGACGTTCATGGCCATCCTGCGGCCGTCAGCGCTCTACGCCCCAACCTTCGATAAGAAGCTGCAACGGATGCTGGATCACACCTACGCCGATCCGAACTTCAGCACCGCCTTGCTGCGCAAAGACCTGCGTCTGTTCCTGGAGGAAGCGGCAACCGCCGGCCTCCAAGACCAAGGGCTCAGCGGTTTGCTGTCCCTGCTTGAGCAAGCCAAGGGCACCGACCTGGATGAACAGGACTACTGCGCCCTACATGAACTCACGGTCCTGAGATGAGTCAACGCACTTCGATCGCGCTGCTCTCCGGCGGGTTGGATTCCGCCACCGCTGCGGCCCTTGCCCTTGAGCAAGGTGACCGCGTCATCGGCCTGTCCTTCGACTACGGCCAGCGCCATCGCCGCGAATTGGACGCCGCCGCTGCCATCGCCCAGCAACTTGGCGTAGCAGAGCATCACTGCATCGCCGTGAATTTGGCCAGCTGGGGGGGCTCAGCCCTCACTGACGCCAGCATCTCAATCCCAACCCATGGCGTTGAGGAGGGCAGCATCCCTCCCACCTACGTACCCGGGCGCAACACCGTGTTCATCTCGGTGGGCCTAAGCCTGGCGGAAGCACGCGGGGCCGAGCGGTTGGTGCTGGGGGTGAATGCTGTCGACTACTCGGGTTATCCCGACTGCCGGCCCGACTACCTCAACGCCTTCCAGACCCTGGCAGACCTGGCCAGCAAAGCCGGTCGTGAGGGCCATGGCGCCCAACTCTGGGCACCCCTGGTGCAGTGGAGCAAGGTGCGCATCGTTGAAGAAGCCCTTCGCCTGGGTGTTCCGATCGAAACAACCTGGAGCTGTTACAGCGGCGGCACGCACCCCTGCGGCGTCTGCGACAGCTGCCGCATCCGTGATGCAGCACTCCGCGAGGCAGGACGGCCTGATCTCTGCAGTTCCACGCAGGCATGATCCGCCCACAACGGCTTGAACTGGCCTGGCAGGAGCCGGAAGCCATCGCCCGCCAACTGGCCCATGCCTACGGCGAGCAAGGCCTGATCTGGCTGGATGGTGACGGCAGCAGCCTGGGGCGATGGGCCACCCTGGCGGCCGAGCCGAAGGAGATCGTCTGCTGCCGCGGCCTGCCTGGTGAGCCCGGAGCCAGCAATCCCTTCGAGGCTCTGCGGGGGCTTGACCCAGGCCATTGGTGCGGCTGGCTGAGCTATGAAGCCGCTGCTTGGGTGGAACCGGGAAACCCCTGGGCCAGCGATGGCATGGCCACGCTTTGGATCGCTCGCCACGATCCGGTGCTTCGCTTTGATCTCCAAAAGCGCAAGCTGTGGATCGAAGCCAGCAGCACGGCTGCTCTGGAACACCTAAGCCAACAGCTGGCCTCCAGCACTGAGCAGCCCAAAGGCGAGCCCCCATCGATCCCCCTAGGGGCTTGGCATCACCACACCTCAGCAGATCAATACGCCGCAGGTGTGCAACGCATCCGAGATCTGATCGCAGCAGGCGACCTCTTCCAAGCCAATCTCACGGCCTGTTGCAGCACAGCCTGGCCACAGAGAAGCAGTGCCTTGGAGCTGTTTCTCACCCTTAGAGATGCCTGCCCTGCTCCCTTTGCAGGGCTGATCATCAGCAACCAGAACGAGGCGTTGCTGTCATCGTCCCCGGAGCGGTTTCTGCAGGTGAGTGCCCAGGGAGCCGTACAAACCCGGCCGATCAAAGGCACCAGGCCGCGCCATGGCAACCCTGAACAGGATGCGAACCTCGCCGTGGAACTCGTGTGCAGTGACAAGGACCGGGCCGAGAACGTGATGATCGTCGACCTGCTGCGGAATGACCTCGGTCGGGCCTGCCAGCCGGGTTCGATCCAGGTTCCCCAACTGGTGGGACTCGAAAGTTATGCCTCCGTGCATCACCTCACCTCGGTTGTGGAGGGACAGCTGAAGGCCGGATTGAGCTGGGTCGATCTCCTGGAAGCCAGTTGGCCTGGGGGGTCGATTAGCGGAGCACCGAAACTGCGGGCCTGCCAACGTCTGCATGAGCTCGAGCCCACCAGCCGCGGTCCTTACTGCGGATCCCTGCTGCGGATCGACTGGGATGGCAGCTTCGACAGCAACATCTTGATCCGCTCTTTGCTGCGCCAAGGTGACACCCTGCGGGCCCATGCCGGCTGCGGAATTGTCGCCGACTCGGATCCCCTCGGCGAAACGGAGGAGTTGATGTGGAAGCTGCAGCCGTTGCTGGAGGCGCTGACATGACCGCCTCAGTCGCCTGGATCGACGGCCAGTGGGGAACAGCAGCAAGCCTGCAGCTTCCCCTCGACGACCGAGCCCTGCTCCTAGCCGATGGCCTCTTTGAAACCGTGCTGATTCACAACGGTGAGCCGCAACTCCTGCAGGAGCACCTGCAGCGATGGAGTGACAGTGCGGCCCTGCTGGGCATGGACCCGCCACCGCAGCGAGATGCACTGGGGCCTCTGATTGAAGGCGCAATTCAGCGGAGCCAGCTGAGCGAAGCCGATGGAGCCCTGCGCCTCAACTGGAGCCGTGGCAGCACACCCCAGCGCGGAATCGGGCTTCCGGCCCCAGGACACCACCGCTTTTGGCTCACGCTCCAGGCCTGCGCACCAACGTTTTCAGCCGTCACCACCATCACCAGTCGCCATGAGCGCCGCAATGCCTCCAGTCGATTGAGCCATTGCAAGACCTTCGCCTACGGGCAATCGATCCAGGCCCGCCGGGAAGCCCAGGGCCAAGCTGCCGACGACGCGCTGCTCTTGAACACGGCTGGGTCCCTGTGCTGCGGAACGGCGGCCAATCTGCTGGTCCGGCGTCGCGGACAGTGGCTGACACCGGCTCTCAGCAGCGGCTGTCTTCCAGGAGTGATGCGAGGCCGTGCACTGGCCCAGGGCATCGCGGTGGAAACCGAGCTGGCAGCAGAGTTCGAAGCCGATGATCAGGCCGTTCTAATCAACAGTTTGAGCTGTCGACCGATCGCATCGCACAACGGTCAGCCCATGGCGGCAACGACGACTGCAGTGGAACTTTGGCAATCCTTACTCCATTGAGCCAAAGACCAGCGATGGCCTAGATCCGAAGAATCCGGCGCACAGCCTCATCCCATCCGCTGGCATGGGGAGCTGCCGCCAGCTGGAAACGCCCGGCAGCGATCCCTGAACTCAACTCGGAATGGGGTCCGTCGGGCCCGGGCACAACGACAGCGATGTCGGCCACCTCGAGCAACGGCAGATCGTTGGGGGAATCCCCCAAGGCCAAGACCTTCACGTGCTCAGCACCCAGATGACGCTTCAGGGTGGCCAAGGCCTTGCCTTTGCTGATGCCTGGGCCCAGCAGATGACCCATGCGGTTGCCCTGCACCACCGTCAGGCCTATCCGCTGCACCAGGGCCTCAAGCCGGCGACGCCCCTCCGCCGAGGGCGGAACAAAAGGCACGCTGCAGCACCGCCGCTGCGCCTGGCGCAAGGCTTCGCCGCCGAGCCCCAACAACCGCTGACCCTCCTCCTCACTGAGTTCATCCAACGGACGCAGGGGCTCGCCCAACTCACTCTGCAGGAGCTGCAACTGGGGCTTGAGCTCCGTCCACTCCGGGCCCAATAGCAGCTCCCAGGGCTCCCCTGCTGGGGTTTCACCGTGCACGGCGCCACCGTTTTCAACGATGTACGGGTCATGAAGCCCCGCCTCTGCACGAAAGCCGCGCACTTCCTCCGCCGTTTTGCTGGTGCACGGAATCACTGGAATCCGCTGCTGTTGCAGCTGGCGGATCAGATCCTTAGCCGGCGACCAGTCGTAGCCGTGATCCAGCAACGTGCCGTCGAGATCGGTCACCACCCACCACGCCGTCTCCACACTCGCGGTCATGGCTGAACCAACCAATGCACCGCATAAGGCTCTAGCGAATGCAACTGATGTGGTGCGAACACATGACCGCTCAGGCAATCGGCCCAGGGCTGGTTCAGATCGCCACCCAAGCGACTGAGGCGCAAGCTGAGGCGCGCTGCCGTGATGTTGTGAACGGCCACCAGCGTTTCCCCACCGCGGCAACGCTGCATGATGACGCGATCACTGCGATCCGCACTCAGCACCGTCATCGGGGCATCCGGGTGCAAGGCCGGATGCACAGCCCGCTCAGCCAGAGCCCGCCTCAGCACAGGGAGCAGGGCTGATGCATCGGCATCGGGATCCGCCAGGCGTCGCTCCAAGGCTTGGGCCGTGAACTGGGGCCGATTGAGATCCCGTCGATGGCCCGTGCGGCGAAAGCGGGTCAGATCATTGGGAGCCGCCAGCAACGCCGGCAGATAGAAGGCGGGGACCCCGGGCAAGGCCAGGATCAACAGTTGGGTGAGCAGGAACCGCTCCCGTTGGAGATAAGTGGGATCAATCCCCCCATCCGCCATGGCACTCCACCAGCTGATGTTGATCTCGTAGGGAACTTCGTCGCCGGAGCTCAGCATCCTGTGGCTGACCAGTCCACCCCGCTGTTCACAACCGATCAACAGCTGGAGCAAGCGCTTCTGGGGCATCAGGCCCTCCAGGGGCCTCAAGCCGATGCCGTCGTGACAGGCGGTGAAATTGAGCAGCCCTGTTTGCGGAGGCAGGTCGGGCCAACGACTCAGCCAGGCATTGAGAAGGTCGGCACGGCCACTGACGCTGGCCTCAAGCAGCAAGGGCGGCAAGGGAAAGTTGTAGGCCAGATGCGCTTCATCACCACTCCTCAAATAGGAGAGGTTTTCCTGCTCCGGCACGTTGGTCTCGGTGACCACAACGCCATCGGGTCCCACCTGATCGAGCAGCAGGCGCAGCACCTTCACCAGTTGATGGGCCTGCGGCAGATGGATGCATGAGGTGTGGGGTTCCTTCCAGACGAAACCCACGGCATCCAGACGGATCCAACGCACCCCATGCCCAGCCATGCGCTGCATCAGGCGGGCAAAGCCAAGCAGCACCTCCGCAGAACGCCAGTTGAGATCCACCTGATCGGGACCAAAGGTGGTCCAGACCTGGCGCGCGCCCTTAGGCCCCCTCAATTGCGTGAACAGATTGGAACTGCGCGGACGAACAACATCCGCCCAGCACGGATCAGGCGCGGCCTCCAGCACACAGGAGCGGCCGGGCTGTTCATCCCGCATGAACTGCTGCACCCAGGGGTGAGAGGCCGACACGTGATTGAGAACGAGGTCGGCCATCAGCCGTCGGCCCTGCGCCAAAGCAGCGAGGTCGCTCCAATCGCCGAAACGAGGCTCGAGCTTGGTGTGGCTGGCCACCGCAAAACCACCATCACTGGTGGATTGCATGAACGGCAGCACATGAACCACCGCTGCGAAGGGGTGCAGATGGCGATTCACAAACGACTTCAGCGCTTGAAGACCAGGCACACCCGCGTCAGCAATGGTGTCGGCGTAGGTGATCAAGACCACATCGCTGCCTGCCCAGCGGTCCATGGGTTCTGCCATATCGCCATCTCCTGACGATTGGCTCAAGATCTGCAGCAATTGCGACGACAACTCCTGGCCATCCCCGGAAGAATCATTCGGGTACAAATCGCCAAGCAGGGTCCGCAGCGTTTCGTCGCGCGGGGGCTGCATCGCCTTCCTCCTCAACACCGTTCAGGTATGGGGCAGGACTCTGACCTCTGTTGTTGCATCGAACACCACATGGATTTTCAGCAGGGCCTGATCAGCACCGTCCATGACTACAGCTTGGGCAATCTCGATGCGGTTGCCTTCAACCGGGAACTGAGTCAGCGACCCACCACCCTGCTGATCCCCTGCCTGATGGAGGAATTCAGCCGACCAGCCTTAGGCCTGATTCGAGACACACTTTCAGGTCTGAAGGGGCTCAACGAGCTGGTGGTGGCGTTGGCGGCCACCAGCGCCGAAGACGTCAAAGCGGCAGAAAAGTTTTTCGAAGGGATGCCCTTCCCCGTTCGGGTGCACTGGACCAACGGCCCCGCCGTCCGGGACTTGCTCGAATCCGTCGGTGAACTGGGGCTCGACGTGACCGGACCACCGGGCAAGGGCTGGGCCGTCTGGCAGGGGCTCGGGGTGGCATGCCAAGACGCTGAGGTGGTTGGCCTGTTCGATGCCGACATCAGAACCTTTGGATCGGCATATCCAGAGCGCATGCTCCGCCCCCTGCTGGATCGATCCCACGGCATTGCCTACGTGAAGGCGTTCTACAGCCGTCTTTCCCTCGAGACCCAAGCGCTTCAGGGCCGAGCAACCCGTCTCTTTGTCGGCCCACTGCTGGCCAGCCTGGAACAGGTTTTCGGCCCCCTGCCCTACTTGGCGTATCTCCAGTCATTCCGCTATCCCCTGGCTGGCGAATTCGCCTTCACCACCGATCTGGCGATGAATCTGCGGATCCCGTCGGACTGGGGACTGGAGGTGGGCCTGCTGTCTGAGGTGTATCGCCATGTGGCCTCCAGCCGAATTGCTCAAGTTGATCTGGGGTTGTTCGACCACAAACACAAGGAGCTGGGTCAGCAACCCAGCGAAGGCCTGCAACGCATGGCAGGCGAAATTTTCGGCACGGTGTTGCGCGGCCTGATGGAACACGAAGGTTGCGTGATGTCGATGGATCAACTGCCGACACTTGAAGTGCTTTACCGGCGAGTTGGCGAGGATCGCGTGCGGCAATTCGGCCTTGATTCAGCGATCAATCGGTTGCCTTACGACCGCCACGGCGAAGAACTGGCTGTTCAAAACTTCGCCGGCCTCCTACGCCCCGGCCTGGCAAAACTGATGCAAGCGCCGATTGCCCATCAACTGCCCAGCTGGTCGCGACTGCGCAGTTGCAATTCAGCCCTTCAAGCTGATCTGGCAGCAGCAGGCCAGGCAGATCGCACATCCCTGAAACGGCCGAACCACAACCCGCAACGTTTGACCTCTGAGCTCGCTGCATAAAGCCAACGCGTCAAGCCTCAGCTCAACTGATCGCGCTGGCGGGTCACCCAAGCTGTTGCAGCGCGCTGGGAATGCCATGCCTGAAGCAATTGTTTGGCCAACACTTGCAGCTGTTGTGGATCGAGGGTTGATTCAATCGCGCGATTCATCCGCTCGACATCGAATTGCTGAGTCACACTCAGGCTGACTGATTCTTCCATCCCGCAATCCCCCATATCGACAAAACAATCATGCAAACAGCGGCAAAAAAGATTTGTTTCAATCGAAACGAAAGAGTCGCGATGTTTGATCTTCAAAACCCTGAGCGGCACCCAACCCACCAAGGGGCGACCGGAATCGTGATGATCGATACAAAAGCAATCAACTCTGTATCAACTCATCTGTACCAAATCTAAAGGCGTCCTGATTCGGTGATCAATCAAACACTTCACTTGCCAAGGGGACATGAGATTGGCAGCATTCAAGATGCTCAAAATGATTGAGTGCGTTTACCAAAACGACACCAGCCGGATGGTGATCGTGAAATGCATTGGTGCCAACCACTTCTATCGAGAGAAGGTGGTGATGCCCACGGAGGTTTTTTGGTTCCAAGCGCCCAAGGATGCGCGCTTGGAAATCTGGAAAATGTCGATGACAGGGCAGATGCTGCACGTTCGTGCCGATGTGAGCGACTACGCCACGAATGAAGAGCCTGCGACCGAATCCCTCTGGGCCAGCTGAACTGACCCAGGAGAAGCCATCAAGAGCGAAGCCCTAAACGCTCAGGAACTGGTCAACAACCGTCTGACTGAGTTCGCTGGTTGAACCACTAGCAACAATGCCGCCACGTTGCATGGCGTAGTAGCGGTCAGCCTGGCGAACGAAATGGAGATGTTGCTCCACCAGCAACACCCCAATCCCAGTGTCGGCGATGATTCGCCGAACAGCAGCTTCAATGTCTTGAACAATGTTGGGCTGAATGCCCTCGGTGGGCTCATCCAACAGCAGCAACTTTGGCTTGCCGAGCAACGCACGGGCAATGGCCAATTGTTGTTGCTGACCCCCACTCAAATCCCCGCCCTTGCGCGGTAGAAACTCCTGAAGAATCGGAAACAGCTCATATACGAATGGATCGATGTGGCGATTCCGCGCCAATCCACCCGGCAACGCCTCCATCCCCAAAAGCAAGTTTTCTTCCACTGTGAGCTGGGGAATGATCTCGCGACCTTGCGGCACGTAGCCAATCCCGGCCCGAGCGCGCTGATGGGGAGCCTGACGATCCAGTTGAGAACCGTCGAGCGCCATGGTTCCGGAGCGAGGGCGCAACAGACCGATCAGTGATTTCAACAGGGTGGTTTTACCCACACCATTGCGACCGATCAAACACACCATCTCGCCCGATTTCACGCTGAGATCAACATCCCGAAGAATGTGACTTTCACCGTAAAAAGTGTTGAGGCCTTGGATCTCCAGCAAATTCGTCATGGCGTCTCCTCCTCAGTGGTGCCGAGATAAACCTCAATCACCCGGGGATCGGCCTGCACCTGATCCATCGTGCCCTCACAAAGAACATGACCCTGGTGCAGCACCGTCACCGGACTTTCAAGTCGTCGAATGAATTCCATGTCGTGCTCAATCACCAACACGGTGTGATCCCCCGCCAACGACTTGAGCAGATCCGCCGTCAAATCGGTCTCCTCGTCCGTGAGCCCAGCCACCGGCTCATCCACCAGCAACAGGTCGGGATCCTGGCCCACCAGCATGGCGATCTCAAGCCACTGTTTCTGGCCATGGGACAACGACCCAGCAGCCCAATCGGCACGGTTCTGCAGATTGACAATGCTCATCAAGTGATGAACACGGTCTCGCTGCTGCCCATTCAGGCCCCTCACCAGCAATGACCAGGGCTGCTTCGGCTGGCTCACCGCCAGAGCCAAGTTCTCCTGAACGCTGAGCTTCTCAAAAACACGAGGGCTCTGAAACTTGCGGCCGATGCCGAAGCGCGCGATGCGGTGCTCCCGTTTTCCCACCAGAGAGCGTCCCTTGAACACCACATCCCCTTCAGTGGGAGCGGTCTTGCCGGTAATCACATCGAGGAACGTGGTCTTGCCGGCGCCATTCGGACCGATCACAGCGCGCAGCTCCCCAGGCTGAAGGCTGAGGTTGAGATCGCGGAGCGCCAAAAAGCCATCAAAACTGACGGTGATTTGGCGCAACTCCAATAAAGCTGTACTCATGACTGAACCTCTTCCTGACCTTCAAGATCGAGACGTGGATAGGTCTCACTCCGACGGGCAATACCGAATCGGTTGAGCCAATTGCGAGGGCCATCACCTCGGAACCAACCAATGACGCCCTCAGGCAAGGCGGTCACCACGAGGATGAACAGGCCCCCTTGGATGAACAGCCAACTCTGGGGGAGCGCTTCGCTCACCAAACTCTTGGCGTAGTTGATGACTACGGCGCCAAGAATGGCTCCCACAAGCGTGCCTCGACCACCCACTGCAACCCAGATCACCATCTCAATCGAGAAGGGAACAGTCATGTACTGCGGCGAAACGATGCCCGACTGAACGGTGTAAAGCGCACCACCAATTCCTGCCAAACCACCAGCGATGGCGAAGACGATCGTCTTGAACAGAGTTGGGTTGTAACCCGCAAAGCGCAGCCGAGGTTCGTCATCGCGAATGGCGATCAACACATCACCGAACCGGCCCCGCACCACCCAGCGCAGAAACAGCCAGGCCAGGATCACCACCACAGAGGTCAACCAGAAGAAACCCCGCTGCATCTCCGGGGAACCCACCATCTGTCCGAACAGCTGGGTTACATCGGTTTTAAGACCGTTGGTGCCATTAATCAGCTTCTGCTGTCCGTTGAAGAAATTGAAGAAAACGAGCAGGGCAGCCTGGGTGAGGATCGAGAAGTAGACCCCCTTGATCCGGTTGCGGAACACCAGGTTGCCGAGCACAGCGGCCAAGACGGCTGGAACCAGCCAGATCGCCACCAGGGTGAACAACGGGGAATGGAACGGTTCCCAGAAGGCGGGCAAACGATCCAAGCCGTAGAGGCTGAAGAACTCGGGAATGCCGTTGGGAAGATCACCCGAGCTGTTCAGCTGCAGATACATGGCTGCCACGTAGCCGCCAAGGGCAAAAAAGATGCCCTGGCCAAGGCTGAGCAAACCGGTGAAGCCCCAGATCAAGTCGATGCCCAGGGCAACGATCGCCAGGGAGAGGAAGCGACCCAACAAATTCAGCCGAAACACCGGCAGAACAGCAGGCGCAGCAACGATGGCCGCAACGATCACCACCCAAAGGATGATCAAGGACCAACGACGTTGTTGAAATGCTTGGAACATCAGATCAAGCCTCCACCATGCGTCCCTTCTGCGGGAATAGACCCGCGGGACGGAATTGAAGGAACACCACGATCAGAGCGAACACCATCACTTGAGCCATGCTCGTGGTGGCAAAGAAATTCACCGCACCGGCCAGGGGAGCCGGCATGTCAGGCCAGATCGTCAGCAGTCGGCCAGCACCGATCAAGTCGGTGAGCAAGCCGATGGCAAAGGAAGCGAGCACGGTGCCCAACAGGTTTCCGACGCCACCGAGCACCACCACCATGAAGCAGCCCACGATGTAAGACCCGCCCACGTTGGGGCCCACCGAACCCAGCAGGGAAACAGCCACCCCCGCCACCCCGGCCAGACCGGAGCCGATGCCAAAGGTGAGCACATCAACGGTGTCGGTGGGGATCCCCAGGCAATCACTCATCGAACGGTTCTGGGTAACGGCACGAATACGCATGCCCCACACGCTTTTGTTGAGGAACCACGTCACCCCAACCACAGCAACGATCGTGATCACGATGATCACCAGACGCGGCACAGGAAAGGTGATGTCTATGAATTCGATCCCACCGCGCATCCATTTGGGTGCCGTCACATCCACGTTGCGGGAGGTGGCTCGGGCGATGCGGCTGATTTGTGAAGCCAGGCCACCCGCCAACAGCACGCCTCCCAGGGCGGAAACAGCCCAACTCCCCGCACGCACCAAGCGTGCTCGAGGCCCCGCCAGGAGAGAGGAGGGAAGCAGCAGCGGGAGGCCAAAGCCCAGCACCAGCGCCAGGATCAGGCCGGCGGCATGAGCCAGGGGAACACTCCGCACAAACTGCTGAAGAATCAAGCTGACACCCCATGTCGCCAACAACGTCTCCAGCGGGTTGCCGTAGAGCCGGCGAATCACGGTGCGTTCCAGCAGGATGCCGACCACACCACTGACGATGAAGGCCAGGGGAAGCGCCACCAGCACGTAGGCGTAGTAAACCGGCTGCAGAGCAGGAAGCTTGAAGATCAGCTGCACCACGTAGGTGGTGTAGGCCCCAAGCATGATCAGCTCGCCATGGGCGAGGTTGATCACGCCCATGAGGCCAAAGACAATGGCCAGTCCGAGGGCGGCCATCAGCAGCACCGAGCCGATGGCAACACCGTTGAACAGGCTTTCGAGAAGCAGTTGCACGGACGTGTGAAACGAAGCGTTCAATGAAACGACGAAAGGAGGAGCCCGTCACCGGGCTCCTCCCTGGAGAGCAATCAGGCTGTGATCAAAAGATCAGAGCTTGTACTTCTCGCCCTTGGCGGCATCGGTCCAGTCGCAAGCGAAGCCCTTGGAGCTGGGCTCGAACTGGTTCCAGGCCTGAGGCGCCACAGGACCATCGGTGGATTCGAGGATCTCGAACTGACCGTCAGCAGTGATCTGGCCAATGCGCACGGTCTGGGACAGGTGGTGGTTAGGCATCACGGTCACAGGACCCTGAGGCGCGTCGAACTCGATGCCGACCAGGGCCTCACGCACCTTGTCGTCGTCGAAGCTGTTGGCCTTCTCGACAGCCTTCTTCCAGAGGTAAACCATGTTGTAAGCCGACTCCTGAGGGTCAGCGACCTGCCTATCGGCGCCGTACTTGGCCTTGAAGTCAGCAGCGAACTTCTTGGATGCCGGGGTGTCGATCGACATCATGTAGTTCCAAGCGCCGTAGTGGCCCTCAAGGAACTCAGAACCGATGGTGCTGATCTCCTCTTCCGCAATGGAGTAGCTCATCACGTAGTAGCCGTTATCGGGGGTGATGCCGGCGTCCTGGATCTGCTTGAAGAAGGCAACGTTCTGGTCACCGTTCAGGGTGTTGATGATCACACCGCCGTCAGGCAGGGCCTTCTTGATCTTGGCGATGATCGGAGCAACCTCGGTGTTGCCCAGGGGCAGATAGTCCTCACCGACCACTTCGCCACCCAGGGACTTGAGCTGTTCCTTGGTGATGGTGTTGGAGGTGCGGGGGAAGACGTAGTCCGAACCCACGAGGAAGAAGGGCTTGCCAGCAGCAGGCGACTTCTCATACATGAACTTGGTGGCAGGCTCCGACTGCTGGTTCGGAGTTGCACCGGTGTAGAAGATGTTGTTGGAACACTCCTGACCCTCGTACTGAATCGGGTAGTAGAGGAAGGCGTCCTTCGACTCGTACACAGGCAGCATCGCCTTGCGGCTGGCGGAGGTCCAACCACCGAAGACGACGGGCACCTGATCCTGGTCGATCAGCTTCTTGGACTTCTCAGCGAAGGTGGGCCAGTCGGAGGCACCGTCCTCGACGATGTACTCGATCTTGTACTTCTTACCGTCAACCTCGACGCCACCGGCGGCATTGATCTCATCGATCGCCATTTTCTCGGTGTCCACCAGGGTGGACTCGGAGATGGCCATGGTGCCGGTCAGCGAGTGCAGGATGCCGACGGTGACGCTGTCGTCGTAATCAACGTTGGCAGCCTTGTCATCGCCACCGCAAGCGGTCACGGCAAGACCCAGCGACGCCGCGGCCATGCCGGCAAACAGACGCTTAGAAAGTGAAGAGCTCATGGTGTTCCACAACACAGGGATGTGCCTGACGGCAGCTGACGGAAGGTACGAATCAGCACGCCCTTGCTTTGGTATCAATCAGAACCAAATGGCGAGACCAGCGGCTGCGGATCAACGATTCGGTAGCTGTTGCAACAAGAAGCCCACCACCTGCTCCAAACCTTCGCCGCTGTGGAGATTGGTGAAACACCAGGGCCGGTCTCCACGCATTCGCAGGGTGTCCTGTTCCATCACCGAAAGATCGGCACCAACCTGGGGAGCCAGATCAATCTTGTTGATCACCAGCAGATCAGAGCGGGTGATGCCAGGCCCCCCTTTACGGGGAATCTTGTCGCCAGCTGCCACGTCGATCACATAGATGCAGAGATCCACCAGTTCAGGACTGAAGCTCGCCGCCAGGTTGTCGCCACCGCTTTCAACCAGAACAAGATCCAGGTCAGGGAATTGCGCCTCCAGCTCTGCCACAGCGGCTCTATTGATCGAGCAGTCTTCGCGGATCGCCGTGTGGGGGCAACCACCCGTCTCCACTCCACGGATCCGCTCTGGATCCAGGGCACCGGCACGGGTGAGGAACTGGGCATCCTCCTGGGTATAGATGTCATTGGTGACCACCGCGAGCTGCAGGTCGTCGCGCAAGCGGCGACAGAGCGCCTCCACCAGTGCGGTCTTGCCGGATCCCACAGGACCCGCCACCCCCAGGCGCAGTTTGCTGCTCATCAGCTTCGAAACAGGCGTGAATACAGCTCAGCATGGGCAAGCTGCGCCATGCCCGCACCCACACCGCTGCTCCAGAGCTGCTGCGGATCGGCCGCCTGAAGCAGCTGCGCTTGCGAGGCAATCAGCGGCAACAGCCGTTGTTGCAGCACCTGTGCTCGGGACGGACCCAACGGCAGCAGCCGGACCGAAGCACTGAGCTGATTGGCAACCCAGCCGTAGAGGTATCCCTCAACCATGTCTCCTGCTGAAACCGACAAGCACACAGCGGCCCAGGCCCAGGCCGCTGGCCAGCTAAGGGCAACGGGTTCAGGCAAGTCGTGCCCCATGTCAGACATCAACTGCAGCAGCGACATCCCCATCTGACGCTGCTGGGCTCGCAGCTCCGCTGCTTCACGGGTGGCCAACAGCCAACCATCCAGATCGATCAGGCGCACCTTGGCCGCCGCATCGGCCTGAGTGGACCACCCCACCAAAACCTCCGCAAACGGCCTTAACGCCGCGGCTTCCAGCCGCACCGCGCCCCGTTGCAGTTCAGCCTCCAACCAAGCCTGAATGGCCTGCTCATCGGCGATGGATCCCGCCTGAATCAACACCTCCAGGCCCTCTGAATAGCTGAAGGCACCCACGGGCAGGGCCGGGCTGACCAATTGCAACAACGCCAGGGAGGTCATCCGTGCTGATGGCCTCCGTAGGCGCCGCCCTCAGGGGCAAACGGCTGCAGACAGCGGCTGACCGTCAATCCACGCCCTTCCAGCATCGTGGCGAGCACGGAATCCTCAGGCAGCAACAGCTCCTGCTCATGCAGCTCCAGGGCGACATGTCGATTGCCCAGGTGATAAGCCGCCTGCAACAGCTCCAAGGGATGCGAGCCCTGCACCCGCAGCAACGCCTCCGGCGCTGCCGTCACCTCCACAACGGTCGACCCAGACTGATCCCCTAGCAGATCACCCGGCTGCAGCGATCCCACACGAGGCAACTGAAGCAGCACCGGACAACCGCAGGAAGTGGTGCGACGACCACGCAGCACCGTGCGCTCTTCGGCCGTCAACGGCAACTGCAGGGTTGCCGTGGCACTGCTGTTCTGCAGGCGCTGCTCCAGCACGACCATCGCATCCGTCACGAGCACCTCCTCTCCAGATCCATAACGAAAGCGTGCCGATCAATCACCAGCACTTTGGTGTGCATTGCTACAGAGTTGAAGCCGATGGCGGCGGAGCGTGAGGCCATGCAACGTCTTGATCCTTGGCACGGCCACTGCAACCTGCAGTTTCATGCCACCAACGGCAGCACCAAACACCAGGGGGGCTGCACAGCTCCATTCAAGTTGCTCCGCAGTGAACGCGGTGATGACGGACGCTGTGAGCTGCCGGTGCTACACACCGCTGGAGGCCTGGTGGGCGGCGATCAACTCAGCCTGGATATCAAGCTTGAAGCCAACAGCCGCTGCCTAATCACCAGCGTGGCGGCGCAAAAGGTTTATGGATCCATCGGCCGCAGCCGCCTGCAACCCGAGGGTTGCTTTGCCCATCAACAGGTGCGCTGCTCGCTGGCCAGCGGCAGTGATCTCGAATGGCTGCCGCAGGAACTGGTGTTGTACGCCGATGCCTTGTTCGAGCAGCAGCTGACGGTGACCCTGCCCCAAGACGCCTCCTTCCTCAGTGCAGAGATCGTGCGCTTGGGCCGAACCGCCGCTGCTGAAACCCTGCAGCAGGGACGTTGGCGGTCGAGCCTCACCATTCAGCGCCTCGCGGCCAGCAGCTCAACCTGGGAGCTGGCGGATCGTGTGGAACTCGGCGACGCCAGCCTGGACAGCCCGCACGGGTTGGGAGGAGCCCCGGTGTTCGGAACACTGGTTTGGGCGGCGCCGATGACCATGGGCACCGAAACAACAGCAACGCTGCTGGAGGGAGCGCGGGCCGACCGAGAGGGACTGACGGGGACGATGCGCTGCGGTGCCCTCAATCAGGGCCTGATCGCCCGCTATTCCGGCGAATCGAGCCGTGATGCCCGCTTCTGGTTCAGTCGAATCTGGGAGCGAACGCGAATGCTCCGGGGGCTGAAACGGCCTCGCATCCCCAGGTTCTGGCCCCTGCAGGAAGAGCCTCTGCGCCGACAAACGTCCACTGTGAACGCTTTCAGGGCTGCTGCGGAGACACACTGAAGGAGACCGAGCTTCGCCATGCATCTCAGTCCCCAGGAAAAGGACAAGCTCCTGATCGTGACCGCGGCACTGCTTGCCGAGCGGCGCTTGAACCGTGGCCTCAAGCTCAACCATCCCGAAGCAGTGGCCTGGCTCAGTTTTCTGGTGTTGGAAGGCGCCCGTGACGGCAAGAGCGTGGCGGAGCTGATGCAGGAAGGCACCACCTGGCTGCGTCAGGACCAGGTGATGGAAGGCGTGCCTGAGCTCATCCATGAGGTGCAGATCGAAGCCGTCTTCCCCGATGGCACAAAGCTCGTCACCCTGCACGACCCGATTCGCTGAGGCAGAACCCATGGCACCTCTCATTCCAGGCGAACTGCTTCCCGAACCGGGTGAACTGGAGCTGAATGCAGGCCGACCCGTCACCACGCTGAGCGTCTCCAACAGCGGCGACCGGCCGGTGCAGGTGGGCTCCCATTTCCATTTCGCCGAAGCCAACGCCGCCCTGCAGTTCGACCGGGCCGCAGCCCGCGGTCAACGGCTCGACATCCCCGCCGGCACCGCCATCCGCTTCGAACCCGGCGACAGCCGTGACGTGCACCTGATTCCCTTCGCCGGTGCGAGACGCGTCATCGGCTTCAACGGCCAGATCAACGGACCCCTCGACGCCTGACCCATGCCCTACCGCATCTCCCGCCAGGCCTACGCCGAGACCTACGGACCCACCACAGGCGACCGGGTTCGTCTGGCCGACACCGATCTGATCCTGGAAGTCGAGAAGGACTACACCGTCTACGGCGATGAGGTGAAGTTCGGCGGTGGCAAGGTGATCCGCGACGGCATGGGCCAATCCCAGACCCCTCGAGCCGAGGGCGCCGTCGACACGGTGATCACCAATGCCCTGATCCTCGACTGGTGGGGCATCGTCAAAGCCGATGTCGGCCTCAAGGACGGCCGGATCGTCGGCATCGGCAAAGCCGGTAACCCCGACACCCAAGAAGGGGTGACAATCGTGGTGGGTCCAGGCACCGAAGCCATCGCCGGGGAAGGACACATCCTCACGGCCGGTGGCATCGACACGCATATCCACTTCATCTGCCCCCAGCAGATCGAAACGGCTCTGGCCAGCGGCGTCACCACGCTGATGGGCGGCGGCACCGGACCAGCCACCGGCACAAATGCCACCACCTGCACCCCCGGCGCCTTCCACATCGGGCGGATGCTCCAGGCCGCTGAAGGCCTGCCGGTGAACCTGGGCTTTTTCGGCAAGGGCAATGCCAGCACCCCGGAAGCACTGGAAGAACAGGTGCGCGCCGGCGCCTGCGGCCTGAAGCTGCATGAAGACTGGGGCACCACGCCAGCCACGATCGATGCCTGTCTATCGGTGGCCGATCGGATGGATGTGCAGGTGTGCATCCACACCGACACCCTGAATGAGGCCGGCTTCGTGGAAGACACGATCGCCGCCATCAAGGGACGCACGATTCACACCTTCCACACCGAAGGTGCCGGCGGCGGCCATGCCCCGGACATCATCAAGATCTGCGGCGAGGCCAACGTGCTGCCGAGCAGCACCAACCCCACCCGGCCTTACACCCGCAACACGCTCGAGGAGCACCTCGACATGCTGATGGTGTGCCACCACCTCGATCCGAAGATCCCCGAGGACGTGGCCTTCGCCGAATCTCGGATCCGGCGCGAAACGATCGCCGCCGAAGACATCCTTCACGACCTGGGTGCCTTCTCGATCATCGCCAGCGACTCCCAGGCCATGGGCCGCGTGGGCGAAGTGATCACCCGCACCTTTCAGACCGCCCACAAGATGAAGGTGCAGCGTGGTGCCCTGCCGGAAGACTCCACTCGCAACGACAACCATCGCCTCAAGCGCTACATCGCCAAGGTGACGATCAACCCAGCGTTGGCCCACGGCATCAGCACCGAAGTGGGGTCGATCGAAACCGGCAAGCTCGCCGATCTCGTGCTGTGGAAGCCAGGCTTCTTCGGCATTCGCCCGGAACTGGTGGTGAAGGGCGGTTCCATCATCTGGGCCCAGATGGGCGACGCCAACGCCTCAATTCCCACCCCTGGCCCCGTGCACGGCCGGCCGATGTTTGGCGCCTTCGGCAAAGCCCTCGCCCCAAGTTGCCTCACCTTCGTGAGCGAAGCAGCGATGGACGCCGACATCCAACGCCAGCTAGGGCTGGAGCGCACATGCATGGCGGTGAAGGAGACCCGCAGCGTCGGCAAGAGCGCCCTCAAGCTGAATTCAGCACTGCCCAAGGTGAGCGTGGACCCGCAGACCTATGAGGTGTTCGCCGACGGTGAACTGCTCACCTGTGAGCCCGCCGAGGTGCTGCCCCTGGCCCAGCGCTATCTGCTGCTTTGAGCCCCACGCTGTTGGTGGTCCAACACGTTGACCACGAAGACGCCGCACTGGTGGGAGAACTGGCGCGGCAACGGGGCCTGACCCTCCAGACCCTGAGGCCCGACCGGGGCGACCCCCTGCCGGACCCCAGGACGGATGCGAACAGCATTGCGCTGGTGCTGGGGGGACCGATGAGCGTGAACGATCACGACCAACCGGGCATGGACTGGTTGCGGAAGGAACTGGACTGGTTGACGGCCTGGCACCAGCAGCGCCGGCCGGTGCTGGGCATCTGCCTGGGGGCTCAGCTCCTGGCTGTTGCTGGAGGGGGCTGCGTGAAACCCCTGCAAGTTGGAGCACCACCACAGCATCTGAAGGAATTGGGCCTCGGCGCGATCCACTGGGTCGCGGATCCGAGCGATGAGACCCTGTTGCAGGGGCAACAAAGCAGCAGCTTGGTGCTGCATTGGCATGGCGATCGCATCCACCTGCCGGCTGATGCAACGCTGCTGGGTTCCTCGCTGCACTGTGCGGAACAGGTGTTTCGGATTGGAGCCCACGCCATTGGCCTGCAATGCCACTTCGAGGTCGACGGTGATGCGCTGCAGCACTGGATCGTCAATGACCACGACTATGTGGTGAGTGCCCTTGGGCCCCAAGGGCCCGATCGCCTGAGCCTGGACTGGCACAGGCTTGGCGCCACGCTCCAGGAACAAGGCCGACGCTTCTTTAATGCTGCACTTGATCAGCTGATTGACATCAGCCAGGCCCACTAATTCCTACGGATAAAAATAAACAAAACCGAAAACTTTTCTGAACAAGTATCCGCCCGAACACCACTTAGGCATTTGCAGGGGCTTCAATACTTCTGTAGCAACAGCTACCGATCGTTCACTTCGCATCGCGCGAAGCGCAGTTCGTCTCAGGCCATGGAACGGGGACCTGAGCTTGCTTCGAGGACCATCCAATGACCACCCTTCTTTATCGCGGGCATCAGTACCAGCAAAACAACGCCACTGAGGGCAAGCCTTCAGTGCAGCTGGTCTACCGCCGCAACGTGTACCAAGCCCGCCAGATCAACGGCCATAGGGCTCCGGTGCAACTCGTGTACCGCGGTGTGGGCTACACGCGCTAGGGCAACTTCTCAATCCGTAGCAACTCGAACATTCCATTTGCACGGATTGGGGCGTAATAGATCCAGCTTCAGCAATGACGTTGGATCTCATCACTACTCGCCTCGACCAAGGTCTCGTGCAGGTAAACCCCTCCAGCGTGCATGGCGTGTTCTGGCTGCAAACGCACTTTCCAGCTCAGGAATGGGATGCCCTGCTGTCTGGACAAGCCGCTTTTGGCATGGATTGCATCGACGATCTGATCACTGACGCCCGTCAGGCTGGCCTGAAGGTGGAGTGGGAAGCTTCCGTCCCCAGCTGAAATCCACTGAATTCAAAGAAGCCCTGCAACACCGGTGTGTGCGGGGCTTCTTTAATGGCGTTGGCGAATGTGAATGCTCAAGCCACCAAGCGGTTGAGCATGGGCAATTCCGACAGTTCATCCCTCCACTCCTGGGCCCAAAGGTCCTGACTGCGCTCGTACACCTCCATCAACTGCTCCACGGCGCGCTCGTGGAAATCAACGCGCAGATCTAGCAGTGGAAAGGCGGCTTCACCGCTCACCTGCACCGCCGCTGAGGTACAGAGATTGGAACGGTGATCACCGCCAGCCGCTTCCCCGGCTTGAAGAGCCATCATCAGGCGGCGGCCCAGTTTCAAGCTGGGGTCGCTGGTGAGAAAGGCCTGCTCCATCGCCGCCAACACGGCCTCATCCACCAAGCAATTGCCAGCAACGGACAGGTCACGCTGATGGCGATGCCCTGCCCAAGGGCCGCAATCCTGCCCCGTCCAACAGGCGGTGCGACCGTCCAGGTCAATCAGGTGAAACTGACGCCGGTCACGGTGCTGATCATCGGCAAGCAGGCTGGCCAGAACGCTCTCAGCATCCGAACTCTGCTCTAGGCGCTCCAAACCACAAATCCCCAGATAGGGATTGGTGTGGGCCTGGGTGGCGACAGCACCAACCCCTGCGCGGATGTGGGGCACGGTGGATCCAACAGCCAGATGACAGGTAGCCACAGCCACACCAAAGCGACCGTTGCTGGGGTCCCGGGCCAGGATCGAAAAGGTCACGGCAGCTGACGGTCGAGCCGCAGCAACGTTTCCAGCAGGACCGCAGTGCCCGCCCAGCACTGCTCATCGCTGGTGAACTCTGCAGCGGAATGACTCAAGCCACCCCGGCTGGGCACAAAAATCATGCCCATCGGCCAGCGACGGCCGACCTCCTGGGCATCGTGGCTGGCTCGGCTGGGGAGATGGCTGTGGGACAGGCCGAGATCGGCTGCGGCCTCAGTGATCGTGGCCATCACCAAAGCATCAGCAGGGGTGGGATCAACGCTGAACTGAGGATCCACCGCAATCGGACAGCCCGTTTCAGCACCGATGCGTTCCACCTGCTGCATCAACTCCTCCACCAACTGATCAAGAACGGTCGGATCCACATCCCTCAGGTCAACCGTTAGGGCGACAGCGCCAGGAACAACGTTGGCGGCATTGGGCCAAACCTCCAGTCGACCCACGGTCGCCACCGGATCTCCGGGATGACGGGCGGCCATGGCCTCGACGGCAAGAACAAGACGCGAGGCCGCCACGAGGGCGTCCTGTCGCAGCCCCATCGGTGTCGTGCCGGCGTGGTTGGCCTGGCCCTGCACCTTGATGCTGAACCGACGCTGACCGACAACACCCTCCACAACACCAATGGCATCACCGCGTTGCTCGAGAACACCGCCCTGCTCAACATGCAATTCCAGGAAGGCGGCATAGGCCTCATCTGAGCGTCGGGCCGAAGCCAAAGACGGCCAATGCCCGCCGATGCGCGCCAGGTTGTCCTGAATCGGCTGGCCATTGCTAGTGGCATAACTCTCCGGGGAATCGGATGCCGTCCCCGTCAAACCCTTGCAACCCACCATCGTCGACTCCTCGTCGGCAAAGGCGATCAACTCGATGCCATGCCGCAGGCGGATGCTCTGGTCTTGAAGCGCACGGCAAGCTTCCAGGCCGGCCAACACCCCCAGAGCACCGTCAAAGCGTCCACCGGTGGGAACCGTGTCGAGGTGCGACCCGGTCACCAAGGCAGGACGGTGGGGATCGAGGCCTTCCAGGCGTCCGATCAAGTTGCCAGCGGCATCAACACGCACCTGCATGCCGAGCTGCTTCATCCAGTGGGCCAGCAACTCACGACCCTGCACATCCTCAGGCGAAAACCCACGTCGACAGACGCTGCCATCGGGCTTGGCGCCAATGCTGGCCAACTGTTCAATCGTTCCGATCAGCCGGTCACGGTTCGGACGTGCGACAACTTTGCTTGGCTCGATCCCGGTAGGGGTGGTCGGAGAAGCCGAGATGAGCGTGGGCAATGCCGTGACCTTCATTTCAAACGGAGGTCAATACTCACCCGAAAACCCGTGGAACCTTGTAGCTAGCGCAACGATTTAATCCTGACCAAAGAATTCAAACGGGCATCAGCACCCGCCAGCCCAGTCGGTCCGCCTCCCGGCGGGCCAACGCGGGCACGTCTTCGGCCACAAACATGCGGTGCAGCATCTGCACACCCAGCAGGTGGTTGATCACCGCATCCATCTGCACACGCTCTGCATCGGTGGTGGCCGGGTCCTCGTGACGCGCAAACAAGGCGCGAACGCCGGCCTTGCTCAACAAACCAGCGGCGTCGATCGCCTCATCACTGAGGTAATCATCGGCGAGCTGCTTCATCTGCTCCCACTTCTCAGGCTCCGTATGGGCTGGCGGCGCCATGAAGGCGAACTTCTCACGCCGGTACAACACATCCGGCAACAGGCCCGCCATGGCCTCCCGCAGCACGTATTTCTCGGTTTTTCCCTTGATCCGAAGTTCGGGCGGCACCTGCACCGCAACCGCGGCCAGATGGTGATCCAGGAAGGCCGGTCGCGCCTCCATGGAATTGGCCATGTCGACCCGGTCGCCACCCCAGGTGAGGATCTGGCCCTCCAGCATGGTCTTGATCCAGACGTACTGGGCCTTGTCCAGGGCATGGCGCCCGTCCAGTTGATCCGCATCCAGTTGCTCGGCAATCGCCTTGCCCGGGGAGTAACCCTTCAGGGCTGCAGCGTGGGACTCCGACAAAAGCTCCGGCACCAAGGGCGCGCAGGCCAGCCACGGCTGCAGACAACTGGGGGTGAAGCCGATCACAGCGTCGAGATCGGGGTCATCCACTTGGTTTTCAGCCAACATCGCCCCCTTCACCAAGGCATTGGACTGCTGCAGCAAGCTTTCCCAGCTGGCGCGCTCCTGCTGCGGCAGGTCATCAAGACCGTGGAGGAACATGTCCCGGCGAAAGGCGGGATAGCCGCCGAACAGCTCATCTGAGCCTTCACCGGTCATCACAACTTTGTAGTCCACGTCGTTGACATGGCGGCTCATCAAGAACTTCGCGACCGCCAAGGTGTTGTAGATCGTTCTCTCGGCGTGCCAGATGGTGCGCTCCATGTGGCCATAGAGCTCCTGGCCCGAAAGACGCATCAGATCCTGCTCAGCACCCGTGGCCTCGGCCATCTCCCGGGCGATCGGCGACTCGTCGTAACGGGCGTCATCAAATCCGATCGTGAACGCCTTCACCGGTGCCTGGCTGACGGCTGACGCCAAGCCGAGGATCGAACAGCTGTCGATGCCGCCGGAGAGGTAACAACCCACGGGCACGTCGGCCACCATGCGCAGCTCAACGGCCTCCAGCAACGCGGCACGAACGGCAGCGATGTGCTCGGCCTCAGTTCGGTTGGAGTCCCGCTCGTCTTTACGCGGAAAGTCGACATCCCAGTAGGTCGACTCCGACACCTCCAGCCGCCCACTCACCCGTTGCACCTTCAGCACATGGCCGGGCTTCACCTGGTGCACCCCAGCAAAAGCCGTGGTGCCGGGAACCATGGTCTGCATCAACTGGTGAAAGAGGCCCTCCGAGGTAAAGCGTCGCTCCACCGCCGGATGGGCGAAGAGCACCTTCAACTCGGAACCGAACACCAGACCCTCGGGCGTCATCGCCCAGTACTGCGGTTTGATGCCGAAGCGATCCCGCACCAGGTAAAGGCAGTCTTCGGCTCGATCAAACAAGGCGAAGGCGAACTCACCGCGCAACAAGGGCAGAGTCGCCTCCAATCCCTGGCGCTGGTACAGCCGCAGCAGGATCTCGGAATCGCTCTTGCTGCTAAATCGCACCCCTTGGGCGGTGAGGTCCGCCCTGATGCGCTGAAAGTCGTAGAACTCACCGTTGTGCGCCATCAGCACCTCACCGTCATCGGTGAGGAAGGGCTGCCGGGCCCGTGACTCGTTCAAATCAATGATCGAAAGGCGGGCATGGCAGAAGCCGACCCCGGCCTGATCCAGCACCTCGACGCCGAAGCCGTCGGGCCCGCGATGGGCCTGAATCGCCGCCATGTTGACCAGCAGCTGGCGGTCCACCGTCTGATGACGGTCTGCGTTGAAAACACCTCCGATTCCACACATCAGCCCGCCTCAGATCACATCCATCACGCGTTCGGCCCGGTTCACCATGCAGGTGAGCAGCGCCATCCGCAGGAACACGGCACCCCTGGCCTGGCTGAAGTACCAGTTGTGGGGCGTGTCATCCAAGCAGGTGCTCAGTTCCGCTCCCCGCGCCAAGGGGTGAAGCACGATCGCTTCCGGCTTGAACGGCATGTCGCGGGTGAGGCGAAATCCGCCGCCATGCACTTCATAAGAGTCGCCCACCCAGGCGATGGCATTGATGTAAACGACATCGAGATCGGGCACTTCAGCCTGCAGATCGGTGCTGCAGCGCACCTTCATTCCACAAGCTTCGAGCTCCTCCAACTGCCCTGGGTCGAATAGCGGCTGATCCGGCTCCAGTCCGGGGGCGTGAATCACCACCACCTCATCCACGGTCTGGGGGAATTTGGCCAGGATCCTCAGCAGTGAGCGTACCGTTCGCATCCGCGACGGAATTCCGACGATTCCAATGCGGATGCGATCAGCCGGAGCCACCTCAACTTCAGTGAGCTTGGGCCGCCACTTGAAGATCGTGTACAGATCCGCCATCGCCTGCGTCGGATGTTCATCAATGCCGTTGCCCGCATTGATGATGGGAATCCGCAGGGTTGACGTCATCGCATAAACAGCACCGGGATCGCTGTCCCGTAGCACCACGCAATCGCCGTAGTTGTTGAACATGTGGGCGACATCTTCAAGGGACTCGCCCTTGGCAATCCCCGTGGTAGCCCTGTCGGTGATGTTGATCGAACTGCCGCCAAGACGATGCCAAGCACTGTCAAATGACAGGCGGGTGCGGGTGCTCGGCTCGTAGAACGCGTTGATCAGAATCTTTCCCGTCAGCGGCGTGTTGTGGCGGCAATACCGATCTGGATTGCTCTCGAACTTCGCCGCCAAGCGGAACACCTGCAACAAGGCCTCAGGTCGAAACGGTTGGATCGACACCACATGCTGATTCACCAGATCCAGCAACGGCTCTCCGTCCTCGACAATCGCGGCCAGCAGCTCCTGGGGTTGGTTCTGCCCGTAGACATCGGGACCCATCGGCTGAAACCGAATCTGTACCGACGTCGCGTCCACGACTGCTGAATTGGCCTGTGCCATAGCGGGATCGGATCAACACTCTGTTTGCCAAACCGAGTGCTAAAGCCAGGAACTACATCTTTTACCGGTAACAACAACCACACTCCTGCGTCCACGAAGAAACAGCTTCTTAAGCAAAGATCCGGAAAAAATGTTCAGACCGTTACTAACAACTGCAGCCGTCACCACACTCGACCATTCCTCCACTCAACCCACCAAATCAGCAGCAACACGAGCACAGACAGCACCAAAGCGAGCTGACTGACCACCAGAAGAAACTGAAAGCCAGACAGGCCAACAACGCTGGCCGTCAAAGGAAGACTTTGAATCATCCCTCCTCCTGCAACAAAGTGAAGTCAAACCGTTCCGGCCAAGTGCGACTGCCGATCAGCATCACGACTGCTGACACGGCCGCCGAAAACACAGCGGCGCAGTAGGGCGCGATCAGCACATAAGCGAGCAGGCCAACAACGCTGCCGGCGAGCATGGCCGCAATGGCAGCCCTGCGATTGGCCGTGCGCCAGTACAGGCCGCAGGCCACAGGCCAGACCGTGGAGGCCACCAGTGCACCGGTGAAGAACAGCACCGACGCCAGCGAATCCAGCCGCGGCCAGGACAGCGCCAGGGTGACAACCGCCAAGCCCACCACCATCAGCCGCGCCGCCTGCTTGAGCTGCAAGTCACTGGCCTGGGGCCGCAACAGGCGGAAGTACACATCCTCCGCCAACAGATCGGCGGTGGACGCCAGCAGCGAGTCCAGGGTGGAGGTGAGCGAAGCAAACACCACCACAAACACGAGAGCCGCGCCGCCGGCCCCGAGCAGATCGGCTGCCATCACGGGGAACACCATGTTCACCTGCTCGAGAGGCAACTCACGTGCCAGGGCCACCAGGCCAATGGAGCCCGTCACCATCGGCACACTCATCCAGGCGACCCCCCCCAACACAAAGGAGGTCATCACCACCGAGCGCCGGCTGGCGAAGACCCTTGACCACCAGATGTTGTTGTGAAACACCTCGCCCATTGAAAAGAGGGCGGAATTCCAGGCGATCAACAAGCCCGCCGGCAGCAGCAGATCAAGCCGATCGGGATGCCGGGCCAGCAAGGAGGCATGCACCTCAGGCATCGGGAATTGTCGGAAGGCGAGCACCGCCACCACCGCCAGCAACACCATGATCAACAGCGACTGAATGAAATCGGTGCCGATCACGGCCCGCATTCCGCCGAACAGGGTGTAGACGGTGGCGACACCAATCACCACCACCATCCCCACGTGGTAATCGAAACCTGAAAGGGCCTGCAGCAGCAGGCCAGCACCCATCGCCTGGGTCATCAGAAAGCCCAGGGTGTAGATCGCGGTGATCACCATGAACACCCACCAAGCCAGACGCCCGTAGCGCAGGCGAATGAAGTCGCCGCTGGTGCGCCCGTTGGGCATCAGCTGCTTGATCCGCGAGGCCAGGGGGGCGAACAGGATCAGGCCAAGCCCGGCCAGGGCATAGCTGAACATGCCCCAAAGCCCGGTTTTGTAGCCGAATTCAGGGGCGAGCAGGGTGGTGTTGCCGGTGACCCATGAGGCCATCAACGTGGCCGTGCTCAGGGCCAGCCCGATGTTGCGCCCCGCCAGCATGTAGTCGTCGGCATTGCCTTGACCGCGCCGGCCCCAGGCAATCCCGAGCGCCACCCAGAAAACAGAGAACAGCACCACCAGCGCCCAGGCGATTCCGGGCTGGAGGAAGGGAACCGAGTCAGCGGACATCCGTCGATCCCCTGCGGTTCCAATAGAGATGTCCGCGCAGAATCATCACCACCGTCGCCGCAGTCACAACGGCTCCAAGGGCAAAGATCAGTCGGGCCCAGAGCAGTTCATCCAAGACGAAGACCGTTTGAACTCCAGAAACAGATAAGCAAAAGAGGTTCTCAGGCCTAACCCTGTGCCCTCCATACAGGTGCCTACGGATACCCAAACATCAAGCGATCAGCGCCCTGTCGCCAGAAATTGCGGAATGTGTAGCAACTACAACCCGAAGGGGGTTGGGGCGACGCCTTGGATGACTTGCGTCCAGACCATCGGAATGTTCACCGACTACAAGCCCACGGTCGGCTTCGACGAATATTTCTGCAGTGAAACGGCGAGGCCTCGCGAAGATCTGGCCACGCTGCTTGCATCGCTGGGGCAGATGGGGTTGCCCGAACTGAACCGAAGCCATGCCTCCGCCAGCCAGCTGCTGCGTCGCCTCGGTGCCACCTTCCGCCTGAACGATTCTGGCCTCAAGGGCAGTGAACGGATTCTTCCTTTCGATCCTTTGCCCCGACTGATCGGCCGCAGCGACTGGATCAACCTGGAGCGGGGACTGCTGCAACGCCTGGAAGCCATCGACTGCTTCCTCGCCGACATCTACGGCCCCCAGCAGATCCTCAACGACGGTGTGATCCCGCGGGAAGACGTGGAAAGTTCCTCCGGCTGGCGACCTCAGATGCAGGGCATCAGCCTGCCCCTCAACCGCTGGTGCCACATCTCCGGACTCGACCTGATCCGCGACGGCAATGGCACCTGGCGTGTCCTGGAAGACAACCTGCGCTGTCCATCGGGGGTGGCCTATTTCCTCGAGAATCGTCGGGTGATGAAACGGTTGTTCCCTGGCCTGTTCGAGGGCCGTGCCGTTCAACCGATCGACGCCTATCCCTCCCATCTGCTGCGCACCCTTCAGGACCTGGCGCCCTGGAGTGACAGTCCCCGCGTAGCAATCCTGACGCCCGGGGTATTCAACAGCGCCTATTTCGAGCACAGCTATCTGGCCCAGCAGATGGGCATTGCACTGATTGAGGGACGCGACCTGGTGTGCGAAGACGGCCGGGTGTGGATGCGCAGCACCAACGGCCTCAAGCCCGTGGATGTGATCTACCGCCGCATCGACGACGATTTTCTCGATCCCACCGTGTTCCGCCAGGACTCAATGCTGGGGGTTCCGGGCCTAATCGACGTGCTGCGGCAAGGACGGGTCGCCATCGCCAATGCCCCTGGCACCGGCGTCGCCGACGACAAGCTGATCTACGCCCACGTGCCGGCGATGATCCGCTACTACCTCGATGAGGATCCGATCATCGAGAACGTTCCCACCTATCTCTGTGCCCGGCCGGACGACCAGCGCTATGTGCTTGAACACCTCGAGCAGCTGGTGGTGAAATCGGTGGCGGAAGCCGGAGGTTACGGAATGCTGATCGGCCCCCAGGCCAGCCGATCGGAGCTGGCGGACTTCGACACGAAGATCCGTGCGAATCCCCGCAACTTCATCGCGCAGCCCACACTGCAGCTCTCCACCGTGCCATCCCTCAGTGACGGTGAGCTCTACCCCTGCCACGTGGATCTGCGCCCCTATGTGCTGCGCGGCGCAAGCACCTGGGTGAGCCCAGGGGGGCTGACGCGGGTGGCCCTGAAGCGCGGCTCGCTGGTGGTGAATTCGTCCCAGGGGGGCGGCTGCAAGGACACCTGGATCGTCGACGACCAACGAATAGCAGCACCGCAGCCCCAGGAGGCTGTGCCGTGTTGAGCCGTGTTGCTGATTCGCTGTATTGGATCAACCGCTATCTGGAACGCGCCGAAAACATCTCGCGCTTTCTGGAAGTCAGTGAAGCGATGGCGCTGGACTGTCCTCCGGGCAGCGCCGAACCGTGGCTGCCGCTGGTGGAGGTAACGGGGGATCGCCACCGCTTCGATACGACCTATCCCGATGCGACGCCCAAACAGGTGGTGCGCTTCCTGCTGCTGGACCGCAGCAATCCCAACAGCATCGTGAGTTGCATTGCGATGGCCCGGGAAAACGCGCGGCAGATCAGGGATGTGATCACCACGGAGATGTGGGAGCAGATCAATGATCTGCACTGGAGCCTGCAGGACGACGAAGACATCTGGCGGGAACAGGTGCAGGAGCAACTGCGGATCATTCGGCGTGGCTGCCAGCTCGTTTACGGGATCACCGACACCACCCTGAGCCGTGATCTGAGCTGGCTGTTCAGTCAGCTGGGACGTTTGATCGAACGCGCCGACAAAACGTCGCGCATCCTCGACGTCAAATATTTCCTACTGCTGCCCTCCCCCGAGGAGGTGGGCGGCGTGCTGGATGAACTGCAGTGGATCACCCTGCTGCGCACAGCAGGCGCCTATCAGATGTACCGCCAGAGCGTGCAGCAAGCCATCAGCCCGGCGTCCGTGGCCCGCTTTTTGCTGCTGGATCCGAGCTTTCCTCGTTCGGTTCGGTATTGCCTCCAGGGCATCAGCAACACCTTGCAACAGATCCAGCAGCACCCGAGCCAAGACACGCCGGATGACCTCGACTGCTTGCGCGGACAGCTCCTGGCCCGCTGGAGCTACGTGCGGATCGACAACCTGATCGAAGCCGGTCTGCATGAAGCCATTGACCAACTTCAGCAGGACCTCAACCAACTCCACAGCCTGATCCAGACCCGCTACTTCACCAGCGCCGACCTCCGTTCCATCCCCACCGATCCCGCATGCGCGCTCTCATCGTTCACCGCCTGACGTATCGGTATGACGCCGCGGTTGTCCTGGGGGAGCACCGCCTCTGCCTGAGGCCTCGCGGGCAGGGGTTCCAGACCCTGCTGGAGCATCAACTCAGCGTGCTGCCTGAACCGGAACAACGTCGGGAACTAGTGGCCGCCAGCGGCGACGAAATCCAACGGCTCCGTTTTCTCGGCAGTACCGATGAACTCGTCTTTGAGGCTCGCAGCTTGGTGGAGACCCGACCGGCACCTCCGCTAGAGAGCTGCTTCAACGGACTCGAACCACCCTTGCCATACCCGCAAGGCCAGCTCAACAGCGATCTGCAGGGGGCCTTGGAAGGCTGGTTGCCCAATGGCCAGCACGAACCTGCGGCCATCGATCTAACTCAAGAAGCCCTGATGGGCAGCAACCAGCAGACCCTGGCCTTTCTGAAGCAACTCATTGAACTGATTCAAGAGCGGGTGAAATACACCCAACGCCATGTGGGGCCGGCCTGGCCCGCGGGCCGAACCCTGCGCGAGCGGATCGGCTCCTGCCGTGATCTGGCGATGCTGATGGTGGCCTGCTGCCGCGTGGTGGGTCTTCCCGCCCGCTTCGTGAGCGGCTATCAACTGCAGCAACCTCCACCGAAGGACTACGACCTGCATGCCTGGGCGGAGGTCTACCTGCCCGGAGCGGGATGGCGCGGCTTTGACCCCAGTGCCGGGATGGAAGTCAACGATCGCTATGTGGTGCTGGCCACCTCATCCAAGCCGGAACTCACCGCAGCCGTGAGCGGCAGCTTCAGTGGTCCCCTCGGAACAAGCAGTGAACTGAATTGGCAAATTCAGATCAATGAAGAAAAATCCGGAACGAAACCCCCCTCACGCAACCTGGTTCAGGCCGCCTGAAGCAGAGGTTCCACCCCATGCAACTGGGGCTTCGGAGCCGAGCTCAGGGTGGCTGCCATCAAGGCCGGAATCTCAGCGCTGTTGTAGACGCGAAATTCCTGCACCAGAGAAGCGCCTTCCTCACGAACCGCCTGGTTCAAAACGACGGAACCATCGGGATCGGAGATCGAGCGGTGGAAGGTGCCGGGGGGGATACGAAGGATGTCACCACCGCTCTCGAGCCGAACGATGTGGAATGGCTTTTCCCATGCCAGGTTCACCAAGAAGAAGGTTCTGCCGCCACTGGCCGCAAGCAGATTGTCTTCCTGATGGGGATGCAGATAAAACTGCCAGGCTCCGCTCTCAGGATCATTGGGGGGCGACACCGCCGGGCCGCTGTGAATCACCAGGTCGCGCGCATTCGAGGTGTCCACGGTGACGTCGAAAAAACGAACCGACGGGGTGTCGCGAAAGCGCTCGTAGGCCAGCAGTTCAAACATGTCGATGGATCCTTTTGGATCCTTCAGCTGCCCCGTTGTACCGGGAGCATCACGCAAAAACGGTGACGATCACGACGGTTCAGCCCCCCAGGTACGCCATTTCCGCATGAGTTGAAGCACCGGCGGCTGGATCACGCTCCTCGCTGTAGCGGTCTTGGCGCCGCTGCCAGAGCTGGCGCATGGCCTGCTCAAGCTGAAGCTCCGACGCAAGCGCGGGCTTGAGATCCGTGCCATCAGCCGAGAACAAACAGGTGAACGCCTGCCCATCGGCGGTGACACGCAACCTGTTGCAATCGCCGCAGAACGGCTCACTGATCGAGGCGATCACACCGATGGATCCTGCGCCATCGCCATAGCTCCAACGTCGGGCCGTCCCACCCCGCGGACGACCCATAGGTTCAAGGGGCCAACGGGCATGAATACGCTCCAGCATCTGCGACGCCGGCAGCACCTGGTCCAGCGTCCACTGGTTGCGATTGCCCACATCCATGTATTCGATCAAGCGCAGCTCCATCCCCTGCAGCCGCGCCAAACCGGCCAAGGGCAGCAGCTGATCGTCATTGATCCCCCGTTGGATCACAGCATTGAGCTTGAGCTCACCGAAGGAGGGGTCAAAACCAGCGGCCCGTGCCGCCGCGATGCCGTCCTGCACTTGGCGCACCAGGCGGTCCCCAGCCACGGCGCCACCCTGCAGACCAGCCATGCGCGCCGCTGCCTCCCCTTCCGCTGCATCGAGGCTGATGGTGATGCGATCCAGCCCTGCGGCACGCAACGCCCGCGCCATCGTTTCCGATAACAACACCCCGTTGCTGGTGAGCGCCACCGACTGAAGACCGGCGATCGGATCCGAACAATCCCGCCGGGCCTGCGCCACCGCCTCCAGCAAAGGCAACAAGCGCCGGCTCAACAACGGCTCTCCACCGGTGAGCCGCAGTGTCTGTGCCCCCAGGCGCGCGGCCACACGAATGACGCGCAGCTGCTGCTCAAGCGTGAGCAGACCAGGGGGCTCCTCCACATCCGGACAGCAGTACGGACAGGCGAGATTGCAACGGGCCGTGAGCGACAGCCGCAACACCCCGATGGGCCGGTTGAAACGATCTGCGAGCGGCAGCGGAGTGCTCATTCCTCCAACGCTGCCAGATCTGCAGGGCAGTTGGCATTCAACAAAGCTTCTGCAGGCAAGCGCACCGTCTGATGGGGAACGCGGGTCAACCAGTCCATCCAGCGCAACTCTCCGCGTTGGAGTTGCTGATCGAGGCAGGAGCGGAAGGGAGAACCTGAGGGGATCACCGCCAGCAAGGGCTGCAGCCGCTGCCCGTCATGGGCCACCGATGCTTGCTCCGGGGCACGATTCCAGGCTGCGATGAGCTGCTGGACAACGGCGGTGCGCAAAAGCGGCATGTCCACCGGCAGCACCAGCAAGGCCTCGCCGGGCATCGGAGACAGCACCTTGGCCAACGCCTGCAAGGGGCCATTCCAGGGAGGGAGCTCCAGCAGCACGGAACATCCGGGCCGGTGGGCCAGCAGCTCTGCGTGCGCGGCATGGCGACTCAACACCTGCACCGGATGGCCGAGGGGCAGCAGCTGGTCGACCAGGGCCGTGAGCCAGACACCGCCAGAGGGATGCGGCAACAGCGCCTTGTCACGCCCCATGCGACGGCTGCTTCCGCCACTGAGCAAACAAACGCGCAAGCCTTGGTTCACATCGCCGACCAACAATCTGCACCAGCGAAGTCCAACAGCCCGCAAAAGTTATAACCGCTACCAAATCATTGCGGCACAAGAACATCTGATCCAATCAATCAGCCCCGTTGATGTTTGCTCCGGTACAGAAAAACAGAAATCGGTAACCAATCTGACCAAACGTGGGCCCGACGAATTGATTAACTGCGCGGGTTAAACGGATTCTTTTTTCGACCGTTTTGCCATCCCCGGGCACCTTTCATTTTGAAGCCCGAGGTTCCTTTTCTTCTCCTCAATGCTTGGCGACCTTTGGTCGTTCCAGGGCAGGTACCGAACCCTTCACCTGACCTGGATCGCCTTCTTCCTGACCTTCGTGGTCTGGTTCAACCTGGCCCCTCTGGCCACCACCGTGAAAGCGGACCTGGGACTGACCGTTGGTCAGATCCGCACCGTGGCCATCTGCAACGTGGCCCTCACCATTCCGGCGCGCGTGCTGATCGGCATGCTGCTGGACAAATTCGGACCCCGGATCACCTACTCATCGATTCTGGTGTTCTCGGCGATTCCCTGCCTGCTGTTTGCCTCCGCTCAGGACTTCAACCAGCTGGTGGTGGCCCGTCTGCTGCTCTCCATCGTTGGCGCCGGCTTCGTGATCGGCATCCGCATGGTGGCCGAGTGGTTCCCGCCCAAGGAAATCGGCCTGGCTGAAGGGATCTACGGCGGCTGGGGCAACTTCGGCTCCGCCTTCTCAGCTCTCACCATGGTGGCCCTCGCTGGCTTCCTCTCCTTCTCAGGTGGCTTCGAACTGCCCACCGGCGCCGTACTGAACTGGCGCGGTGCCATCGCTCTGACCGGCATCGTCTCAGCTGCCTACGGCTTCTTCTACTTCTTCAACGTCACCGACACCCCCCCCGGCAAGACGTATCAACGCCCTGCCAAGACCGCAGGTCTGGAAGTCACCTCCATGCGCGACTTCTGGGGTCTGCTGGGCATGAACGTGCCCTTCGCAGCCATTCTCTGCGTGCTCTGCTGGCGCCTCTCCAAGGTTGGCTTCCTCACCGCTGCCACCTATCCCCTGGCCCTCGGTGCCGTCGCCGTCTGGTTTGCCTTCCAAACCTGGGGAATCATCCGCACCAACCGCGACCTGATCCTCGGCAACAAGGTCTACCCCAAGGAAGACCGCTACGAGTTCCGCCAGGTGGCGATCCTCGAGCTCACCTACATCGTGAACTTCGGCTCCGAACTGGCCGTGGTTTCGATGCTTCCCACCTTCTTTGAAACCACCTTCGACCTGCCGAAGGCCACCGCCGGAATCCTGGCGTCCTGCTTCGCTTTTGTGAACCTGGTCGCCCGCCCTGCCGGTGGTCTGATCTCCGACCGCGTCGGCAGCCGCAAGAACACCATGGGCTTCCTCACGGCCGGTCTCGGCGTGGGCTACCTGGTGATGAGCATGATCAAGCCGGGCACCTTCACCGGCACCACCGGCATTGCCGTTGCCGTGGTGATCACCATGCTGGCCTCCTTCTTCGTGCAGTCCGGTGAAGGCGCCACCTTCGCGCTGGTGCCCCTGGTCAAACGTCGCGTCACCGGTCAGGTGGCCGGCCTGGTGGGTGCCTACGGCAACGTTGGCGCTGTGACTTACCTGACCATCTTCAGCCTCCTGCCGATGTGGATGGGCGGCGGCGGCGAACCCACCCCCGAGGTGATCGCGGCTTCCAACAGTGCCTTCTTCCAGATCCTGGGCGTGGCTGGTCTGATCGTTGCCTTCTTCTGCTTCTTCTTCCTGAAGGAGCCCAAGGGGTCCTTTGCAGATCTGCACGAAGGCGAAACCGCCTGATCCATCTCCCTCCGTAGCACCCTGTCGCTGCACAACGACCCGGAGCTTCGGCTCCGGGTTTTGTTCTTTTTTTGGTTCTTGCATGGCCAACTCACCCCGCAGCGTGCGCAGCCAGTGCCCCTACTGCGGCGTGGGTTGTGGCCTCGAGCTCTTGCCTCCTGCCGTGAAGGGTGAGGCGGTAAAGCGGGATGCTGAGGGCAATCCAATGTGGACCGCCCGCGGCGACCGCGAGCACCCCTCCAGCCTTGGCCAGGTCTGCATCAAGGGCGCCACCGTCGGCGAAACCCTGGCCCCAGGCCGCCTGCGCCAACCCCTGTTCCGCCAGACCCTCGAGGACGACTTCACGCCGATCAGCTGGGACGACGCCCTCAACAAAATCACCGGTCAGATCCAGTCGAGCGTGGCCCGGCGCGGCAACGCCGATGGCATTGCCATGTATGGCTCCGGTCAGTTCCACACCGAGGATTACTACCTGGCCCAGAAACTGCTAAAAGGCGCCCTGGGCACCAACAATTTCGACGCCAACTCGAGGCTGTGCATGAGCTCAGCGGTGGCGGGCTACACCCGCAGCCTGGGCTCCGATGGTCCCCCCTGCAGCTATGCGGACCTCGACCACTGCACGGTGGCGTTTCTGATCGGCACCAATACGGCGGAATGCCACCCGGTGCTGTTCCAGCGGCTGCTGAAGCGAAAACGCAAAAACCCCGGCAGCGTCAAGATTGTGGTGGTAGATCCACGCCGCACTGATACCGCTAAAGCCGCCGATATCCACCTGCCGATTGCACCGGGAAGCGACCTGGCCCTGCTGCACGGCATAGCCCACCTCGTGCTGCGAGAAAACGGCCAGGACCCGGCCTTCATCGACGATCACACCGAGAATTACGACGCCTTTTTTGACGTCGCCGCCCGCTGGACTCCAAGGCGGGTGGCTCTGTTCTGCAACATCCCCGAAAAACGCCTGCGGGAAGTGGCAGCTCTATTCCACCGGCGCGAGAAGGTGCTCAGCCTTTGGTCGATGGGGGTGAACCAACGCCGTGAAGGAACGGCCGTGGTGCAAGGGTTGATCAACCTGCATCTGCTCACCGGCCAGATCGGCAAGGAAGGAGCAGGTCCGTTTTCCCTCACCGGCCAACCCAATGCCATGGGCGGACGCGAGGCCGGAGGCTTGGCCCACCTCCTGCCGGGCTACCGCCTGGTGACCAACGCGGAGCACCGCGCCGAGGTGGAACAGGCCTGGCAGCTGCCGGCAGGACGGATCAACGCCAATCCCGGATTGGCGGCCTGGCAACAGATCGAAGCCATGGAACAGGGAGCGCTGGATCTGTGGTGGGTGGCAGCCACCAACCCCCTGGTCAGCCTCCCGGATCTCGACCGGGTGAAGTCAGCCATGAACAAGTGCCCGCTGGTGGTGGTGAGCGAGGCCTACGCCGACTCGGAAACGTCCCACTACGCCCACCTGCTTTTGCCCGCAGCCCAGTGGAGCGAAAAAGCAGGCGCCATGACCAATTCCGAACGGCGGGTGACCTACTGCCCGGCCTATCGACGCCGCTTCGGCGAGAGCCGTCCCGACTGGGAGGTGTTTGCCGACGTGGGCCGCCGCCTGGGCTACACCGAGCAGTTCAGCTTCGATTCAGCGGCTGAGGTGTACGCCGAATTCACAGCTCTCACCCGAGGCAGGCTTTGCGATGTGAGCGGCCTGAGCCATGGGCTGCTGGAAGGCGAAGGACCGCAGCAATGGCCCTATCCCAGCGGCAGCACACCCACCACAGCAGCCAAACGCCTCTACGAAAACCATCAGTTCGCCACCCCCAACAAACGCGCCCGCTTCAGCGCCGATCAACCACTCGGACTGGCGGAACCTCCCTGCGAGACCTATCCGCTGGTGCTGACGGTGGGCCGCTACCTGGGCCAATGGCACACGATGACCCGCACCGGCAAGGTGGAGCGGCTGATGAAACAGCATCCCGAGCCACTGCTGGAGATACACCCCGGTGATGCTCAGGAGTTGAAACTGCGCAACGGCGAACTGGCGGCGATCAGCTCACGCCGCGGCCACCTCACCGCCACCGTGAAGGTCACCGATCGCATTCGGCGTGGTTCGGTCTTCCTGCCGATGCACTGGGGATTCACCCAGGAGAAGGCCTGCGAAGCGAACACCCTGATGCATGACGAGGCCTGCCCAGTATCAAAGCAACCGGAACTCAAAGCCTGCGCGGTGATCGTGGCTCCGGCCGTCTCAGTGGTGAAGCCCGTTGAACAGCAGAAAGGAAGGCTGGAGGCCCTGCGCCGGCTGCTCACACCAGCACTTCGCTGAAGGCTGCTTCGAGGTTGTGGTGATCGTGCCCCGGCCGGGCCAACTTGCACAACGCAAAGCGATCCAGCTCACTGAGCTGGATCCATTGCTCCAGGGTCAGGACCACACCCCGCGCTGTGGCGGCCTCCTGCACCACAGCGGGCAGCTCCGCCTGCTGTTGCCAGAGCGCACCGCTCACCGGTGGCAGATCCTTGGCCATGCCATCGGCCATGGGGCGCGTGCAATCGCGCAGGTGTTGGCGAAGCTGCTCGAGAGCATCAGCTGCATCCGGCCAATCCACCAAGGCTTGACGTTGCTCCTGGGAGAGTTGAAGCCAGTGGTTGAGCTTTAACTTCACCCCACAGAGATCCAATTTGCGTCGCACACACAGAGGGATGCAGCGCCAGTTACCGATGAAATCCTGCTCAAAGGCAAAGCAATGGCTGGCGGAATGACGACGGCTGGACATCAACCAAAGCCTTGATCGGTGTCAATGATGACAACGAAAGACCATGAAAACAGAGATGTTTACTTCGATACAAATGTTGGTCTGTGCGCTTCGCCCTCTCCCTTGGAATGTTGCTGGGAATGTCCCATGGATGGGTCACAGCTGAAGCACTCCAACAGCAGCCCATGCAGGGCTTTGATCCCATAAAAACTGTTAATTCCGCTACACAATTCAGCGCGTTTAGTAGTCGTTCACACCAATTCTTTCCATACTGAAGCTCTGTTCAAAGAGTTCCTGCCGTGACCAGCAGCATCTCGTCCGCTTCCGGCCGCAGCCCCATCACCCTGGCCGCCGGCTTCCTGGGTGCCTTCATCGTTGGTTCCCTTGCCGTGCAACTGGTGCGCAGCCAGACGGCCTCCATTCAGGCCGGCGCTACTGGCGTCGAGCCGGTGATCGCCGGTCCTGCCGCTCTCTGGGCTCCCTTGGCCGAGCGCGATATCGCCAGCGCCAACACAGCCGCAACCGCCCAACCCGCTGCTGCCATCCAGCCCGCTGTGGAGCCTGTTGTGGGTTCCGAAGCCACCCTCTGGGCACCCTTCGGCGAGCGCTGATCACACGGCCTAAATAAGGTGGCGGCATGGGGATTCAGCGCCGTCACTTCCTCCAGCGTACGGGCGGTCTGGCCTTGGCCGCCCTGATGCAAGCGCGCCCCGTTGAGGCAGCAGAGGAGCGGTTCTGCACCCCGAATGATCCACTCCAGGCCCTGATAGCGGGGAACCGCCGGTTCGCCGAGGCCTGGCGCCACGCCGAGCAAGACGAAGGAACGACGCACCGAACGGCGGATCCGGACCCGCGCTGCTTCAACTCACCCAAGGCTTTGGCCACCAGCCAACATCCCTGGGCCACCGTGCTCACCTGCTCTGATTCACGGGTGTCGCCGAGCTGGGTGTTCGACACCACCCCTGGCGAGCTGTTCGTGATCCGCAATGCCGGCAACAGCGCCTTCGATGAAGCGATGGCGTCGGTGGAGTACGGCGTCAGCGTTCTCAAGACGCCACTGCTGATGGTGATGGGACACAGCGGCTGCGGAGCCGTCACGGCGGCGATGGACGCCAATCCGCTGACCCCTTCACTGGACCGTCTGATCCAACCCATCCGGAAGAACATCAACGGCAGCAGCGATCTCGAGGAAGCCGTGAAGCGCAATGCCCTCGCCAGCGCCTCCACGTTGATTCAACGCAGCGCCGTTCTGGCCGATGCCAAAGCCAGCGGTGCGCTGAAACTGGTGGTGGGTTATTTCCAACTCAGCAGCGGTGTTGTCACCTTGATCGAATGACGCAAAACCTGAGTCATCTGAACCAGCAAGGCGAGGTTCACATGGTGGACGTGGGGGACCGTCCGGCCACCAACCGCGAGGCCCATGCACGAGGGGCCATTCGCATGGAAGCCTCAACCCTCAGCATGATCCAGCGGGGCGAGACACCAAAAGGAGATCTTCTCGCAGTCGCCCGGGTGGCGGCGATTCAGGCGGCCAAACACACCTGGGAGCTGATTCCCCTTTGCCATCCCCTGCCACTCAGTGGCATGGATGTGACGATCGACGCCGACGCCTCCCTGCCTGGCCTGGTCGTCCACTGCCGTTGCCGTACCACAGGCCAGACCGGGGTGGAAATGGAAGCGATGACGGCGGTGTCCGTGGGGTTGCTGACCCTTTACGACATGCTCAAAGCGGTCGATCCAGCCATGACGATCGAGGCGATCCAGCTGGAGTCCAAAGAAGGAGGGCGGAACGGTGTCTGGAAACGCTGAGCCCTACGGACGCGAAGGGCTCCCCCTGGACGAGGCACGTCAACGGGTTCTCACGGCGCTCCAGCCGATCACTACCAGCAGCACGGTGGCCCTGCAGCAGGCCCTCGGCCGGGTGAGCACAGCTGCTGTGCTGGCCAGTGCGGCCGTTCCGGGATTCCGAGCCTCAATCATGGACGGCTACGCCCTCGGGCAAAGCCACCAGCCCAAACTTGGGGAGACCTGGCAGCTGAAGGGACGTTCCGCCGCTGGCCAGCCCTTCAACGGGACCCTGGACAACGGCGATGCGATTCGAATCCTCACCGGCGCTCCACTTCCAGACGGTGCTGGCTGGGTGCTGCCCCAAGAGCTCATCACCGTGGAAGGCACCAGCCTCCAACTGACGAAAGAGGCATCGGATCGTCCGTGGATTCGCCCCGAGGATGAGGAATGCCAGCCGGGGGACCTGCTACTGGCCGCTGGAGAACGCCTGGGTGCCGCCGATCTCGCACGCCTCGCTGGCTGCGGCATCGCCGACCTAACCGTTGCGCAGCAACCCCGCATCGGGCTGCTGATCAGCGGAGACGAACTGGTACCACCCGGAACAGCGCGGCACCCCGGTGCCATCTGGGAGAGCAACGGCACGCTTCTGGAGACGATGCTCCGGGCCCTCGGGCAATCGGTGACCCAGCGAAGGGTGGTGGCTGATCAACCCGACGCACTGCGGCAGGCCCTCCTTGATCTGGCCCATGACTGCGATGTGGTGGTGAGCACCGGCGGCGTCTCCGCCGGCGACACCGATTGGATCCGACCGCTGGTGGCGGAGCTGGGTGCCGTGGACTTCTGGAAACTGTTCCTGCGCCCAGGTCGCCCCTTCGCCTTCGGCAGCATCGGTGAGGGCGTGCCATTTTTCGGACTGCCGGGCAATCCCGTGGCGGCGGCGGTCACTGCCCTGCAACTGCTCTGGCCCGCCCTGCAGGTCCTGGAGGGCCAGCGCGAACCGGAGCTGTTCCCCCGGGTGATGGTGGAACTCGCCGACCCGTTGTCCCGCCGACCGGGACGACCGGAACTGGCACGGGCCCGCCTCGACACCAACGCCGCAGGAACGCTGCTGGCACGGGTGGATGGCTCGCAGGCCTCGTCCCGGATCGGTTCCCTGCAACACGCCGATCTGCTGCTGGAACTACCAGCGGAAGCCGGCCCGCTCGAAAGCGGCACCCGTCTCTGGGCCCAGGTGATTCGTCAGCGGATTTTCTAAGCCGGATCAGGCTGAAAGGAGTGGCGCTCCCAGGCCATGAGCTGGCCCGATGCATCGAAATGGATGCTGATCTGCTGAAACAGGGCAGCGCCGAGACGGCCACCGATCTCGAGGCTGAAGGGCTCACTGGGGAGCTCACTGGGCACCGAGAACACCAAGCCGTCGGGCATCACAGCTGAGCAGTCGTTGTGCAACAGCTGGCTTGGATCGAAAACCAGCGGAGTGGCGTCCTCAGCCTGGCCGTTCACCCCCGCCTGCGGCCTGAGCATCTGCCGCTCGCCACTCCATCCCTGCACCGGCGCCAGCAGGGCCTCGGGTGTCCCGCATGCGGGACGGTCGGGTTCGGGATCGGTGCTGTTCAAGCAACGGAAACCCACCGCCCCAACACGCTGCAAACGCCAGCCGCCGTCAAGCGGTTCCCAGAGCAGCACCAGCATCGAGCGGGAACGACCGCAGAACAGGTTGATCTCATGGCCGAAGCGGGGACGATCGGGATCAAGCCCCAGGCTGGACTGACCTCCTGCCCCGGGAAACTGCCAGCAGCCTCCACCAGCGTTGTAGGTGGCTCGACTGATGGGATAGGTGGCCTGCCCCCCGGGAGCAAAGGCCAAACCCGAACCATCCCACACCCCGTGGTCGTCATCGGAAAAGGAAATCACGTAGGTGGTGGGGTGGATCCGACGGGTCGGACGCTGGAGGTCCAACCGACCGCTGCCATCCCTCTCAAACCAATGGCCACAGCCCTGCCAATGACCGGCGAAATTGCGGCGGTTGAGGGTCCATTGATCGGTCATGTCAGTGACGGCATGGAACGGTCGATCTCCTTAGGGTCGCGCCAACAGCCATCCCCGCCATGGACCTGACGATCGTTGGCTGCGGCTATGTGGGGCTCGCCCTGGCGGAGCGGCTGCAAGTGAGACGGCCCCAGCTGAAGCTGACGCTGACCACCACAAGCAGCGAAAGGCTGGAGCAACTCAATCCCCTGGCAGACCGGGTGCAGATCTGCGATGCCACTGACCCCACCCAGCTGTTGGACGCCCTGAGACAAAGCAGCAGCGCCGTGTTCTGCCTCGGGCCCAAGGGAGATCGCCAGGTGGATGCCAACGGCTACCGCCACACCTTCGTCGACAGCTTCCGCTGCCTGACGTCGCTGTTGCCACAACTGCCGGAACTGCGGCAGATCGTCTACACGGGCAGTTGCTCGGTGTACGGCGATGCCGAAGGGAACTGGGTGGATGAGCAAACGCCACCCGAGCCAGGTCGGGGCCATGGCAATGTTCTGCTGGAAGGCGAACAACTGCTCAAGGGCATCGGCAACCGGCGGGTGTGCATCCTGCGCCTTGGGGCGCTGTATGGCCCTGGCCGCGATCTCGAGCGGCGCCTGCGCGGGCTCGCCGGACTGGAACGCCCTGGAAGCGGAGCGACTTACAGCAACTGGCTGCATGTGGCGGATGCCGCCGGTGCCCTGGAGGCAGCACTCGATGCCGAATGGACCGGCGTAGTGAATGTGGTAAACGACGAGCCAATTCGGCTGCGGGATTTGGTGGGGCGCAGCCTGCAGCGCCAGGGTCTGGCCCCCGTGCGCTGGCTTGGGCAGGACGAACCGGGTTCAGGGGGCCGACGGATTCGCAACACCCGACTCAAACAGTTGGGCTACCAACTGCAGCACCCGAGCCTTGATCAGAGCGGCGTGTTCGCCGCCAGCCAGGTGCCCTGACCAGCGCACCACTCCCGCTTCCAAAACGGGGCCTGGTGCTTGAGTTGCTCCAACAACGCGGCCGAGCAGCGCTGCGCCGCCCCACGACGATCGGCCTGCACCGCCACCAGCACGATCGGCTCACCAGGGAGGAGTCGGCCCACCCGATGCAACACCAAAATTGGCCCCGCCCGGTGCTCCTGCTGCAGACCCTGTGCCATGGCCGTGATCTGACGTTCGCAGAGGCCGGGGAAGTGCTCCAGCTCCAGCGCCTCCAGAGGCCGGCCATCCATCGTGGTGGGACGCACCCGACCAATGAAGATCGCCGCAGCCGCCGCAGCCCCACTCCAAAGCGCAAGCTGCTGCCAAGGATCAAAGGGATCCGGGCACACCTCCACACGGCAACCGGTCACGCTTCAACCCCCTGTGAACGGTGGAAGAAAGGCCAGCTCATCTCCGGCCTGCAACGGCTGATTCGCACCAACCAACTCCTGATTCACGGCAATGCTGATGCACTCGAGCGGGCCAAGATCCAACTGATTCCAGACCTCACGGGCCGTCGAGACCCCTGGCGTGAACGGAAGGAAACGCTCAGACCAACCGGCGCGTTCGCGCAGGGAAGCGAACAGCAGCACCTTCAGCACCACGTCCATGGCAGCTTGAGCGGTTCTAGCGTCCGGAGGCTGCGCCGCTGTGCCATGGGCCTGTCCATCGCCCTGCTCACCATCTCCGACACACGCACTTTGGCGGACGACAGCAGCGGAGATCAGCTGCAGCGCAGCCTTGAAGCCGCCGACCATCGGCTTCACGAGCGACAACTCTGCCCGGATGATCGCTATCAAATCCGCCGTGAACTGAGCCGCTGGATCGCCGATCCTGCGGTTGATGTGGTGATCACCAGCGGAGGCACCGGTCTCACCGGCCGAGATGGAACCCCCGAAGCGGTGGCACCACTGCTGGACAAAAGAATCGAAGGATTCGGGGAACTGTTCCGCGTGCTCTCCTTCGAGAGCATCGGCACCAGCACCCTGCAAAGCCGCTGCCTTGCCGGCGTGGCCAACGGCACCTTTGTGTTTGTGCTGCCGGGATCTCTTGATGCCGTGACCACGGCTTGGGACCGACTCATCCGTGCTCAACTCGATGCCGACACCCAACCTTGCAACCTGGCCCAGCTCCGGGCTCGCTTGAAGGAATAAAGCGGGGATGGTCAGAACGGAATCGGCATCGTGACCGCTGCCGGCGTGGGCATGCAGGCTTCAACCTGCTGATCAATCACCTCTCCCACCACAACAATCGAGGGTGACTTGAAGGCTTCGGCTCGGCATTGATCGGCAACGTCAACCAGGGTTGCCTTGAGGCAGCGTTGCCCCGCCACCGTGCCCTGCTGGATCACCGCCACAGGGGTTGTCGCAGCCAAACCGCCCGCCATCAGTTCCTCTGCGATCCGGGGCAGGTTGTGCAGCCCCATGTAGATCACCAATCCGTCACTGGCCGCGGCCAGGGCACGCCAATCCACGGAAGGACGGCGCTTGTCGATTTCCTCGTGACCGGTGACGAAGGTCACCGATGACCCCGCCCGCCGGTGGGTGACGGGAATTCCGGCGTAGGCAGGGGCGGCAATGCCAGCGGTGACACCAGGCACCACCTGAACAGGGATGTTCCGCTCCGCCAGGTAAGCCGCTTCTTCGCCTCCACGGCCGAAGAGGAAGGGATCACCCCCCTTCAAGCGCACCACCGTGCGGTGCTTCTGAGCCATTTCAACGAGCACGGCATTGGTGCTTGGTTGTGGCACCGAATGATGTCCACGACGCTTGCCAACAAAACGGCGTTCGCAGGCTGCCGGCACAAGATCCAGCACTTCCTCGGGCACCAGCGAGTCGTACACCAGGGCATCGCACTGGCTCAGCAGCCGATGCGCCTTCAGCGTGAGCAATTCGGGATCGCCGGGACCGGCTCCCACCAGATAAACGGTTCCGGTTTGTTCAGCGGTGGTCACGGCAGGGAAACAAGCAGATCGATCAGGGCCTGACGGGTGGGGGGATGCTCAAGCAGAGGAGGCAATCCACCAGCTTCGCTCAACGCCTCCGTCATGCGGTTCGGCGCGAGGGTTAATGGAAGTGGCCGGGCCCTGGGGTGGCGCTGCTGGAACTCGGGCCACGCATCAAAGGCAACCAATGGCAAGCCCAGGCGAGACGCCAGCATCGCGAGGAAGCGATCCGCCACTCCCGGGCGCAGGGGGTGGTGCACCAGCACGGCATCAGCGCGATCAGACGCCGGAAGTGCTGAAAGCACAGCGTTCCACCAGATGATCCAAGAGCCCAGAAAGGGAAGCAAACGCACACTGGATCCGGCTCCACGAAGCCTGTTCCGAATCGCCGGCACGTCCGTTCGGGCATGCTCCCCAGGCAATAGCAGCAACGGAACAATCCAAGAAGATTGGGGAAGCGCCGACAAGGATTGTTCAGCCGTTAACACTTCCAGCTGCACAGGCGCTGATCGCCGCGGGGCCAGGAGATCGGGCAGGGAGGCCAAACAGTCCGGAACGATGCCGCCACTGCGGCCATGCACCACCAAATGCAACCCATGCCGCCGCCCATCAGAAGCGTCATTCCGTAGCAATGGCCACGGATCGATGACCGCACCAGCTGATGTCATCGGTTCGTTGTGAACGTTGGATGAGTCATGGCACCCCGCCGTAGTTTTGATCGTGCCCCATTGGACAGCCGTTCCTACCGGGAGCCGCTTGACGGACGCATTGAGCGGTACGACCGGTACGACGTCCGGGACGACCGGTACAGCCAGGGATACGAGCCGAGGGAGACCCGTTATGACCGGTACGACCGACGCTTCGACCGACCCGCTGGACCCTCCGAGCTCGACCAAGACTTCGCTGCGATGAAGCGCGTTTGGCAGATGCTCCGGGCCGGAGCGGTGCGCATGGTTGGCGAAATTGGACGCCAATACTGAGGCCGAAACAGGTTGCCTTTTACGGCTTCGCGGGAACCCCCAGATGTAGCCGGCATTACAAATCAGGCAGAACATAGCCCTGGCATTGATCAACGCCAAAAGTGTTTTCTTTGTTACGGACCAGGGTTGCCATCGCAGTGTTTATTCAGTCATCCCAACGCTCCCCTTCGTTTTGAAGCGTTGCCGGTCTTCGGGCCATCTCGATTGATTCGCGCCTCATCTTTGAGCAATCAATCCGCCCACTCGTTAATCGACTTATGACCATTAGCTCTCCCTCCAGGCCTTACCTGGATGGCAAGAAGCTCAACAAGATCGAGCAGAACAAGGCGGCCAAAGATGGCCTGTTGGTCGGCAGCGAAATCGAAAAATTCGCCGAGCTTGGCTGGGAGCAGGTGGATGAAACCGACCTTCAGCTGCGTTTGAAGTGGTACGGCATGTTCTGGCGCCCGAAAACGCCAGGCAAGTTCATGCTCCGGCTGCGGGTGCCCAATGGCGTGCTCTCGGCCGATCAGCTGCGGGTGGTTGGCTCCATCGTTGAGCGCTACGGCGAAAACGGCAGCTGTGACATCACGACGCGTCAGAACCTGCAACTGCGCGGCGTGCTGCTGGGCGACCTACCCGAAATCCTCAAGCGGCTGAAGGAAGCCGGCCTAAGCACGATCCAATCCGGCTTCGACAACCCTCGCAACGTCACCGGAAATCCCATCGCCGGCATCGATCCCAACGAGATCGTCGACACGCGGCATTACACCACCGAGCTGCAGAACTTCCTCACCAACAACTGCCAGGGCAACCCGGAGTATTCCAACCTGCCCCGCAAATGGAACACCGCCGTTGCCGGCGCGAAGGACAACTTCCTGCTCCACAACGACATCGTTTTTCATCCCGTGGAACGCGATGGGTTGATGGGGTTTGGTGTGTGGATCGGCGGTGTTCTGTCATCGCAGATGAACGCCTATGCCGTTCCCCTGAACGCCTGGGTGAAACCAGACGAAATCTGCAAGATGACCGACGCCGTGATCCGGCTCTGGCGGGACAACGGTGAGCGCGACAAGCGCCCCAAAGGCCGCTTCCGCCTCTACCTGGATCAAGTGGGCCACGACGTGTTCCGCAGCCAGGTTGAAGAACTCTTCGGTCCGTTGACCCCCGATCCTGGGTCCGTGTTCAACACCACGCCCCGCTCCCACTACGGCTTCCATCCCCAGAAACAGGAAGGGCTCTCCTACGCAGGTCTTCACGTTCCTGTTGGTCGCCTGACCGCCCAGGATCTGCAGGATCTCGCAACCACCAGCCTCAATTACGGCAGTGGGGAAGTGCGTCTCACGGAAGACCAGAACGTCATCCTCGTGGGGCTTCCCAACGACAAGCTCGAGGCTTTAAAGGCTGATGCCCTGGTGCAGCGCTTCCCACTGGAGCCCGGTCACATCTCCGCAGGGACGGTGTCCTGCACCGGCAACACCTACTGCGGTTTTGCCCTCACCAACACCAAGGACCAAGCCCTGGAAGCGGCCAAGCAACTCGACCAAGAGCTCAATCTTCCTGAGGAGCTGAAGATCCACTGGACCGGCTGCCCCAACACCTGCGGCCAGGCCTACATGGGTGCCATCGGCCTCACCGGCACCAAGGCCAAAAACAGTGAAGGCGTGATGGGCGAGGGCTACACGATGACCATCGGTGGGTCCCAAGGTGCCAACCCGAGCATCGGCGAAATCCATCGCAAAGCCATCCCTGCCGATGAGATCAAAGCCGCTCTCAAAGAGGTCTTGATCGACAAGTTCGGGGCCACCCCCAAGGCCTGATCGCTGCGGTCGCCGTGACGCTTCCTTTTGAAGTCACGGCTCCCCGCATCGACCACCCCCCTCACCGTCATGGCCAACCGCAACGACGTGTTCTCTCGTTTCGTCAACTGGCTCAGCGCCAGTGGTCGCGACGGAGCCGCCATCAACCGTCAGGGCGGCAGCCCTGATCTGTTCTCCCGCCTGATGAACCGCATCAGCGGTTGACATCAAAACCTTCGTCCAACTCTCAATCTCATCCGATGGACTACGTCCTCCCCAATGAGCTTGTCGACGGCATGATTGCCGCCGGCGGCAAAAAATCAACGGTCAGCGTGAAAAACCTGCTGATCCGTGGCTTTTACTCCGGAGCCATTCTCGGCCTGGCAGTGATCCTGGCCCTCACCGTGGGCATCACCGTCAAAGCCCCCTTCGTGGGCTCACTGCTCTTCCCCTTCGGCTTCGCCAGCATCGTGCTGTTCGGCATGGAGCTGGTAACCGGCAACTTCGCTCTGCTGCCGATGGCCACCTGGGCTGGCAAAAGCACCTGGGGTGCCACCTTCCGCAACTGGGCCTGGGTGTGGATCGGCAACTGGATCGGCACCGCCGTTGTGGCCGTGATCATGGCCATCAGCCTTACCAGCGGCACTATGGACGGCGCTGCTGACAACGTCGGCCCACCGATCTGGGATGCCGTGGCTCAGAAGATCATGGCCCTCAATCAAATCAACGTTGAGAAGAAGTACGAGGCCCTGGGAAGCATGGGCTTCTTCCTCGCCTTCCTGCGCGGACTGGTGGCCAACTGGTTGGTTTGCCTGGGCGTGACCATGGCTCTGGTGAGCAAGAGCGTTCCCGGCAAGATCCTGGCCTGCTGGCTTCCGATCACCGCCTTCCAATCGATGGGCATGGAGCACATCGTGGTGAACCAGTTCCTGCACACCGCCGGCCCGATCCTCGGTTCAGGCGTCCCCTTCACCAAGGTGATCTTCTGGAACTTCCTGCCTGTCACCCTCGGCAACATCGTTGGCGGCATGGTGTTCATCGGCATGCTCTTTTACAGCACCCACCGCACTCCGATGGAGAACGTGCTGCCGACCGAGCACGATGAAAAGCTGGAGCGTGAGCTCGCTGCTGAATTGGGTGCCCGCTGATCCATCCATGAACGAGGAAGCCGTTCTCTGGGAACGGCTCGCCCGATCACGACGCGCTCCATTGGAGCCTTCTTGGCTGGGGGAGGTCTACTCCCCCAGCCTTTCTGTTGATCTGCGACGAGCCCTCTGCGAAAAACTGGGGATGCAAGCCGAGCGCGGCTGGCCCGTGATTCAAGAACTCCTCGCTAGCCATGGGGTTCTGCCCGATTTAGTGATGGCAGCAGGGCTATGCCACCAGAGTGAGGCCCGAGATTGGTTGTTGGCTCAACTCGAGCAAACTTCGGACGATGAGGACGCCAATCTGATGGTGGTTCAGGCTCTGGCTTGCTGGGGCGCCGAAGTTCCGCAATCCGTGGTGGTGAATTGCCTGCATCACCCAGGCCAACTGCACCGACTGGCCGGCCTGCAACTGCTCAGCTTCCGGTCCCACTGCCTTGACGACGATGAACTGCTGCAGTTCTGCCAAGAGGTGTTGAATGATTTTCGCGATCCAGTCGTTGTGGCGGCCATTCGGGTTCTGCAACGCCGCGATGGCGCGTTGATCAGCGAAAAGCTGGCAGACCTGTGTCGCAACGGTTCACTGCCTGTTGCCGAGGCCGCGTTCCGCGCGCTCGGTTGTATCGCCACACCTGCCAGTCAGCGTTGTCTTCTGGAGTTGAGCCAGGACCTGAATGACGAAAATCGACGCAAGATGGCCAGCACCCAACTAAGCCAACAGTTCCGCCAATAAAAAGGCCCCGCTGTTGCGGGGCCATGATGCCCTCAATCAAGGCATTTGGTTGTTCACCACTTTTTGTAAGGCAGGAACTTGCCGCACATGGTGATTTTGACGCGATCACCCTTGGGATCCTCCACTTTGTCGACATCAAGCGTGAAGTCGATCGCGCTCATGATGCCGTCACCAAAATGTTCCTGAATAACATCTTTCAGAGGCATTCCATAGACCTGCATGATCTCGTAGAAGCGATAGATCAAGGGATCAGTGGGAATCACAGGATCGAGGCTTCCCTTGGTGGGGAACTCCTGCAAAGCGGCGGTGATGGCCGGATCAAGGGAGAGCAGCTCAGCCAGCTTTTCAGCCTCTTCCTTGGAGGCCGTGGCTTGTCCATAGAACAAGGAAGCAATCCAGACCTCATCAAGGCCCATGGCCGACTCCAGATCGGCAAAGCTCATTCCCTTGGCTTTCTTGGCGGCCATCAAGGTCGCGGTGACGGTCTCCTGAGAAGGAGCTGACAACGACGGGGTCGAAGGAACAGCTGAAACAGTCATGATTGAACGAAAAGTTGTTATGGCCGCTTCAAAAACAGCGTCCCAAGCTGGAACGTCTCAGCAGCAAAGAAACTGTTGCGCAAACGCAGGCTTAACAATGAAGCATCAGCTACAAAACAACAGCCTATTTTGAAGCAACAAGCACAGCAAACAAACCCATGATGCGGGTGAAATTAGTTAGAGAAGAAATTTGAAATGAGCCAATTTTTCCAATCCATGGCAACCCTGCTTCAGGCGCAATTCCTTCCTCCAATAACAGCGCCCCAACTGATCCTGGAACGGCTCTATTACGCCGAAGGACGCCACCACCCTGAGCATCCACGTCATGGCAGCTTCGAAGGGTTATCACGGCTGAGCAGGCCCTGAGCTTTCGTAGCAATTGCTACCCCTACCGGGTGAGTCGCTCCTGAAGACTGGCCACAGCTTGAGGCCGGACCTTTGACGAGCGCAGTTCTCTCCGGCCGCGACCGCTTCAAGCAGCACCTGCGCAAGGTGGGAAGCGGCGAACACACCAGCAAAGGGATGAGTCGCGAGGAAGCGGCTGATGCCATGGAGCTGATGCTGCAGGGCGAAGCGACGCCCGCACAGATCGGCGCCTTCCTGATTGCCCATCGCATCCGACGACCCGAGCCCCAAGAACTCACGGGGATGCTCGACACCTACCGAACCCACGGACCGGTGCTGCAATCCACCGCTGGCAGTCGAACACCGCTCTGTTTCGGCATGCCCTATGACGGGCGCACGCGCACAGCGCCGATATACCCGCTCACCGCGCTGGTGCTGCTGGCCTGTGGTCAGCCGGTGGTTCTGCAGGGCGGTGACCGGATGCCGATCAAATACGGCGTCACCGCTATTGACCTGTTCCGCCTTCTCAATCTCGACCTCACAGGTCTGCCGATCAGCGCCGTTGCAGAGGGGTTCCAGCAGAACGGCTTCGCCCTAATCCACCAACCGGATCACTTCCCCATCGCGGAAACCCTGATCGGCTACCGCGAGGAGCTGGGCAAGCGTCCCCCGGTTGCCAGCCTGGAACTCCTCTGGACACCCCATCAAGGCGACCATCTTCTCGTGAGTGGCTTTGTCCACCCACCAACAGAAGCCCGCGCCTGGGAAGCCCTGAAGCAAGCCGGAGAAACCGATGTCCTCACCGTGAAAGGGTTGGAAGGAGGAACCGACCTGCCCATCGGCAGGGCCTGCATCACGGCCCGGGTGCGGAACGGCGAAGCGGAACGATTGATCCTGCACCCCCGGGACCATGGCTGTCACGACGCCGATGTGGAATGGACTGACGACAACACCTGGGCCGATCAGGCGCGAAACGCACTGCAGCACAAAGGCCCTCTTTGCGACGCCGTGCGCTGGAACGCCGGCGCCTATCTGTGGTTCTCCGGCTGCTGTGAATCCCTGGAACAAGGCATTCAACTGGCAGCGTCTGCTCTGCAAACGGGCCAGGCCCGAGCCATGCTCGATCAACTCTGCGCTTGGCGGAGCAGCTTGACCATCCGATAGCGCTCGAACGGAACGCCTCCAATCAGGATCGTCTCCGGCGTTTCCACACACCAGCCACGTCGCTCCAGCAACGGTCGGCTGAACTGGCTGGCCTCCGTTCGCAGATGCCGGACGCCGGACGCCAGCGCATCCGCCTCAATCCGGTTCAGAAGCGCACTGCCATGCCCCCGCCTCGACGCACAACCACGGCAATAGAGCAGCGACAAACGATCTTCGGGATGGCGGATCGCAAACGCTGAACCATCGGTGGTGAGCCATCCCGAGCCTTCCCGAAAGCTCGCGTCGAGCACGCCGGGCAACCAAGCCAGGGCCGCCCAAGCCCTGACTTGTTCATCTGAATAAAGGAGGGGAGCCTGCGATTCGATCGCATCGGCATAGATCTCCCGCAACAGCGGTTGATCCTCCGGAGCAATCGGACGCAAAGCCATGGCAGCCGCCTGTTGGAATGTGAGTCTCTCCTGCGTGGCAGCAAGCTTGCAGCGTCCTCGGATTCCCACACTGCTCAGCGCGTTTCTCACGCTGCTTAACGACCGGCTCAGCGAAAGCATTGTTTTTCCGCTGTTGCCCTTTCTCCTCGCCCAGTTCGCCCCAGACGGACGAACCCTGGGTTTGTTGGCGGGAAGCTATGCCCTCGCTCAGTTCCTGGTCACCCCATTGATCGGCGCGCTGAGTGATCGGTACGGCCGCCGCCCCGTGATCAGCATCTGCGTCGCAGGATCCGTGGTGGGACTCGGCCTGTTTGCAGTAACGGTTTCACTGCCTTGGCCCAGCCAAAGCCTGCTTCCCCTGTTGCTGCTGTTCGCAGCTCGGATCATTGACGGCATCAGTGGCGGTACGGCAGCGACGGCCAGCGCCGTGCTGGCGGACATCACTCCTCCCGACAAGCGGGCCCGTGCCTTCGGCTTGATCGGCGTGGCCTTTGGCTTGGGGTTCATCCTTGGGCCCTTCGTTGGCGGGCAACTGGCCCAGGTGTCGGTGTCCCTTCCCGTTTGGGTGGCCACAGGCTTCGCTGCTCTCAACCTCTTGGTGGTGCTCAATCTGCTGCCGGAAACCCATCCTCAGGACTCGCGCAAAAGCCTGCCCAGAAAACGCGACCTAAATCCTTTTGCACGACTCAGCCAGGTGCTGATGAACCCCAGCGTGGGGCGACTGTGCGGAGCCTTTTTCCTGTTCTTTCTGGCCTTCAACGGGTTCACCGCCATCCTGGTGCTCTATTTCAAGCAACGCTTCGGCTGGGGCCCTGAACTGGCCACCACAGCGTTCCTTGTCGTGGGGGTCGTCGCCACCGTGGTCCAAGGAGGGCTAATCGGGCCCCTGGTGAAACGGTTTGGTGAATGGCGTCTGACCTTGCTGGGCCTGGGCCTGGTGATCATTGGATGCCTGCTGATACCGAGCGTCGGTGCATCCGATCGGGCCGGCGCCATCTTCATCGCCGTCGGCATCCTGGCCCTGGGCACCGGCCTGGTCACACCAAGCCTGCGCAGCCTGGTGTCACGGCGCCTAGGTCGGGAGGGGCAAGGCAGCGCCCTCGGCAGCCTTCAGGCCCTGCAAAGTTTGGGCAGTTTTCTCGGTCCACCCTTGGCGGGATTGAGCTACGACCTTCTGGGTCCAGTGAGCCCCTTTGCCGCAGCGGCAACCGTGTTGGTGATCGTGATCGGCCTAGTGGCCGGCAGCCCTCTGCCGGACATCTCCGACACACAACCAAGCCAGTCCTGATTGCTACGTTTCGGCTAACGACACCAGCGCCGAGACGTTCAGCCCATGTGCGCAGCAGCATTAGCCCCGGAGCACTACATCAACCGGGAGCTGAGCTGGATCGCCTTCAACGAGAGGGTGCTGGCCCAGGCCCTGGATCCGCGCACACCTCTGCTCGATCAAGCCAAGTTCAGCGCCATCTTCAGCAACAACCTCGACGAATTCTTCATGGTTCGCGTGGCGTCACTGAAGTCTCAGGTGGAGGCGGGCGTCAGCAAACCGAGTGAGGACGGGAAGTCACCCCTGGAGCAACTGCTGGCGATCCGAGAGCGACTGATTCCCCTGCTGCGAGAGCAACAGGTGCATTACCGCCAACATCTGAGGCCGAAGCTGCTCGAGCACAAGGTTGAGCTACTCGATTACAAACAGCTCAACGACGACCAACGCCAGTGGGTTGATAACACCTTCCAGACGTCGGTGTTTCCGGTGCTCACACCCCTGGCTGTGGACCCCGCCCATCCGTTCCCCTTCGTCAGCAACCTGAGCCTGAACGTTGCCGCCGTGGTTGTTGATCCAGAAACAGGACAACGACAATTTGCACGGGTCAAAGTTCCCCAGAAAAATCTTCCTCGCTTCATCGCCATCCCGTCAGACCTGAGCGGCCAGGAGCACAAACCCGTTCACACTGCCATTGCTCTCGAACAGGTGATCGCCTTCAACCTGAAGGAGCTGTTCCCTGGCATGACAATCGAAGGGCACTACTTCTTCCGAGTGACCAGGGATGCAGATCTGGAACTGAGGGATCTGGAAGCTGATGACCTGATGCTGGCCTTGGAACAAGGGCTGCGAAAACGACGAATGGGCGGAGAGGTGGTGCGCCTCGAAGTTCCCAACGAGATGCCTCAGGACGTGGTGGAGATGCTGATGACGGGACTCAGCGTTGAAGTGGAAGACCTCTATGTCATCGATGGCCCCCTGGGGCTGGACGACCTGCTCAGCCTGACTTCACTACCGCTACCGAACCTCAAGAGCCGAACCCACGGGGGCCAGACACCAACGTTGCTTGCCCGCAGTCAGCAACACCTGGTGGAAGAAGGAGCGATCAAGCCGGATGAATTCGAATCCATTTTTTCGGTGATTCGCCGTCAGGACATCCTTCTGCACCATCCCTACGAACTGTTCTCGACAACCGTCGAAGAGTTCATCAACCAGGCAGCGGACGATCCCCAGGTGATGGGCATCAAGATGACGCTCTACCGCACGTCAAAAGATTCCCCGATCATCGCTGCACTAATCCGAGCCGCCGAAAACGGCAAGCAGGTGATGGCCCTTGTGGAATTGAAAGCGCGATTTGACGAAGACAACAACATCCAATGGGCCCGGCACCTGGAGCAGTCCGGGGTTCATGTTGTTTACGGGGTGCTCGGGCTAAAAACCCACACCAAGATTGTTCTGGTGGTGCGCAAGGAAAAGGAGAAGCTTCAGAGCTATGCGCACATCGGAACGGGCAACTACAACTCCAAAACCTCCAAGCTCTACACCGACCTGGGCCTGCTCACAGCCAACCAGGAACTGGGGCAAGACCTGGTGGAACTGTTCAATTACCTCACCGGTTTTTCCAAGCAGCAAAGTTTTCGTCGCCTGCTCGTGGCCCCCGTCACCCTGCGGAAAGGCATGGAACTGTTGATCCGCCGCGAAATTGAACATGCCCAGCAGGGCCAAAAGGCCGTAATCCGAGCAAAAATGAACTCCCTGGTGGACCCAACGATCATTGCGCTTCTTTATGAAGCGTCCCAAGCCGGAGTCAGGATCGAATTGATCATTCGCGGCATGTGCAGCCTCTATCCCGGTCGCGAAGGACTGAGTGAAAACATTCGGGTGATCAGCATCATCGGCCCATTCCTGGAACACTCGAGAATCTTCTCGTTCGCCAACGGCGGCGCTCCGGAGGTTTACATCGGTAGTGCCGACTGGATGAGCCGCAACCTCGACCGCCGCATTGAAGCGGTCACACCGATCGAACATCCAGAACATCGCCAGAAACTAGAACGCCTACTGCAGCTGTACTTCAATGACAACCAGGGAGCCTGGGACATGGAGAGCGACGGCACATTTGTGCAGCGCAAACCGGAAAATGGTGACTCAGAACGTAATTCCCAGATGCAATTGGTCAAGGAATGGAGCAACGGCATCCAATCCTTGTGATTCTTTTGATTTTGAGAAGTGAATGCGTCTGTGACGTCCGATACACAACATTGCTTCAAAAACAAACTTGAAGCGGCCACGATCACAGCCAAATCAGTTGTTTTGAAAGGCCAAAGATTCAGCTCCTGAAATTCTTTCGATTCGAAACAGTCAACGCTGTTGCCTGGTGCTAAGTTCAGCCCAAATTCATTCAGGAGACCAGGGTGATGGGGATCCCTCTGGAATCTTCCGGCACGACAAAAAAGTCGTCTCGGAAGGAACCTGCGTTGCCGTCCACTGGACGTCGACCATCAACTCGACAAGGAGGACGGCTTGCCACCGACTCCATCGGTTTTTATCTGAGCAGCATCGGGCGCATTCCCTTGCTGACGGCAGCTGAAGAGATCGAACTTGCACACCATGTGCAAGCGATGAAGCAACTTCAGGAGTTGCCGGAGGAGGAGCTGACCTCCCGGCATCGTCACAAGATCCGCATGGGCAAACGCGCCCGCGACCGGATGATGGCCGCCAACCTCCGTCTCGTGGTGAGCGTGGCGAAGAAATACCAGAACCAGGGCCTGGAACTGCTCGATCTGGTTCAGGAAGGTGCCATCGGCCTGGAACGAGCGGTCGACAAGTTCGACCCCGCCATGGGCTACAAATTTTCCACCTATGCCTACTGGTGGATTCGCCAAGGCATGACGCGGGCCATCGACAACAGCGCCCGCACCATTCGCCTGCCGATCCACATCAGCGAAAAACTCTCCAAGATGCGTCGCATCTCCCGGGAGCTGTCCCACCGCTTCGGCCGTCAACCGAATCGGCTGGAATTAGCGAGTGCCATGGGCATCGAACCGCGGGAACTGGAGGATCTGATCTCCCAGAGCGCACCTTGTGCATCACTCGATGCCCATGCCCGTGGCGAGGAAGATCGCAGCACCCTGGGCGAATTGATCCCGGATCCCAACGGTGAAGAGCCGATGGAAGGGATGGATCGCAGCATCCAGAAGGAACATCTGGGCGGCTGGCTGTCGCAGTTGAACGAGCGCGAGCAGAAGATTCTGAAGTTGCGGTTCGGTCTCGGAGGTGAAGAGCCTCTAACCCTTGCGGAAATCGGTCGTCAGATCAATGTGTCCCGTGAGCGCGTCCGACAGCTCGAGGCCAAAGCGATTCTCAAGCTGCGCGCGATGACCAACCACCAACAAGCCGCCTAAGCAATTTGCTTTCCTTCACCGGACCCATCGCCATCCTGATCTGGATGGCGATGGTGACAGCAGGCGCTGTGTTGTGTCGTCGGCTTCGGCCGAACCAACGGGAACTGAGCCGAAAGATTGTGCACATCGGAACCGGAGCCGTGGTTCCTTTGGCCTGGTTCTTTCAAATTCCCTTCGTCGTTGCCCTGCCTGTCGCGGCGGTGATCACTGTTTTGACGGCGATGAACCACCAATGGCGTTTCATCCCCGCCGTTGAGGATGTTGATCGCAACAGCTACGGCACCATCGCCTACGGCATCGCGATCACAACGCTGCTTCTGCTGTTCTGGCCAACCCGAGCCGATGCGGTGTCCGCCGGGGTTCTCGTGATGGCCCTGGGGGATGGCCTTGCAGGGTTGATCGGCCGCAACGTCAAGTCCCCGAAATGGGTTCTTTTTGGTCAGACCAAATCAAGTGTCGGCACAATGACCATGGCCGTTGTCTCAATCCTGGTGCTGATCGGCCTGGCGCGATGGTCGGGGGCTGACCTGTCCCTTCCGGCAACCCTGGGCATGGTTGCCATCGCAACCGGGCTGGAACAGCTCAGCTGGGGTGGTCTCGACAACCTCAGCGTTCCCCTCAGCGTTGGAATGCTGTGGAGTCAACTGGTGGGCTGAGCCAAGCGTTGATGCTCAGGCGGTGACCGTCTGTTTGCGACTGGCCACGGCCGCGGCCAGATCATCCAACAAAGCTTCGGTGGTCTCGAGACTGATGCAAGCATCAGTGACGCTCTGGCCATAGGTCAGCTGCGTCAGGTCGGCGTTCAGTTTCTGGTTGCCTTCCACCAGATGGCTCTCAATCATCACGCCCATCACGTGGTTGGAGCCACCCCGCAACTGCTCGGCAACGCTGGCCAGGACCTCCGCCTGTCGGCGGAAGTCTTTGTTGCTGTTGGCATGGCTGCAATCCACCATCAGACGATCCTGCAGACCGGCCTTGCTCAACTCGGCTGCGGCCTCCTCCACAGCCTCCAAGTGGTAGTTGCTGCCTTGGCTGCCGCCGCGCAGCACGAGGTGGCCATAGGGATTGCCCGTGGTGCTGACGATCGAGGCATGACCCTCGCGATTGATGCCGAGAAAGTGATGCGGCTTCGCTGCCGCCTGCATGGCATTGATCGCGATGGTGGCGCTGCCGTTGGTGCTGTTCTTGTAGCCAATCGGCATCGACAGCCCTGAGGCCATTTCGCGGTGGGTCTGACTTTCCGTCGTCCTGGCGCCGATCGCAGTCCAGCTGATCAAATCGGCGATGTACTGCGGAACCACGGGATCGAGCAGTTCCGTTGCAGCAGGCATCCCCTCACGGGAGAGATCCAACAGCAATCCCCGGGCCCGCCGCAGACCGGTATTGATGTCGTAAGAATCATCGAGGTGGGGGTCGTTGATCAACCCCTTCCAGCCGACCGTGGTGCGCGGCTTCTCGAAATACACCCGCATCACCACCTCGAGCTGATCCTTCAAGCGCTCGCGGATCAGAGCCAGGCGCTGGGCATACTCCCGGGCAGCTTTGACGTCGTGCACGGAGCAGGGACCCACCACCACCAGCAAGCGCTGATCACGGCCACTGAGGATGTCTTGAATGCGCTGGCGGGCGGATGCCACGGTCTCGAGCGCCGCAGCGTCCATGGGCAGCTCCTGATGCAACACAGCAGGGGCCACCAAGGGACGTGTCTCCACCACATGCAAATCGGAGGTGGTGGCCATGACTGGACGCGAGACTCCGACCAAGGCTACGCACCCCGCTCACTGGCAACAGACACGGTCCGGAAGAATGGTGATCATCCCTGCACAGAGATCTCCATGCTGAGCGCTTACCGCGAGCTGGCCACCGCCCGGGAAGCCCAGGGCGTTCCCGCTCTTCCGCTCAACGCCGAGCAGACCCAGGGACTGACCGAACTGCTGCAGAACCCTCCCGCCGGCGAGGAGGAATTCCTGCTGCACCTGCTGAGCGAACGAATCCCCCCGGGTGTGGATGAAGCCGCTTACGTGAAGGCCACCTGGCTCAGCGCCGTGGCTCAGGGAGACGCCAAGAGCCCCCTGGTGTCACCACTGGAAGCCACCCGCCTGCTGGGAACGATGGTGGGGGGATACAACGTCGCCGCCCTGATCGAGCTGCTGAAGCACTCCGACGCTGCGCTGGCTGGCTGTGCTGCTGAGGGACTCAGCCGAACGCTGCTCGTCTACGACGCATTCAATGAAGTCATGGATCTGGCAGCGGACAACCGCTTTGCCAAGCAAGTAGTGGACAGCTGGGCCGCTGCCGAGTGGTTCACCTCCAAACCTGAACTGGCCGAGAGCATCACCGTGACGGTGTTCAAGGTCGAAGGCGAAACCAACACGGACGATCTGTCGCCGGCCACCCACGCCACCACCCGGCCGGACATCCCTATCCATGCCCTGGCGATGCTCGAGACCCGGGATCCAGAGGGCCTGAAGACCATCGCGACCCTGAAAGAAAAAGGCCATCCCGTGGCCTACGTCGGCGACGTGGTGGGCACCGGCAGCTCCCGCAAGAGCGCCATCAATTCAGTGCTCTGGCACACCGGTAATGACATCCCCCATGTGCCCAACAAACGGGCGGGCGGCGTGATCCTTGGCGGCAAGATCGCCCCAATCTTCTTCAACACCGCTGAAGACTCCGGTGCCCTGCCGATCGAATGCGATGTCACCGAACTGAACACCGGTGATGTGATCACCATTCGCCCCCACGCCGGCACGATCGAACGGGCCGGCAGCGTGGTGAGTCGGTTCGACCTGAAACCCACCACGATCAGCGACGAGGTGCGGGCCGGCGGTCGCATCCCCCTGATGATCGGTCGCGCCCTGACCGACAAGGTGAGGGCCAAGCTTGGACTCACCCCTTCGGATCTGTTCATCCGCCCCTCAGCCCCAGCAGACACCGGTAAGGGCTTCACCCTGGCGCAAAAGATGGTGGGCAAGGCCTGCGGTCTCACGGGCGTCCGACCCGGCACCAGCTGCGAACCGCTGATGACCACCGTCGGCTCCCAGGACACCACCGGCCCGATGACGCGGGACGAAATGAAGGAACTGGCCTGCCTGGGCTTCTCCTCCGACCTGGTGATGCAGAGCTTCTGCCACACCGCCGCCTATCCGAAGCCGGTGGATCTGCAGACCCAGAACGAACTGCCCGACTTCTTCGCCCAGCGCGGTGGCGTGGCCCTTCGGCCCGGTGACGGCATCATCCACAGCTGGCTAAACCGGATGCTTCTGCCCGACACCGTCGGCACCGGCGGCGACAGCCACACCCGCTTCCCACTCGGCATTTCCTTCCCAGGCGGCTCTGGGGTTGTGGCCTTTGCGGCCGCCATCGGCGCCATGCCGCTGGACATGCCGGAATCGGTTCTGGTGCGCTTCAGCGGATCCCTGCAACCGGGCGTCACGCTCCGGGATGTGGTGAACGCCATCCCCTGGGTGGCCATTCAGCGGGGACTGCTCACCGTTGAGAAGGCCAACAAGCAAAACCTGTTCAACGGCCGGATCATGGAGATCGAAGGGCTGCCCGACCTGAAGCTGGAACAGGCCTTCGAACTCACCGATGCCAGTGCCGAGCGCTCCTGCGCCGGCTGCACGATCAAGCTCTCCGAAGACACGGTGAGCGAATACCTGCGCAGCAATGTGGCGCTGCTCAAAAACATGATCGCCCGCGGCTACAGCGACGCCCGCACCCTGGCCCGCCGGATCAAAGAGATGGAGGCCTGGCTGGCAAACCCGCAGTTGATGAGCGCTGACGCTGACGCTGAGTACGCGGAAGTGCTGGAGATCAACCTCGACGAGCTCACCGAACCGGTGGTGGCCTGCCCCAACGACCCCGACAACGTGAAGCTGCTCAGCGAGGTGGCTGGCGACCCTGTGCAGGAGGTGTTCATCGGCTCCTGCATGACCAACATCGGCCATTACCGCGCCGCGGCCAAGGTGCTGGAAGGCGCCGGCCAGAACACGGCGCGCCTCTGGGTCTGCCCCCCAACGCGAATGGACGAGGAGACCCTCAAAGAGGAGGGCTACTACGCCACCTTCGAAGCCGCCGGGTCCCGCATGGAGATGCCGGGTTGCTCCCTCTGCATGGGCAACCAGGCCCGCGTGGAGGACAACACCACCGTGTTCTCCACCAGCACCCGCAACTTCAACAACCGCCTGGGCAAAGGTGCTCAGGTGTACCTGGGCAGCGCCGAACTGGCCGCCGTCTGCGCCCAGCTGGGACGCATCCCCACCCCAGACGAATACCGAAGCATTGCGGCCGAGAAGATCGATCCCCTCTCCGACGAGCTTTACCGCTACCTGAACTTCGATCAGATCAGCGGCTTTGAAGACCAGGGGCGGGTGGTCAGTGCTGACGACGAAGCAACCGTTCTGGCTCAGGCCTGATCCCGGATCACCTCATCTGTGCCAGCCCTGAGCGAACCCAAACAACGACGCCACCTCCTGGGCTCCAGCCGGAGCATCAGGAGGATGTTGGAACGCCGCTGGCTGGTGGTGGTTTTGGCTCTGGCGCTCACGGGCCTTGGGGCTGCCATCACCGGCCTGCTCTTCACCAGCGGCATCAACTTGCTGCGGGATTGGCGGCTCGATCTGCTCGATGAGTTTCCAGCATGGGTGGTGCTCCCCGCCCTCGGCGCCATCGGCGGGATGGTCTCGGCCTGGTTGATCACCAACCTGTCTCCGGCCGCTGGCGGAGCCGGGATCACCCACATCATGGGCTTCCTACGCCACCGGTCGGTGCCGATGGGGCTGCGGGTAGGCCTGGTGAAACTGGTGGCCGGCATCATTGCGATCGGCTCAGGCTTCCCCCTGGGCCCGGAAGGCCCCGCCGTTCAGATGGGCGGCTCCGTGGCCTGGCAGATGTCCCGCTGGCTGCGGGCGCCGGTGGCCTTTCGCCGGGTGATCGTGGCCGCCGGTGGCGGTGCCGGTATTGCCGCTGTGTTCAGCGCTCCGATCGGTGGATTCATCTACGCGATCGAGGAGCTGCTCCACTCCGCGAGGCCCGTGGTCCTGCTGCTGGTGATCATCACCACGTTCTCGGCCGACACCCTGGCGGATGTGCTCGGCTTTCTTGGTCTCAACCCCGGGGGCGGCGGGCTCAACAGCACCATCGGGTTTCAACTGGAACGGGAATACACCCCCCTGGTGCGCTTCCTGCCTGTTGATCTGCTGTATCTGGTCGCTCTCGGTGTGGTGATCGGTGTGCTGGCGGAGCTCTACACCCGCTACGTGCTCACCATGCAACGACAGGGCAACCGTTGGTTCGGAGACCGACTGATCCTGCGCATGACCTTGAGCGGGTTCGTTCTGGGCTGCGTCTATGCGGCCCTGCCGGATGCCTTCCATAACCCCAGCGAACTCAAGCACCTGATCGGAGCCGGCAAGGCCGACATCAGCCTGGCCCTCGCCAGCTTTGTGGTGCTCTTCTTCAGCACCGGTCTGGCGGCGGGCTCGGGAGCCCCAGGGGGACTGTTCATGCCGATGCTGACGCTGGGAGGAGCCATTGGCTTGGCCGGCGGCATTGGCGTTGAGGCCCTCACCGGCCACGTGCCCACCACTTACGTGTTCGCTGGCATGGGTGCCTTCGTTGCAGGCTGTTCCCGTACGCCGATCTCGGCGATGTTCCTGGCCTTTGCCCTCACCAAGGATCTGCTGATCCTGAAACCGATCCTGGTGGCCTGCCTCACCAGCTTCGTCATCGCCCGACTGTTCCACCCCCACTCGATCTACGAACGTCAGATGGGCATGGAACTCGACTCAGAAGATCGGATGGCGATGAAGCTCAACCGCTACAGACGTCCGTTCACGCCGCCATCCCCGCCATCAGGCCCAACAGGAGGCCCCAGCTGAATAACGAAACGCTGCTGTTCGATCCGGCCACGCCGGACCCCGAGGCCCTGAAGGCCGTGCTGGCCTTTCCCAGCACTTATTCCGTGGGGATCACCAGCCTCGGCTATCAGATCGTCTGGGCAACGCTTGCGCAGCGGTCGGATGTGGACGTGCGCCGGCTGTTCACCGACCAGGGTGATCCGATGCCACGCCACATCGATCTGTTCGGGCTCTCCCTGAGCTGGGAACTGGATGGACCGGTGCTGCCGGAGCTGCTGCAGAACCAGCGGATTCCGGTCTGGGCCCTGGAGCGGGGAGATGAGGACCCAATCGTGTTCGGCGGCGGACCGGTGCTCACGGCCAACCCTGAGCCCCTGGCACCGTTTTTTGATGCCGTGCTGCTCGGGGACGGCGAGCTGCTGCTGCCCGCCTTCATCGATGCTCTGCAGAACTGCCGACAGGCACCGCGAGCGGAGCGGCTGCGACAGCTGGCTCAGGTGCCGGGGGTGTACGTGCCGTCGCTGTATGCCCCGCAGTACGACCCCGACGGGGAGCTGATTGCCGTGGAACCGATCGATCCAGCGGTTCCAGCCCTGGTGGAAAAACAGACCTGGCGCGGGAACACCTTGAGTCACTCAACGGTGGTCACCCCCGAGGCCGCTTGGCCCGACATCCACATGGTGGAAGTGGTGCGCAGTTGTCCTGAACTATGCAGGTTCTGTCTGGCCAGCTACCTGACGCTGCCGTTTCGGACACCATCGTTGGATGACGGCCTAATCCCGGCCGTGGAGAAAGGCCTTCAAGCCACAAAACGCCTCGGCCTACTGGGGGCCTCCGTCACCCAGCATCCACAGTTCTCCGACCTGCTCCACTGGTTGGATCAGGACCGTTTCGATGACACCCGTATCAGCGTCAGCTCGGTGAGGGCCGCCACCGTGACCCCTGATTTGGGTCGGATCCTGGCCAAACGGGGCAGCCGCTCCCTCACCATCGCCATTGAAAGCGGCAGTGAGCGGATGCGCGAGGTGGTGAACAAGAAACTCACCACTGAGGCCATCCATGAAGCGGCTTGCCATGCCAAACAGGGCGGCCTCTCAAGTCTCAAGCTCTACGGGATGGTGGGCCTGCCGACGGAATCGGATGACGACGTCGAGGCAACGGCGGATCTTCTGCTGGCGCTCAAGAAAGGAACCGCTGGATTGCGCTTCACCCTTGGGGTGAGCACCTTTGTGCCCAAAGCCCAGACGCCCTTCCAATGGCAGGGCGTCCGACCGGAAGCCGAGAAGCGCCTCAAACGTCTGGCCAAACGGTTGAAACCGAAGGGAATCGAGTTCCGCCCAGAGAGCTATGGCTGGAGCGTGATTCAGGCCCTGCTCTCCCGCAGCGATCGTCGCCTGGCGCCGGTGATCGCAGCCGTTGGCGAGGGCCGCGAAAGCATGGGCGGCTGGAAGAAGACCTACCGGGCTGCTCTCAACGGCGAACTCCAGCCGATGCCGGGACCAGCCCTGCCACCACCGCCGCCCTGGAGCAGGGTGATCCACGACGCATGGGAGGCTTCAACGACCCTCCCCTGGACCCACCTCAGGGGGCCCCTGGCTCCGGCGACGCTGCGGGATCATCACGATCAGGCCTTGGGGGTGGAGTCTGTTCCACCTCCTGGTTGAAGGCAGCCAAACCGGCCAACAGCGTCCAGCCCAGGATGTTGAGCCGACTGTCGAAAAACGGCAGGTCGGTGGCATGCATCGCCACCAACACAAGTGTGGCGGTCCACCAGGCCCGTTCCATGGGTGCTTTCTGCAGGATTCCGCGCCGCAGAGCCACCACCAGCAACAGAAGCACCGTCCCGACAACCAACAGCATCACCGGAAGGCCGTGGCTGATCGCCAACTCCAGGGGGAGATTGTGGGAATGGCCATGCCAACGCTTGGCCGCATAGATCGGATAAAGAACGCTGAAAGCGGCTGCCCCCCAGCCCAGCCAGGGACGGGCGGCAACCAACTCCAAGGCATACCCCCACTGCCCCAGACGGGTGTGTTTCCAAGCGGTGGGCCCTCCCCGTTCAAGGAGTCGATCAAGGATCGGCTCGGGCACTAAGGCCATTGCCAGTTGGCGCAATCCGGACGGGACACCGGGGAGCACCACCAACAACAACGGAGAGGCCAGCAGCAGCAGCAGGGGGAGCAACCAGAACCACTGAATCGGGCCCATCACGAAAGGAACCGACAAAGCCAGCGCTCCCATGGCATTGCGCGACTGGGTGAGAACAACGGCCAGAACTGTGGAAAGCGTGAGCATCAGAGCAGCACCACGCCGCCACCAGCCATCCGGCCGCAGCACAGCCGCGAGCATCAATGGCCAGACCACCCCGAGCCAGGCACCCGCGATGTTGGCGTAATCAAACAGGGCAGAGAGTCGCCCCTGAGGCTGACCACCGGGAGCGACGAACCAGATGATGGCGCCACCTCCAAGTTGCCAGGGTCCCTGCCAACCCAGAAACATTTGCCCCAGGCCGGTGAGCAGCACCGGCAAGGTGCCAGCCACCAGCATCCAAGCGGCCTGACGGCGCTGCTGTTCGCTGGCCAAATGGGGCTGAAAGGCCCAGAAGGCCCAGAAAAAAGGCAACCAATTGCCCAACCCAGCCCAGGCCAGAGATCCTGTTTCCGCCCCCAGCGCCCCCACCAGCATCAACACAGCAGCAAGCAGAAATGGCTGGGTCCAGCGGGCCTGCCAAACAGGCCGATCCCGACCCCGACTGCCGCTCACACAGGCCACAAACAGGCAGATGCCCGAGAGCAAAGCACTGGAGGGGAGCAGAAACAGGCCAAGCCGGAAGGCCTGACCGCCGCGATCAGAAGTCATGCAAAAACAGCCGTACGCCCGCGATACACCATCACCTGACGGCGCAGATGCAGGCGAAGGGCCCGCGCCAAGGCAAGACGTTCCGTGTCACGGCCCTTACGGATCAAATCCTCCACCTCGTCCCGGTGGCTGACGGGAACGGTGGTTTGCTCAATGATCGGTCCGTCATCAAGATCTTCAGTGACGTAATGGGCCGTCGCGCCGATGAGCTTGACCCCACGGTCCCAGGCGCGGTGGTACGGCTGAGCGCCCTTGAACGCAGGCAGAAATGAATGGTGAATGTTGATCACCTGGGGGAAACGCTCGAGGAAATCACGACTCAGCACCTGCATGTATTTGGCCAGAACCACAAGTTCAACCTCGTTCTCTTCCAGCAGCTGCAGCATCCGCTGCTCCGCTTCCGCCTTGGTATCCCGACTAACCGGAACACAAATAAAAGGAACCTCAAACGACGCGCACAGGGGTTCCAGGTCGGGATGGTTGGCGATGACCAGTGGAACCTGCATCGGCAGCTCCCCGCTTTGAACCCGCCAAAGCAAGTCCTGCAGGCAGTGGCTCTGCTTGCTGGCGAAAATCGCCACGCGAGGCAACTCGTCTGAGAAGTGGAGCTGCGCCTCCCCACCAAGCCGCTGTCCCAGCGCCTGAGCCGCTTCAGGAAGCACATCCCGGGGTATGCCGAATCCCTGGAGCTGCCACTCAATCCGGCTGAGAAACAACCCAGCTCCCGCGTCCGTGTGGTGATCGGCATGACGAATGCTGCCACCGTTGGCTGCCACCCAACCCGCCAATTCGCTGACCAGGCCCGGCCGATCGGGGCAGATCATCTGAAGGATGACCGTGGCGTCACTCACAACAACGCTTTGAAAAACAAAATTCTCCCGCGCGGGAGGGGCTGGTTAAAGTCGCAAGCAAATTTTCAATCACCATGCTGAAGGCTCTGAGCCGCCTTGCCGCGTTCTGCCTCTGCGTCGCTTTGAGCCTGGGTCTTATGGCCCCGGCTGCTGTCAATGCTGCCGGCATCAGTCCTGACGATCTGGGCGTGATCCGCCGCCAAGCCGCAGCCTTTGAAGACGCAAAATCCCGTCTCCCTGATCTGGCCCGGCTGGTCAGCGAAAAGGATTGGGTCTTCACCCGCAACCTTCTGCATGGCCCCATGCAGGAAGTGAGCCGTGAAATGCTCTACATCAATCAGCGCCTCGACAAGAGCGAGCGCAAGGAGGCCACCAAGGTGGCCCGCTCCTTGAAAGAAGCTCTGGCTGATCTGGATGAAGCCGCACGCCTGCAGGACTTCAGCCGCCTGCAGAAGTCCTACAGCGCAGTAGCTGCCGGCTTTGATGCCTACAGCGATCTGATCCCTGCTGAGGCCTTCAGCTGAGCCGCTCCGTTGGAGTGATTGGTGCCGGGGCCATCGGCCTCGGCACCGCCTGGCATCTGTCCCAGCAAGGGCACGATGTTTCCCTTTACGACCCTCGCCTGAACAAACCCGTTCATCGCGAGGGATCAGCAAACGATCTCAGTGGAACATCGGCATCCCTCGGGGTGCTGATGGGTCACGTGTTTCGCCGCAGCAGCGGACGAGGCTGGAGGCTGCGCCGCCGGAGCATGGAGCTCTGGCCGCAGTGGATCGAAACGCTGCAGGCTCACGAGCCTGAGCTCAAGCTCCACCCAGGCCTGCTGCAAATCGCCGAGGACGAACGAACGGCTGAGCGGATGGAGTCGCTGGCCGCCCAGCGCGTTGACCTGGGGCTACACATGGTGTCCAACGCCGATCTAGCAGCGATCTGGCCGACGGCCAGCCACGGTGGCCTCCACTCTCGTCACGACGGTCGGGTGGATCCACTGCTGCTGCAACTGGCCCTTCGGCAGGCGCTGGCAGTGCAAAGTGTGGCGCTGAATGCCACGGCGGTGGTCCGTCTGGAGCGCAACGACAACCACTGGCGTGTGCATCGAACCGACGGAGACAGCTCCGTTCACGACCTTGTGGTGCTCTCCACAGCACTGTGCTCGGATGCCTTGCTGGAACCCCTGGGCCATGCCCGACCGATGACACCGGTGTTGGGCCAGGCCCTGTCGCTCCAACTGACAACGGATCCGACGGCGTGGAGCAACTGGCCCTCGGTGCTGGTGGATCAGGGCTTCAACCTGATTCCCACCGCACCCGGACAGTTGCTGCTCGGGGCCACCGTGGAACCGGGCGATCGCGCTTCAGAGGATCCTCTGACTCTGATGCGCAGCCTGAATGAGCGCGCACCGGAGTGGCTGAGCTCAGCCACGGTGGTTGGCCACTGGAGCGGACTGCGAGCCCGGCCCGTGGATCGCCCGGCCCCTCTGCTGGAAGAGCTGGAACCTGGGTTGATCCTTGCCAGTGGGCACTACCGCAACGGCGTTCTGCTCACGCCTGGCACCGCTGAGTGGGTCGCCGCTGCCGTTCAACAGGCATAAAAAAGGGCCCCACAGGGCCCTAACGCGTTGGTGGCTCAACCGATCACTTGGTCTCGGTGAACTCTGCATCGATGACATCGTCACTGGCGTCGCCACCACCGGCGTTGGCACCAGCACCGGCATCAGCACCAGGCGCACCAGCTGCAGCCCCTTCCTGCTGGTAGACGGAAGCACCCACGGTGTAGAGCTCCTGCTGCAATTCCTCCAGCAGAGTCTTCATCGCGTCGTAATCGTCCTTCTCGGTGGCTTCCTTGAGCTTGAGGCGCTTCTCCTCCAGCTTCGCCTTGGCGTCGGCATCGACCTTGTCGCCCAGTTCGCCCATCTGCTTTTCAGCTTGGTAGACGAGGGTTTCGGCCTGGTTCTTAAGGTCAATCTTCTCGCGCTTCTCCTTATCAGCGCTGGCATTGGCCTCGGCGTCCTTGACCATCTTGTCGACCTCGGAATCCGAGAGGGTCGACGCACCGGTGATCGAGATGGACTGCTCCTTGCCACTGCCCTTGTCCTTGGCGGTGACGCTGAGAATGCCGTTGGCGTCGATGTCGAAGGTCACTTCGATCTGAGGCACGCCCCGGGGAGCCGGGGGGATGCCATCGAGACGGAAGGTTCCAAGTGACTTGTTGTCGGACGCCATCTCGCGCTCACCCTGGAGCACGTGAATTTCCACATTGGTCTGACCATCCACAGCCGTGGAGTAGGTCTCGGTCTTCTTGGTGGGAACCGTGGTGTTGCGGGTGATCATCTTGGTCATCACACCGCCGAGGGTTTCAACACCCAGGGAGAGGGGCGTGACGTCGAGCAGAAGGATGTCCTTTACCTCGCCGGCCAAAACACCGCCCTGAATGGCAGCACCGACAGCCACCACCTCATCGGGGTTCACCGTCTGGTTGGGGTCTTTACCGGTGATGCGCTTGACCAGTTCGAGCACAGCCGGGATGCGGGTGGAACCACCCACCATCACGATTTCGTCCAGCTCACCGGAGGACAACTTGGCGTCCTTGAGCGCCTGCTCCACAGGCATGGCGCAGCGGTCGATCAGCTTCGAGGCCAGTTCCTCGAACTTGGCGCGGGTAAGAGTGAGATCGAGGTGCTTGGGACCCTCAGGTGTGGCCGTGATGAACGGCAGGTTGATCTCGCTCTGGGTGGCGTTGGACAGCTCGACCTTCGCTTTTTCAGCGGCTTCGGTGAGGCGTTGCAGGGCCTGCTTGTCCTGACGCAGATCGATGCCTTCGTTGGATTTGAACGTCTCGGCCAGGTGATCAACGATCACTTTGTCGAAGTCGTCACCGCCGAGGTGGGTGTCACCAGCGGTGGACAACACCTCAAACACGCCGTCGCCAACTTCCAGAACAGAGACGTCGAAGGTGCCGCCGCCCAGGTCGAAGACCAGGATGCGCTCGTTGCTCTTCTTGTCGAGGCCGTAGGCCAGAGCCGCGGCGGTGGGCTCGTTGATGATGCGCAGCACCTCAAGGCCAGCGATCTTTCCGGCGTCTTTGGTGGCCTGGCGCTGGGAGTCGTTGAAGTAAGCCGGAACGGTGATAACCGCTTGGCTAACGGTTTCGCCGAGGTACTTACCGGCGTCCTCAGCCAGTTTGCGCAGCACCTGAGCGGAAACCTCTTCAGGCGCGAATTGCTTATCGAGAACCGGGCACTTCACCTTCACGTTGGAGCCAGCCTTCTCAACTCCGTAGCTCACTTCTTTCGACTCCTCATTCACCTCATCAACCCGACGGCCGATGAAACGCTTGACGGAATAAAAGGTGTTGTCTGGGTTCATCACCGCCTGACGTTTGGCGATCTGACCCACCAGCTGATCCTGGTTCTTGGTGTATGCAACCACGGAGGGCGTGGTCCGGAAGCCCTCGGCGTTCGCGATCACGGTGGGCTTACCGCCCTCCATCACGGAAACACAGCTGTTCGTAGTGCCAAGGTCAATGCCGACAACCTTGCCCATCGGTGCCCACCTCCAGAAATGGTGATTTGAATGGGCTCATCCTCCACAGCAGACCCTCTGACAGGCGAGGTGTGGTTCCCGAACAGGCAGGCTGGTGGAGCGATCCGGCCCTGGCAATGATCAACGGCGGCACCAGCCTTGTGGGCCTGCTTGGCAATCCAGTGAGCCACTCGCTTTCACCAGTGATGCAGAACGCAGCCCTCGAAAGCATGGGGCTCAACTGGCGCTACCTGGCCCTGCCCTGCGAAAGCGAAAGCCTTGATCAGGTGTTGAAGGGTCTCAGGGCCGTGGGCTGCCAGGGCCTCAACATCACCATCCCCCACAAACAAGCCATCGCCGAACTCTGCGAGGAGCTGAGCCCGTTGGCGCAACGACTCGGTGCCGTCAACACCCTGATCCCAGGGACAGGCGGTGGCTGGTTCGGCACCAACACCGACGTGGAGGGCTTTCTGGCACCCCTCGGTGCCAACGACGCCTGGGCAGGACGCGATGCCGTGGTGATCGGCTGCGGCGGATCAGCTCGAGCAGTGGTCGCCGGTCTGCAGACCCTGAACCTCAGCAGCATCACCGTTGTGGGACGGCGAAGCGAGGCACTGCAAGCCTTTATTACTGATCTGCAGCAGGGCCACGCCCCTCTGACGGCCTGTCTCGACAACGCTGTTCAGCTCAACGAGAGCGTGGCTCAAGCGGCTCTCGTTGTGAACACCACCCCGGTGGGCATGGCACAGCACGGTGACCCCGAAGCGATGCCGTTGGGGGCCGAACTCTGGTCAGGCCTGAACGGAGAGGCGGTGTTGTACGACCTGATCTACACCCCAAGGCCCACCAGCTGGCTCGCCGCTGGGCAACAACGGGGCCATCGCTGCATCGATGGCCTTGAGATGCTGGTGCAGCAGGGCGCTGCATCGCTGCGGCTCTGGAGTGATCGCAATGACGTTCCTGTCGTGGCGATGCGAAGCGCCGCCGTGACTGCGCTTGCGGCCTAAGGTCCAAACAATCCCTAGCTCCACCGTGCAGATTCCCCTCTGGCAGCGGCTGCTTGCACCGCTGGTGTACCTGCTCCCCTGGAGTGATGCCATTCCGTTTGGCCTCGGGGCTGACGGCGTGTTCAACCAGATCCCGTTGCTGAGGCTGCTGATCGTTCCAGCGGTACCGCTGATCCAATTGGATCGGGGAGTTCCCTTCGGTGGCCTGCTGCTCTTCTTCGTGCTGTTTCTGGCGGTAGTGCGGAATCCAGCCGTTCCTTACTTCCTGCGCTTCAACACGCTGCAGGCCCTGCTCACCGACATCGTGATCGTTGTGCTCAGCTTCGCGTTTGGCATCCTGCTGCAACCGATTGCTGGGGGCAGCCTGCTTCTGGGCACCCTCTCCAGCACGATCGTGGTGGCGGTGCTGGCGATCCTTCTGTTCGCCCTGGTGGAGTGCTGGCGCGGGCGCGAACCTGATCTGCCCGGCATCAGCCAGGCCGTACGCATGCAGCTCTACTGAAGGTGCGGGGACACACCAGGGGATAAGGTGTTGGATCCGTCGCTCACTCCGGTGAGCCTGATGCCCCTTAGGTGCTGCCCATGACGCACGATCCGTATTACGAAACCATGTACATCCTTCGTCCGGACATTCCGGAGGAGGAAGTTGAAAGCCACGTCACCAAGTACCGCGACATGCTCGTGGAAGCTGGTGCCGACGTTCTGGATAACCAGATGCGTGGCAAGCGCCGTCTGGCCTACCCCATTGCGAAGCACAAGGAAGGCATTTACGTGCAGCTGAGCCACAACGGCGATGGCCAGCAAGTTGCTGTGCTCGAGAAAGCGATGCGTCTCAGTGAAGACGTGATCCGCTATCTGACCGTGAAGCAGGACGGCCCCCTTCCCGCACCTCGGGTGATGCCGGGCAGCGAAGCTGCTCAACAGCAACAAGCCGAAGCCGCTGCATCAGCTGACTGATCAGCATTGTTGGATTCGTGGGTGGGCGATACCGTCCGCCCATGGATTCGAAACACGACCAACCTCAGCCAACCGAACCTGTGTGGAACGAGCGTCATGGCGACGCTGAAGTGATTCGATTGCTGAAAAAAAGAATTTCAGAGCTCGAGGGCGAGATCAAGGCCTACAACGAGCTTTTGGCCGAACTGCCAGACGTTTTTGAACGCCGCTTCCAACAGCGGCTTGAGCCCTTTATGGAGCGTTATCAACTTCTGGCTGAACAGGTTGATCAAGAACAGATCGAGCGGTCTCAGCCGGCCCTGCCTGGAAGCTCAGAACCCGACAACGTTGTGCGTTTTCCGGTTCTGAGGCTTCCCAAGTTCCTGCAGAAACTGCAGCGCTCAGCTTGAACGGCGCTGGGATGCTGACCAGAGTCGGGTTGGCAGACCCCAGATGTAAATAAAGCCCTCTGCAGCGCGGTGATCGAACTGATCCTCACTGCCGTAGGAGGCCATTTCGGGGACGTACAGACTGCTGTCTGCTGAGCCGCGTCCGGTGACCGTGGCCGTTCCTTTGTGCAGCCGGAGACGAACGACACCATTGACGGTGATCTGGGTGCGGTCCATGAAGCCGTCCAAAGCATTCTTGAGGGGGCCAAACCAAAGCCCCTGGTAGACGAGGTCAGCCCACTGCATTTCCAATTGCCGCTTGCTGCGCAGCACATCGGCAGCCAGGGTCAGGCTTTCCAGTTCCTGGTGGGCCTGGATCAGCAGCAACAGCCCGGGCGTTTCATAGATCTCCCGGGATTTGATCCCCACCACCCGGTTCTCGATCATGTCGAGGCGGCCAATGCCATGGGTGCCCGCCAGACGGTTGGCTTCACGGATCAAAGCCACGGGGTCCAGCTGCTGACCGTTGATCGCCACAGGATTGCCTGCTTCAAAAGCAATCTCGATCTCTTCAGAGACATCCGGAGCAGCCTCCACCGATCGCGTCATCGCAAACACCTCCTCCGGCGGAGCCACCATCGGGTCTTCGAGGGGTCCTGCCTCAATGCTGCGGCCCAGCAGATTGAGGTCGATCGAGTAGGGCGACTTCTTGCTCACCGGTGCGGGCAGACCACAGCGTTCGCCATAGGCGATGGTCTCCTCACGGCTCATGCCCCACTCACGGGCTGGGGTGAGCACCTTGAGATCCGGTGCCAACGCAGCGATGGCCACATCGAAACGCACCTGATCGTTGCCCTTGCCTGTGCATCCATGGGCGACAGCATCGGCACCCACTTCCCTGGCCACCTCCACCAGGCGCTTCGCGATCAGAGGCCTCGCCAGGGCCGTGGAGAGGGGGTAACGGCCTTCATAGAGGGCGTTGGCACGAATCGCCGGAAAAGCGAAATCCTTAATGAAGGGCTCGATCAGATCTCCCACCAGCGACTGACTGGCACCGGCATCTAGCGCTTTCTGACGAATCGGCTCCAGTTCATCGCCCTGGCCGAGATCAGCGGCAAATGTGATCACATCCTCCACACCCCATTCCTGCTTGAGGTAGGGGATGCAAACACTGGTATCCACTCCCCCGGAATAGGCGAGTACCACCTTCTTGGCGCGGCCCATCAATGGGTCTCCTGATCACAATCGTCTGATTCTCTCGTCTCGCCGGCCGCCACCTTTGAGGAATCCACAAGCAACCATCCAGCCAACGCCAGCGCCGGGGAAAAGACCAGCAGCAGCGCCAGCGCCCAAGAGGTCTGCAACGGTTCAGGCCGCTGCAAACCCCACCAATGCAGGCCAGCACTGATGAGCAGGGCCAGGCCCCAAAGAAAAACGAGCAGCGCAGATTTGTTCAAGGGCGGGCCAAAAACAGCACGTGGTCTATCGTGGTCGATTGGCCCGCGTCCCTCCCTGCATGAGCGCTCTGGTTGATTTAAACGCCCTGGACAGCGTCAACCCGTCCCTCACCCGCTACGGGCGCCGCGACCCTGCGCCCGTGCTGCCCCTGCGTGAGGAGCCCGACCTCCTGTCCTGGCTCGAAACCAGCGGTCGTCTCGTTGCCGACGAAGAATCCGGATCACCTGAAGTGAGCACCGTCGAAGAGGAAGAACTCTCTGCGCTCATGGGCGAGAAAGAGGATTACAACAAGGATGACGAGCAAAACGAGGAGCAGTGGGAGGACTGACGTCCCCCAAGCACTGACTGGTCGACCCTGAGCGACTCACCTAGGGTCCCAGCGACCAGTCCAGTGCCACTTTGCAATCCACGGATTCGAACCACCGTTCTTGGTGGGAGAACGGCTCATTGAGTGCCAGCTTGCTGATGCTGGTGGTCTTGATGACCAGCTTTGCAGCCGACAAATGGATCACCAATGCGCAACTGAGCCTGCCGCTCTTGATTTCAGCGGTCTGCGCAACAGCGACTGCAGCCTTGGGCATTCCCCTTCTGCGTCGCTTGAAGATGGGGCAGTTCATCCGTGTGGAAGGCCCCAAAGCCCATCAGAGCAAGGCGGGAACCCCAACGATGGGGGGCCTTCTTGTGGTTCCCGTTGGGGTCATTCTCGGGAGCTTGATCACACGGGACGCCGTGGCGTCGCAACAACTGCTCAGCCTGGCCGGACTCACCTTGGCGTTCATGCTGATCGGCGGCATCGATGACTGGAGCAGCCTCACCAAACACACCAATACAGGCCTGACAGCACAAGGGAAATTGCTGCTGCAAGCCATGGCGGCGGCTGCCTTTCTTGCCATCGCTGCCTGGCAGGGCTGGATCAGCAGCAGCATTGCTTTGCCCTTTGGCCTTGAACTGCCGTTGGGACTGCTGATCTGGCCGCTGGGGCTGTTTGTCGTTCTGGCGGAGAGCAACGCCACCAACCTCACCGATGGCCTGGATGGCTTGGCCAGCGGCTGCGGAGCACTGGTGTTTACGGGTCTGGCACTTCAACTGATGCTGCGAGGAGACAACGGAGATCCCGCCTTGGCTGGCTTCTGCATGGCCATGGCCGGGGCATGGCTTGGGTTTCTCGTGCACAACCGAAACCCAGCTCGAGCCTTCATGGGCGACACGGGATCCCTGGCGATGGGGGCCGCCCTCAGCGGTGTGGCCCTGTTGTCCAACAGCCTCTGGCCCCTGCTGGTAATGGGAGGCGTCTTCGTGGCGGAATCCCTCTCCGTGATCATCCAGGTTTGGGTGTTTAAGGCCACGAAAGGCCCTGATGGGCAAGGGCGACGCGTGTTCCGCATGGCGCCACTCCATCACCATTTTGAGCTGGGGGGCGCCAATGAACGAAGCGTGGTGCCTGCGTTCTGGCTTGTCACAGCAGGGCTTGTCGTTCTCGGACTGGCTCTGCGTCCCTGATCTTTGATCCAATCCTAAGGAGCATCATTTTGAAGCGATCTCAATGATGCAGTGATTCAGATCGCCAATAAGATTAAATTTAGTTTCGCACCAAACAAAGCCAATATCTTCGGAAAAAGATTGAACCTGACGCAGAAAAAATGATCGACATTTTTATATTTTGGAGTGACCACACTTAAGCGCCCTGAATGAAGGAAGGCCTGAACGACCTACCAGATACTCAGGGGATTTTTCATGTTCAGAACGAAAGCCTCATGCCGCTTAAATCCCTTAAAGTCATGTTTTGAGGCAGCAGGGCAAGATGACCTACTTCACCTGGCGTGAATCCGGTCTCACAGCTGACTGCTCAAGCCTCGAGGCGATGGCTGCCCGCTTTGAGGAGTCGGCCAGTTTGATGCGGCGCATGTCGAGCGAAGGGTTCCAACTGGAACGCCATGGAACGGAGCAGCGCATCACGCATCCCGATCCCACCGTGTTTGAAGCCTGGGGTTTCGTCAGCGAGGAATCACCGGTCCGCCAACTCACGCTGATCCCCGATCTTCAGAACTGATGGACAACCTGCTTGCCAAAACCGCTGAGCTGCTCGCCAACGCAGCTGCCGATCCAGATCGGGTTCTGCGGTGGGTGCTGATCTATTTCGGTGTGTCGTCGCTCGGATTTATGGGTGTATGGCTGATCGGAGAAGTGCGCCGTCAGAGCAGTACCGATTCGAACTGAGCCCTTAGCGGCTCGCTTCCACCGAGCGCTGACGCCATTGAGGCGATTGCTCCATCGATTTCAACTGCTCTGCGTTGGGGCTCTCGAGCACGTCCAGGAGATGCAGGGGTTCTGCTTCGAAATGCAGATGAGGACCTGTCGACCAACGGCCCGTGTTCCCGCAAAGACCAATGATCTCGCCGCGGTCGTAGGAGCCTGCTGGGGCACCAGCATTGAGATGGCTGTAACGCGTCTTGACGCCTGCCCCAGCCAGATGAAACGTCCATCCGTGGGTCGCTGTCCAGCGACTCCGACCGACCCCGTCATGAGCGGCACGCACAGGGCGACCAACACGGCAGGAGATGTCCAAGGCTGGATGGTCCTGTTCGACGCCTTGGGTCACCACACCCGACATCGGCACAAGCAACGCGGCAAACAGACCGAGCAAACAATCAAAACGAGAATTGGAAGAGAATCTTAAGACAAAGTCCCTTCCGTCAGAGAAAAGACAGCATTCTCGTTTTTCCTTAACGCTCTCTTAAAAGGAAAAAAACCCTGTGCTTCCAGGCCACTTCCCGGGCGGTCTGGCGACGGTTCGAAGGCAAATCAACTGCAGCTCATGCGCAGAGCACTTCTCTTCACCGGCGCCGGACTGATGGTCGCCGCTGCTGGACTTCCCAGCTTCGCCGCTCCCAAGCAAACCGCCCGCACCGTCACCAACGGTTTCGTGCGCTCCAACGTGCTGTTGCCCATCGGTGGCAAAAAAGCCGTCTCCAATCCCGTTCCTGAAGATCTGAGCGATCTGTCCGGTTGGACCCGTGAAGAACTCGAGGTGGGTCTGGAGAAGCAGTACGACGTCGACGTTGCAGACGTCACCCGCTTCCTCTACTCAACTGAAGGCGAGGCTTTCCTGAAAGAAAGCATCAACGGCAACTATCACCCGTACTACAGCCAGCAGAACGATCTGCAGGCCGTTCGCAGTGCCATCATCCTTGATGCTGAAGATGGCCAGCTTTCCAGCTACGGAATGATGGCCAAGCTGCCGACCGACCAGCGCCTGCAAGGTGCCATGAAGGTCTGCAATGCCGATGTGCAAGGTGATTTCCACAAGGACACCTCACTGCTCAGCTGGTACATGAACACCCCGGCCTGCATCCAGGCCTACACCGCCAAGGCCCCCGAGCCCGCTCCCGCTGCTCCCGTTCAGGGACTCTGGTGATCTAAAGGCAGAACGACAAAACACGTCCACCGAGCCCTGGGTCCACCCAGGGCTTTTTTATGTCCCTGTCTGTCAAGACAAAACCATCAAGGCAGAACCACCACCGGCGTCCCCACATCCACAAGGTCAAAGACCCTCTGGATGTGTTCGTCGTAGAGGCGAACACATCCATGGGACACGGCCCGTCCAACGGTCCAACGATGGGGCGTGCCGTGCAAGCCGACGTGGGAGCAGCCGCGAACCTGCACCACCTTTTCGCCATCCCAACCACCGGGATTGGAACAGTCCTGATAGAAAGCAATCCAGCGGGATCCCAGGGGATTTCTACCGCCGGGGGGAACCAAAGCACCGGTGCCTGGATGCCGCCAGACGGGATCCACCGCTTTGAATAGCACCCGATGCTCACCGAGAGGCGTTTCCCAGCCTTGCGTGCCGACCGCAGCAGGCACACGCAAACGAAGCTGTCCCTGCTCCAGCAGGATCAGCTGACGGCTGGAACGATGCAGCACCAGCTGCTTGGTGGAACGGGAACGAACAGCAGCAGGCAACAAGGCCAGCGCCTCCGCATCACTAAGCCAGGGGGCAACCGGTGGAATGGGATCCGCAGACCTGGCCTGGGCAGGCCCGAGCTGGAGACAGGCTCCAGCCAAAACCGCCAACAACGTCGCCCGAAGCACTGGACTCAATCAAGAACGCATCCTTGACCTAGCGGGAGATCGGGCCCTGCACTCAAGGCTGCGGAAAGTCTCAGGACTTGCATTGATTGATGATGCAGGCAGGCCGTTCAAGGATCACCATGCCGTCGTTTCCACGCACCGTGATGCTGCTGGGCAGCGGGGAGCTGGGCAAGGAAGTGGCCATTGCTGCCCAACGGCTTGGCTGCCAGGTGATCGCCTGTGATCGCTATGACGGGGCCCCGGCCATGCAGGTGGCTGACGTGGCCGAAGTGCTGCCGATGACCGATGCCGATGCCTTGCTTGAGGTGGTCAGGCGCCACCAACCCGACGTGGTGATCCCAGAAATCGAAGCACTCGCCGTCCATGCCCTGGCGGAACTCGAACAAGAGGGAATCACCGTGATTCCAACGGCCCGTGCGACGGCCGTCACGATGAACCGAGACCGCATCCGCGACCTGGCGGCCGGCGAACTCGGTCTCCGCACCGCCCGGTTCGCCTATGCCTCCAGCGCTGAGGAACTCACAGCGGTGGCGGAACCTCTGGGCTGGCCCGTCGTGGTGAAACCGGTGATGAGTTCCTCCGGCAAAGGCCAGAGCGTGGTGGCTTGTGCGGACGATCTACCCAAAGCCTGGGAGGCCGCCATGGCCGGCGCACGGGGCACCTCAACCCAAGTGATCGTGGAGGAATTTCTCCATTTTGATCTGGAGATCACCCTGCTCACCATCCGTCAGCGCAATGGCGAAACCCTGTTCTGTGCACCGATCGGCCACGAACAGGAAGGAGGGGACTATCAGTGCAGCTGGCAGCCGGCGCAACTGACCGACCAACAACTGCGTCAGGCCCAGGCCATGGCCAAGACCGTCACCGACAACCTGGGCGGTGCCGGCCTCTTCGGTGTGGAATTTTTCCTCTGTGGCGATGAGGTGATTTTTTCCGAATTGTCTCCACGGCCGCACGACACAGGCCTGGTCACCCTGATCAGCCAGAACCTGAGCGAATTCGAACTGCACCTGCGCGCTGTTCTCGGTCTGCCGATCCCCACCATCACGGCAGCTGATGCCGCCGCCAGCCGAGTGATCCTGTCCCAAACAAAAATGGACTCCGTCGCTTTTGAAGGGGTCGAACAAGCGCTCACGGAAGCTGACACCCAATTGCTGCTGTTCGGCAAGCCCACGGCCCGCCCCGGTCGGCGGATGGGTGTAGCCCTGGCAAGGGGAGGAGATCGGAAGGAAGCACAAGCCAAGGCCGACAGGGCAGCCGCCTGTGTAACCGTGATCCCAGGATCAACGGCTGCCTGAAAACCGGTAGTGGGTTAAGCCATCCAGCACGGCTCCAACACTGGGGCGTTTCGACACATACACCCGCTGCTGGGTCCTTTGACCCAACAGGCAGGGATCATGATCCGCAGGAACCACCGTGGCGGGCAAACCCTCCAGCAATTCTCCATCCCCCTGCTGACTGGCCACCACCAGAACCTGGTCCAGGGGGAGCTGCCAAGACTGGGCCAGAAAACGGATGGCCTCGCTGCGGGATGCGCGCTGGGGCAGAACATCCAGGAACCAGTGGCAACGGAGCTGGGGTTCAGCTTGCAAACCATGGCGGCGCAAGCACTGACGGGCCAAACCAATCAGACCGCGGTTGGAGGCACGCAAGAGGTAGCTGACCTTGAAGTGACTCTGATGATCAGACTCCTGAAGCTGAAGGTGTTCCTGGAGTTGCCCCATCGCTGCGAGAACAGCCTCGCGATCCCAGGCTTGGCTGATGCGCTGCGCCCAAACGGGATCTTCTGCACGATCCAGCCTGTGGTGAATCTCGGTCCCAGCACGGCAGATCCAGGCCTTGGGGTCGGGAAGATGCAACTCCTGGTAGCGCTGACGCGCCTGATCCAGCGACCGCCCCGTGAGGATCACCAAGCCTGTCGAGGCGGCAAAAGGTTCGGCATGAAGCCGATCGCGCAGATGCGCCAAGGAGCGTTCCTCCGGCAGCTCCAAGCAACTGTCAAGATCCAACGCCAACAGCCTGGAGACGGGACTTGGCCGCCGCACCACCGACATCGGACGAACAGGTGACACGCGGATCTTCTGCTGCATCAGGGCGAGGTACTGACACACATGGGCATCCCAGCTGAAGTGGCGACTGATGGCCTCAACCCCGTTGTCACTCCAACGACGCCAACGGGAGCGATCGCTGCCGGCCAATTCCAAGGCCTCTTGAAGTGCACCAGGATCGGTGACGTCCGCCAGAAGACCGTTGTCGCAGCGGAGTTGGATGTCCCGTGGACCGCCATCATCGGTGGCCACCATCGGCAAACCACAGGCCGCGGCCTCCAGAAGGGTGAGTCCGAAAGGTTCGGTCAACGCCGGGTTCACAAACAGCCCTCCACGACGCGCCGCCCAGCGGTAAAGAGCGGGAATCTGGGCACGGCTGTGTTGTTTGGGATAAGCCACCTGGCCATAGAGATCAAACCGATCCACCAGATCGAACACCTGCTGAAGCACATCACGCTGCTGCTTCTCGAGCTGACGCGGGTCATCCCGACAGCCCAGCACAAGCACCAGGTTGTGACGCTGCCGCAACACCGGCGACTGGCCAAAGGCTTCCACCAGCGCGGGAATGTTCTTGCGCCGCACCGCACGGGAAATCGCAAGCAGGGGCGGACGATCCGGCTCCCTTAGGAAAGGCTGCAACAGACTTTGCAGCGCGGAGCATTCCTGCGATGAACTGTGGGGATGGAACCGGGTGGCATCGACCCCGGGGGGCACAACCTCCGCCTGATCCGCCTGAAAGTGGCCGTAGCGGGAGTACTGCTGATCCGCCTCCTGACGGGTGCTGGTGATCACAAGATCCGCCTGGGCCAGAGCACGCTCTTCAGCGTCGATTCGGCGGCTGATGGCATAGGTCTGCTCGATCTGAGAGCGATCCAGGCCACTGGCAAGGAGACGTCGCTGTTTCTCCCGACCGAGGGAATGGCCGGTGAAGACAAGCGGAATCCCCAATCGCTGACTGACCAAAGCACCCACCAGCCCGGCATCGGCGTAGTGAGCATGAATCCAATCAACCCTCTGGCCGGGCTGGCTCAGATGTTCCACCAGCTGATCAGCCAGCTCCTCGAGATGGGGCCAAAGCAACTCCTTGCGCAGATACCGCTTCGGACCAAAGGGAAAGCGCAGGATGCGGGCAGCCGGACCAATGACCTCTTCCCGTTGGCTGTAATCGAGGTGAACCCGACGGTCCTGAATCAGGCGAGTGACCACATCAACCTGATCGACCTCGGCCCGCTGAGCCAGGCTGCGCGCGAGCTCCAGGACGTACAACGTCTGGCCACCGGTATCAGCATCCCGTCCCAGCTCAAGCTCATGAGAACGAAACAGGCCGTGAAGATGCAGATGCAACAACCGGATCCCCATTCGCTCACCTCACAAACAACAACGGAACGCAAATTCGGTCCCGTTGGTTTTTCTTTAGAGGCGGAAGAAGGAATAAAAAATGAAAAAAACCTTAGAAGAACAGCAATTTAAAGCGACAAAAAAAGCCGAGTCCTTTTGCCTTGCAGTGGATCTGGACCTAAGAAACCAAAGTCGTTGCCGACTGCTGGATGTAACAAGCCAGCAACGTCAGAGACGGTTGCTCACATCGACAAGGCTGCCCTGCTCGTCACCCCAACCACCCGCAGAGAAGGTGACTGAGCCATCCATCTCAAGCTGCTCGTTGATCCAGCCAAGGATGACCGGCCCAACCTGTGCCGGGGACGTTTCACCTTGAAAACTGCGAAGGCTGAAGTGGTCGGCACCCTGCACCAACACCAGGCGGTGACCCAACCGCACGGCCTTGCTCTCACGCATCGGAACGATCGCTTCCGGCCCCGAAGGCACCACCCAATCACGGGTACCGCTGATCAGCAGCAACTTGGCCGGAAGGCTCTCCAGGCGACTGCCGTCAAACAACAAACGCAAGGGCGGGCTGACGGCCACAACAGCCTTGACCCTTGGATCAGCAACAGCGGCTTGTTTAACCCCCGACAGCCAACTGCATTGGAGCACCCAGCTGATGTTTCGCTCCGGATCCTTGAGGTCGTTGCAACGGGCTTTGAGTCTGTAATCAATAGGAACACCACCGGCCAATTGGAGCGTGGTGGTGGCTCCCCAGGAATGACCCACCACCGCTACGGCATCGGTGTTCAAGTTGGCCCCTGGCCGAAAACGTCCAGCACTGATTGCATCCAACAAAGCGGACACATCAAGGGGCCGAAGACGCAATTCTTCAGGCCCCGGCGGTGGCGCATCACCAGCGAGCATCGCCTTCTGCTGATTGAGATCGCTGCCGGGGTGGTCTGGCAGCAGCACGGTGTAGCCATGGGCAGCCAGCACCTCACCCCAACCTTCAAAGGATTCCGGATCGTCCCAGAGCCCATGGGAAATCACGACCAAGCGACCATTTCCAGGCGCTGCAGGCTGAAGCGTCAGAACCCGCAGGGGTTTCGGCCGGTGGGGCACGGACACCTGAACAACCTCACGGGACCAACTGGGCCGCAGTGGGCCCCGCAGAGCAGCCGTCACGAATGCGGGCTCAACGGAACGGGCCAAAGCAACCCCCTCCTCAAGATTGGTTTTAAGCCGATTGGCCACCTCAGCGAGACGCGACAGATCGATCGATGCCTGTTCTCCCGGCAACTCCCGCAAAAAACCAAGGATGTTGGGTTGCCCCCGGCGTTCAGCACGAATCAGGGCCTCGGTCAGCATCCGCCCGCTCACATCCGGCTCAACTCCTTCAAGAGCCACCACCTGCGTCGCCGCATGGAGGGCCTGCTCCAGAAGCGGCTGACCGGTCGATCCCGCCAGCAACGCCTTGGTTTCCAAGGGCAGTGGCGTGAGGAACACCTGGCGCAACAGCGGCAACAACTTGCCACCACTGGCCAGTTCCAGATCCTGCAGATCCGGACTGGCCTGGATCAATTGTTCAGCGGACTCACCGTCATCGAAGTTGATCGTGATCTCCGTTTCCAGGAATGGCAGTCGCAACACCAGCCGCTCCAACGCTGAAGCGGGACCCCCGCTGAGGGCCAGCGACATGCCAAAAGCCAGGGCCGCCAGGTGTGTCCGAAATCGAGCCATCAAGCCGCCAGGGGAACGAGTAGTTCTGGTGGATGCTGCTCCAAAACCCGGCTGAGGTAACGGCCGGTGTGACTAGTGGGATGCTGGGCGACCTCCTCTGGAGTGCCGGTGACCAGGATCTCGCCACCCTTGTCACCGCCTTCAGGGCCGAGATCGATGATCCAGTCGCTGCAACGGATCACATCAAGATTGTGCTCGATGCAGATGATCGAATTTCCCTTGTCCACTAGGCGCTGCATCACATCCATCAGCTTGTGCACGTCGTAAAAGCTGAGGCCGGTGGTGGGTTCATCAATCAGATAAAGGGTCTTACCGGTGGCACGCCGTGAAAGCTCCGTTGCAAGCTTCACCCGCTGGGCCTCACCCCCCGAAAGTGTTGGCGCCGGCTGGCCGAGCTTGACGTAGCCCAGGCCCACATCCACCAGCGTGCGCAAGCGATCTGCCGCCTGAGGAATTGCATCGAAGACTTCAGCGGCCTGCTCCACCGTCATTTGGAGCACATCCGCAATGGTGTGGCCCTTGTATTTCACCTGCAGGGTTTCACGGTTGAACCGAGCGCCCTTGCAGACATCGCATTGGACGTACACATCCGGAAGGAAGTTCATCTCAATCACGTTCACGCCCTGACCGCGACAGGCCTCACAGCGGCCGCCCTTTACGTTGAAACTGAACTGCCCCACCTGATAACCACGGGCCTTGGCCTCCACCGTGGCGGCAAACACCTGACGGATTGGATCAAAGGCACCGGTGTAGGTGGCTGGGTTGGAGCGGGGTGTCCGTCCGATCGGGCTCTGGTCGATCACGATCACCTTGTCGATCGACTTCAACCCCCTTAGTTCTCCCAACCCTTGAGGGAAGGGGACCTTGAGACCCAGTCCGTTCTCCAAAGCCGGATGCAGGAGCTCATTCACCAGGGTGCTCTTGCCGCTGCCGCTCACCCCGGTGACAGACACGAGCCGACCCAAGGGGAACTCAACCGAAACGTTCTTGAGGTTGTTGCGGTTGCAATCGATCAACTTGAGTGAGCGTGAACCGCTCTGGCGACGTTCGGCCGGCGTTGGAATCGAGCGACGGCCGCTCAGGTAAGCGCCGGTGATGGATTCGCTGCTCGCCACCAAGTCATCGAAACTTCCCTCCGCAACGATGTGACCCCCATGGACCCCGGCACCAGGGCCGATGTCCACCACGTGATCGGCAGCACGAATGGTGTCTTCATCGTGTTCGACCACCACCAGGGTGTTTCCGAGATCCCTGAGCCGCACCAACGTGTTCAAGAGGCGGTCGTTATCCCGCTGATGCAGGCCGATGCTCGGCTCATCGAGCACGTAAAGCACCCCGGTGAGACCAGCACCAATCTGGGTGGCCAGGCGAATGCGCTGGGCTTCACCACCGGAGAGCGTCATCGCCGGTCGATCCAGGCTCAGGTAGTCCAGGCCAACATCGAGCAGGAACTTCAGACGTAGGCGGATTTCCCGGAGCACCAAATCACCGATCTGGATCTGACGAGCATTCAGCAGGGGCTCTAAACCCTCATGAGCGCCCACACCCATCAATTTTTCGATCCGTTCCAGGGTCTGACCGACGCTGACGGCCGTGAGCTCTGGAATCCGATAGGGCCCCACCTTCACCGCCAGGGCTTCGGGGCGGAGCCGCTGACCAGCACAGCTGGCACAGGGCACCAACTCCAGATACTTCTCAAGTTTCTGGCGCTGGGACTCGCCGCTGGCGTCGCGAAGCTGACGCTCAAGAATCGGAAGAATGCCCTCAAACGGGCGGGTGTAACCGGCTTTGCCCTTGTGGTAGCGGCTATCAGCCTGGATCAGAATCGGTTCGCGGCTTCCATTGAGCAGCACATCCCGCTGTTCATCAGTGAGTTCATTCCATGGGGTCTTGATCTCGAAACCAAAGGCTTCTCCCACTGAGTAGAGCAGTGAGAAGTAATAGCTGTTGTCTTTCTCGGCCCAGGGAGCAACAGCGGAGTACACCGGCTGAGATGGATCCGGGATCACCCGGTCAACAGTGAACTTGCGCAGATGGCCAATGCCATGGCAAGCCTCACAGGCGCCGTAAGGGCTGTTGAACGAAAACAGCCGTGGTGAGAGCTCCTCCATCACAGCCCCATGCACGGGGCAGGCGTAATTCTCGGAATAGAGCCGCTCCCGCTCAAGGCCATCAGGAAGCTCCTCACCTTTCTTGGGCACCACCTCCACCAACGCCAGACCATCTCCACGTTTGAGAGCCGTGCGCAGCGAATCGGTTAGCCGCTCCTGAATCCCCTCACGGGCCACAAGGCGATCGACCACCACCTCGATGTTGTGGCTGTGATTCTTGTCGAGCTCAATGTTGTCGGCCAGCTCGCGCACCTCACCGTTAATGCGCACCCGCGCGAAACCTTCGGCCGCAAGGCCGCTGATCAACTTGGTGTGGGTTCCCTTTTTGCCGCGCACCACGGGCGCCATCAATTGATAGCGGGTTCCTTCCGGCAACAGCAGGATCTGATCGACCATCTCGTCGATGCTCTGCGGCTTGATCGAGCGGCCGCATTTGGGGCAGTGGGGTTCACCAGCCCGGCCGAACAGAAGACGCAGATAATCCTGAATCTCGGTGACGGTGCCCACCGTGGAACGGGGGTTGTGACTGGTGGATTTCTGATCAATCGAGATCGCAGGAGACAGGCCCTCGATGGCATCCACATCGGGCTTGTCCACCTGCCCCAGGAACTGGCGGGCATAAGCCGAGAGACTTTCGACGTAGCGGCGTTGCCCCTCCGCAAAGATCGTGTCGAAGGCGAGCGAACTCTTGCCGCTTCCACTCACCCCGGTGAAAACCACCAGCTTGTTGCGGGGAATGGTGACGTCGACATTCTTGAGGTTGTGCTGTCGGGCACCCCTCACTCGAATCACATCGTCCTGAGTCGCCAGCGGGCCAGCTGAGTCAGCGATCTTGGCAGCAGCTCGCGCCATCAGGACCCATTGGAAAGCTCGTGAGCTTAGGAAGAACCGAAGCCTTCAAGCTGTTCGCTGGTCCAGCAGGCTCGCTGCATAGGCATCGGCCTGATCGCCACCAGCGAGGTCTGCCAGCTCCTGGCGGCGTTCCTGAGTGTCCCGCAGTCGGGACACTCGCGAGTGGGTGACACCGTCATTCACATGCTTGCTCACCCGGAAATGGTGATCAGCAACCGCTGCCACAAGCGGTTGATGGGTGACGCAAAACACCTGACGCTGACGGGCCAGGGTCTGAAGGAGATCCGCCATCGCTCCACTGACGCGACCGCTGACGCCGGCATCAATCTCATCGAACAGCAGCGTGCTGGAGCCATCCACCGCGGCAAGGGTGGTTTTGAGCGCAAGCAGAAAACGAGACATCTCACCGCCGGACGCCACCTCCGTCAGCGGTGCCATCGGTTGGCCGGGATTGGCGGAAAACAGAAATTGAACAGCGTCCGCACCATGCTCAGCCGGATCACAGGGGGTGAGATCCACCTTGAAACGCACGTTGGCCAAGCCCATGGGAGGCAACAGCTCCAGCAACGACGCCTGCAAAGCCTCCGCCGCCTTGGACCGCTCGCAACGCAAGGCGGCATTGGCCTGATCTCGCGTCTGGCGACGGTCGTTTTCCTCCTGGTGCAGGCGGGCGAGATCCGCCGCGAAGCCTTCCGATCCCAAACGCTGAAGCAGTTCATCGCGACGCTGAATCAAGCCGGCCAGATCAAGCCCGTAACGACGCTGCAGACGTTTCAAGACCGACAAGCGGTCCTGGATCCGCTCCAGATGGTCTGGATCGCTCTCAAGCGCCAGACCGTATTGATCGAGGGAGCGCAACAAACCGTCCACACCAGCCTCGAGATCCAGAGCCTGATCACGGAGAGGCTCAAGCGAACCATCCAGCTGCGCCATGGCCTGCAGCTCCTGAATGCACGCCGCGAAGTGATCCTGCAGCGAAGGCGCCTGATCCACACCATCGCGAATTCGGCCAAACAGCAAGGCCAGACCCTCCAGCAGCCTCACGCCATGGACGAGGCGGTCTTGATCCTGTTCCAGCCGCTGCTGCTCATCTGGGTCTTCGAGATCTGCAGCTTGAAGCTGCTCCAGCTGCTCTTCCTGTTCAGCCCGCTCCTGTTCGGAGCGCTGCTGCTCCTGCTCAAGTGCCATCAGGGCATCTGCAGCCTGGCGCCATTCGATCCAGGCATCAGCCACCCGTGCTTTGACCTCGGCCAATGCAGATCCACCGAGACGATCAAGCCAAAGCCGTTGCTGCCCCGCCCGCGACAACAACTGGGTCTGTCCCTGAACAGTGAGATCAATCAACAGCGGCCTGAGCTCAAGCAACTGCTGACGGTTCACCGTGCTGCCGTTCAGACGACAGCGACTGGAATAACGATCACCCTCCTGCCGTTTCCATTCACGGCTGATCAGAAGCTCCTCTTCGGGGTCAAAATCCGCCGCGGTCAACCACTGCTCGAGGGCTGGGTTGAGTTGAAATGCGGCTTCAATCCTGGCGCGATCCGACCCAGTCCGCAGCAGACGAACGCCACTCGAACCTTGCGCTCCACCCAGTACCGCATCGAGGGCATCGAGAAGGATCGACTTGCCTGCGCCGGTCTCACCGGTGAGCACCGTAAAACCCGAGCTGAACTCAAGTTCGAGACTCTCAATCAGAGCGATGTTCTGCAGCAGCAGACCGGTGAGCACGTCCAGCCCTGTGATGATGCCGACCGTAGCGGCAGCTCGGTTCGTTTAGAAGGGGTGTCGGACATCCCGATGAATTGATGGCGCAGGAGCTCGGGGATTTCATCGAAGCGGCGGGATTGCTCGAGTACGACCCCGCCGCCATCACACGTATTTATGCAGGCCATCCCCAGCGACTGATCCGCCGGCTCTGGCAAACGCTGGTGCCCATCGGCCTGTTGCTTCTGGGCGTTGCCTTCGACTGGATCTTCCAGTTGCTGAAAGATGAAGAACGGGCCCGGGGCCGAGCCCGCGAATGCGCTGAATTGCTGGTGGATCTTGGCCCCGCCTTCATCAAAGCCGGCCAGGCCCTCTCCACCCGACCCGACATCGTCCCCCCGCTGCTGCTGGAAGAACTGGCTCAGCTGCAAGACCAATTGCCCGGCTTCGATAGCGGCCTGGCCATGGCCTGCATCGAAGAAGACCTCGGCGCACCGGTGGATGACATTTTCGAGCAGCTGGACCGGGAACCGATTTCAGCCGCCTCGCTGGGTCAAGTGCACAAAGGAAACCTCAAAGGTGGCGCCAGGGTGGCGGTGAAGGTGCAACGCCCGGGGTTGCGCGAACAGATCACCCTGGATCTGTACATCGTGCGAAACATCGCCGCCTGGTTGAACAGCAACATCGGATTGATCCGCAGTGACCTCGTCGCACTGATCGACGAGCTGGGGCGACGGGTGTTTGAGGAGATGGACTACCTCAACGAGGCCTCGAACGCTGAGACCTTCGCTGAGCTGCATCAGCACAACCCTCGAATCGCTGTTCCCACGATCTATCGCAGCGCCACCAGCCGCCGCGTGCTGACGATGGAGTGGATCGACGGTGTCAAGCTCACCAACCTTGAAGCGGTTCGGGAGCTCGGTGTAGACCCCGACGACATGGTGGAGGTGGGCGTGAACTGCAGCCTTCAACAGTTGCTGGAGCATGGCTTCTTCCATGCCGATCCCCACCCCGGCAATCTTCTGGCCCTTGAGGACGGACGCCTCTGTTATCTCGACTTCGGGATGATGAGCGAGGTGAGCCGCGAATCACGCACCGGCTTGATTCAGGCGGTTGTCCATCTTGTAAACCGGAACTTCGGGAAGCTCTCCAAAGACTTCGTCACCCTGGGGTTCTTGGCGGAAGACGTGAACCTGGAACCGATTGTTCCCGCCTTTGAAAAGGTCTTCAGCCAGGCCTTGGAAGCCGGCGTCAACCGCATGGATTTCAAAGCGGTCACCGACGACATGTCCGGTGTGATGTACAAATTCCCCTTCCGGGTGCCCCCTTACTACGCCCTGATCATTCGGTCGCTGGTCACCCTTGAGGGCATCGCCCTGAGTGTGGATCCCAACTTCAAGATCCTCGGTGCTGCCTACCCGTACTTCGCCCGGCGGCTGATGGAAGATCCCGATCCCCAGCTGCGTCAGAGCCTTAAGGAAATGCTGTTCGACGGTGACGCCTTCCGCTGGACCCGCCTTGAAAATCTGGTGTCGAGCGCTGCCAGCCAGGCCCAGCTGGATCTGGAAGCCTTGCTCGATCAACTGCTCGATTTCCTGTTCTCACCCAAGGCAGGACTACTTCGGGATCAACTGGTGACCGCCACCGTGGAACGGTTGGACGCCCTGGGTTGGTCAACGATGCAACGCCTGGGTCGACGCCTCCCCAAACGACTGCAACCCTCCGCCATTGCCCAGACACCTCCAGGGCTCTCCGATCCACTGATGCAACTGGAGCCGGTGCGGGAGTTGATTCAGGTGTTGCAGTCGTTGCCTGGATTCACACCCGACCTTCTGCTTCGTCGGATGCCAAGGGTGCTCAACGAACCCAGCACCCGACGCATGGGCTTCAAGGTGGCTCAGGGGCTGGCCGAACGGGGAGTTGTCCGCCTGGTGCGGGTCGCCGCTGGAGTTCCTGCCTAACTTCCGATCAACACCTTCAGCGTGATGCTCCCCAAGCCCTTCAGTCGTTCCTCTCTGCTGGCCGCGGCGGCGGGACTTGGGCTCAGTTTGGGCAGCGTGATGCAACCTCTGAATGCCGCCACGGAGGTCGCCCTGGTGAGTGGGGCCTTCCGTCGCTCCATTCCCGTCAAGGAAATTGAACACCTGGCCGAAACCGGTGAAGCCACCGGCCTGCTGGAGGATCTGCTTGAACTCTCCGGGCAGGACCCCAATGAGGTGTCGCAGATGCTTAACCAGAGCCTCGAGCTTCCCTTGGTGCTCACAAGCCGTCTGATCAACACACGGATCGGTGAGGCCATCCTGCGTCGTGTTGCACGCATCATTCATCCGATCTACACACCGGAACCTGAAGTGAGTGTTCCGGCGATCCGCGCCGGAGTGATCAGTGGATTGCAGAGTGAAGATGGGCTGACTGCCGTGAGCTTTTTGAAGGGCTACCCCAATGGCGTGATGGCGGTGAATCTTCCGGCTCTGTTTGGGGTGATCGAAAAAGCAGAATCGATCGCCGGCCTGGTGCAGTTTTTCTCCGACTCCCCCTTGGACGGATTGAAGGAAGCGCAACCCTGACCAAGCCCTGAACGGACGCCGCCTAGATTCCGGAAATCCCCCCATCCCAGCCGGTGTCCCTGTTTCAGAACCTCCGTCGGCGTTTCACTGCCACCCCTGTGATGCAGGACTGGCCTGGACTGATCGAGGCCTATCGCAGCTGGCTGCCCGTCAGCGATGCGACCCCGGTGATCAGCCTGCGCGAAGGAGCCACCCCTCTGATTCCCGTCCCATCTGTTGCGGAACAGATTGGCAAGGGCGTGAAGGTGTTTGTGAAGTACGACGGCCTGAACCCCACAGGGTCCTTCAAGGACCGGGGCATGACCATGGCCATCAGCAAAGCCAAGGAAGCCGGTTGTGAAGCGGTGATTTGTGCCAGCACGGGCAACACCAGTGCTGCTGCAGCGGCCTATGCCAGGCGGGGAGGGATGCGCGCCTTCGTCTTGATCCCTGACGGCTATGTCGCCCAGGGAAAACTTGCTCAGGCTCTTGTATACGGAGCTGAGGTCTTGGCGATCCGCGGCAACTTCGACCGCGCTCTCGACATCGTTCGGGAAGCGGCAGAGAAGTATCCCGTCACCCTGGTGAACTCGGTTAATCCCTACCGGCTGCAGGGCCAAAAGACGGCGGCCTTCGAAATCGTGGATGCCCTCGGAGATGCACCTGACTGGCTGTGCATTCCCATGGGCAACGCAGGGAATATCACCGCCTATTGGATGGGTTTTCAGGAATATCAGCAGGCCGGCCGGAGCCGCAGTCTTCCCCGAATGATGGGATTCCAGGCCAGCGGATCAGCCCCACTGGTGAACGGCACCACGGTGACGGACCCCGAAACCATCGCCACCGCCATTCGCATTGGCAACCCGGTGAACCGAGCCAAGGCCCTGGCAGCACGCGAAGCCAGCAACGGTGCATTCCTGGATGTCACTGATGCGGAGATCATCGCGGCCTACAAGCTTCTGGGCGGCCAAGAGGGAATCTTCTGCGAACCGGCCAGCGCTGCCTCTGTGGCAGGCCTGCTCAAGCGCAAAAATGAAGTTCCAGCCGGAGCCACAGTGGTCTGCGTTCTGACCGGCAACGGCCTCAAGGATCCCGACTGCGCCATCAGCAACAACGACGCCTCGTTCCACACCGACCTCAATCCCGATCTGGGGACCGTCGCCAGTGTGATGGGCTTCTGACACCGCCTTCCATCAACGTGCTTCAGCCCCCTGACGGGGGCTTTTTTATGGCCATAAGACAAAACCAACCGACAAAGCGGCTACGGAAAACGCCCTAAAACCATCCCAACACGCTGTGGAAAACAGGCGAAAACAATCCACCCGTTGGCCCCGCAGGTTTTCCACTCCCTGTGAAGCGGTGGAAAACGGGGTCTCACTCCCCATCCTGTGAAAAATTCTCCTCAGGCTTGGTTCATCGAGAGCTGTTATGAAAGCTGGGTTTTGGGTGCTTTTCCCCCTTTTCCCCAAGCCCTACGACGGCTGTATTTGTTTTTTATTTTTTTAATCCATAAGAACCAAACAGCCGAACAGAGCCTCCCAATGCGCTGGCCATTGCACTTCCCCTCAGCCTGTGAAACCGTGGGACACCTCAGCGCGATCAGGTCGTCAGGACGATGAAGGTGGTCTGTTCACAGTCCGAACTGAATGGCGCTCTGCAGTTGGTGAGCCGTGCGGTCGCCACACGCCCCACCCATCCGGTTTTGGCCAATGTGCTTCTCACCGCCGATGCCGGCAGCAACCGCCTAAGCCTCACTGGTTTTGACCTAAGCCTCGGAATTCAGACGTCTCTCGCCGCCAGCGTGGAAACCAGCGGCGCCATCACACTTCCGGCCCGGTTGCTGGGAGAGATTGTGTCCCGCTTGTCCAGCGATTCTCCGATCACACTTGCCGTTGATGATTCCGGTGAGCAGGTTCAGCTCACCAGCCTCAGCGGCAGCTATCAGATGCGCGGCATGAGCGCCGATGACTATCCCGACCTTCCGATGGTGGAGAGCGGCATGACGCTCAAACTGCAACCTGAACGGTTGGTGCAGGCGCTCAAAGGCACCCTTTTCGCTAGCAGCGCTGATGAAGCAAAGCAACTGCTCACCGGCGTCCATCTCAAGTTCAACCAGCGGGCTCTGGAAGCGGCTGCCACCGATGGGCACCGTCTTGCCGTGCTCAATGTTGATGATGCTCTGCAGGATGCTGCCGTAACCGACGCTGTGGATGACGAGGGTTTCGCGGTGACGCTCCCATCGCGCTCGCTGCGGGAGGTGGAGCGGCTGATGGCGTCCTGGCGGTCCGATGAACCCGTCAGTTTGTTCTGTGATCGCGGCCAGGTGGTGTTTCTTGCGGCCGACCAGATGGTCACCAGCCGCACCTTGGAAGGCACCTATCCCAATTACGGCCAGCTGATCCCTGATGGTTTCACCCGCACCTTTGGAATGGACCGTCGCGCCCTGATTGCAGCTTTGGAGCGGATTGCTGTACTGGCTGATCAACACAACAACGTTGTGAAATTCAGCAGTCAGCCTGAGGACGGTGTTGTCCAGATCAGTGCAGATGCGCAGGATGTGGGCAGTGGCTCTGAGTCGCTTCCCGCCAACTTGGAGGGTGACGCCATGCAGATTGCCTTCAATGTTCGTTATCTGCTGGATGGCCTGAAAGCCATGGGCTCTGATCGGATTGTTCTGCATTGCAACGCGCCCACCACGCCGGCCGTGCTCCGCTCCGATGACGTGCCTGAAGCCTTCACCTATCTGGTGATGCCCGTTCAGATTCGTTCCTGATGTGTCGCTACCGGATCAGCTGCTTCTCAGTGATCTTCTGAGTCATACGGTTCGTTGTGATCTGGGCCTGGATCACGGGCCTGGGGTCATGGCTTGGATGCATCCGCCGGTGCATCGTCTGCTGGGCTGGGTCAGCCGTCCATCAGCCTTGCGCATGTCGCGGGATGTCTGGCGTTTGAACCAGTGTTGTGGTTTGAGCGATCAACAGGTTTTTGTGCGTGGCGAGCCGGCGGTCACCGATCAGGTGACCTTGGAGCGCTTGCCAACGCTGATGGATGCAGCCTTGCTGGACCGCGACGGTGAGCGGATCGGGAGTGTTGTTGACCTTGATTTTCGACCTGCCGATGGCGCGATTCTTCATTACCTAATCGCCCGCAGCGACCCACGTCTGCCGGGGAGTTCCCGATGGCGTTTGGCTCCCGATCGCATCCTTGATCAACAACCGGGTCAGATCCAAACCGGTCTGATGGGATTGGATGATCTGCCGATGGCCCGCGCCAGCGTTCGTCAGGATCTGCTCCAACGCACCCAACACTGGCGGGACCAGTTGCGTTCCATGGGTGACCGTGCGGGCGATCGCCTGGAGGGTTGGTTGGACGACTCGCCCATCGATGAGCTGCGATCGGAAACCAGGCGTTCTTCGCTTGACGATGATGAACCAGAGGAGGTGTCTGGACCTGAGGTCTGGGACGACGAAAGCTGGGAAGAGACCCCCACCCGCCGCCGCCGCGAGGACGAAGACCCCTGGGTCTGACGGCCGGTCGGCAACACTGGTAGGAGGTGCTCCGCGATTCGTGGTTTCCTCCCCTGCGTACGACATAGCTGCAGCCCTGAAGCAGGAAGGGCTCAAGCCCAGTGACTGGGATGAGATTTGTCGGCGGCTTGGTCGCGAGCCGAATCGAGCTGAGCTGGGCATGTTCGGTGTGATGTGGTCCGAACACTGCTGTTATCGCAATTCCCGGCCCTTGCTGAGTGGCTTCCCCACTGAGGGACCACGCATCCTGGTGGGCCCCGGTGAAAACGCCGGCGTGGTCGATCTCGGAGGGGGGCACCGGTTGGCTTTCAAGATCGAAAGCCACAACCACCCCTCCGCCGTCGAACCCTTTCAGGGGGCCGCAACAGGGGTGGGCGGCATCCTGCGTGACATCTTCACGATGGGGGCCCGTCCGATTGCGCTGCTGAACGCCCTGCGCTTCGGTCCCCTTGAGGATCCCGCCAACGTTGGCCTAATGGAAGGCGTTGTGGCCGGCATTGCCCATTACGGCAACTGCGTTGGGGTGCCGACGGTGGGCGGCGAGGTGGCCTTTGATCCCTCCTATTCCGGCAATCCGCTTGTGAATGCCATGGCTCTCGGGTTGATGGAGACCGAGGAGATCGTCAAATCCGGCGCGATCGGCGTCGGCAATCCCGTGGTGTATGTGGGCAGCACCACCGGTCGGGATGGCATGGGGGGAGCCAGCTTTGCCAGCGCTGAGCTCAGTGCTGATTCCCTGGATGATCGCCCCGCAGTTCAGGTGGGGGATCCGTTTCTGGAGAAAGGGCTGATCGAAGCCTGTCTTGAGGCCTTCGCCAGTGGTGATGTGGTGGCAGCGCAGGACATGGGCGCCGCTGGTCTGACCTGCAGCTGTTCGGAGATGGCCGCCAAAGGGGGCCTCGGGGTGGAACTGGATCTAGATCGTGTTCCGGCCCGAGAAGCCGGGATGACGGCTTACGAGTTCCTGTTGTCGGAGTCCCAGGAACGGATGTTGTTCGTGGTGAAGGCTGGCCGGGAGGACGCATTGATGCAGCGTTTCCGTCGCTGGGGATTGCAGGCGGCGGTTGTGGGCAAGGTGCTCCAAGAACCGATTGTGCGGGTGTTGCATCACGGTGCCGTTGCCGCTGAGGTGCCGGCCACGGCTCTTGCCGATGACACCCCGATCGAAAAACATGCTCTGTTGCAGGAGCCCCCGGCAGACCTTCAGGCTCTTTGGAGCTGGACCGAGCAGGAACTTCCGGAGCTGAGCGATGCCGCCGCAGCCCTGCTTCAGCTTCTGGATGACCCCACCATTGCGAGCAAGCAGTGGGTTCACCGTCAGTACGACCAGCAGGTGCTGGCCAACACGGTGGTCTCATCCGGTGCCGCTGATGCTGCTGTGGTGCGTCTGAGACCCCAGCAAGGCGATGGATCCATGGCCGCATCCAATCGTGGTGTTGCCGCCACAGTGGATTGTCCCAACCGTTGGGTTGCCCTGGATCCCGAACGCGGCGCTCAGGCGGCCGTCGCAGAAGCGGCACGCAACCTGAGTTGTGTGGGGGCGGAGCCTCTGGCGGTGACCGACAACCTCAATTTCCCGTCACCGGAAACACCCAAGGGCTTCTGGCAGCTCGCTATGGCCTGTCGGGGGATCTCTGATGCCTGCCGCGCCCTCAACACACCCGTGACTGGCGGCAATGTCTCGCTCTACAACGAGACCAAACAGGATGACGGCACCATGCAACCGATCCACCCCACGCCGGTGATCGGCATGGTTGGTTGTGTGGATGACATCAGCCGTGTGACTGGCTTGGCCTGGCAACAGCCCGGCGATGCGATCTTCCTTATCGGTGTTCCTCCGGAGGATGGTGCCAACCCCAGCCTTGGTTTGGCGGGCAGTGCCTATCAACAACAGACCCTTGGCTCCTTGGCCGGACGACCGCCCAAGCCCGATCTTGCCGTCGAATCAGCGGTGGGGCGTCTGGTACGTGAAGCGATTGCTCAGGGTCTGTTGGCCTCCGCCCATGACTGCAGTGATGGCGGATTGGCGGTGGCGTTGGCTGAATCCTGCATTGCCTCTGACCTCGGCATCAACGTGACGCTTTCCACAGGATCGGCGCGTCTGGAGCGGGTCCTGTTCGCTGAAGGCGGCAGTCGGGTGATTGTGTCGGTGAATGCAGCCTGCCTCCCTGCTTGGGAACAGTTGATTGGATCCAAGCCAGCGCTCTGCGTTACCCCGCTGGGCAGTGTCACCGCGGAGGCTCGATTGGTGATCCGATCCGAGTCTTCTGTTCAGCTCGATCTTGAGGTGCAACGCTGTGCTGCTGTTTTCCGTGATGCGTTGCCCCGACGGATGCATTCGGAGTGATTGAGTCAGGCGTTGCCTGACGGTTGTTTTTTCCTTATCTATCTGACTTCGGATTCATCATGTGCGGCATTATCGGAATGTTCTGTGTTGATTCAGTCAACCAACAGATCTACGACAATCTGCTTCTGCTTCAGCACCGTGGTCAGGACTCGGCAGGGATTGTCACGATGGACAATCACACCTTCCATGTACACAAACAAAGGGGACGTGTGCGTGAAGCCTTTCGCACTCGAGATATGCGAAAGCTGTTGGGTAATGCCGGGATCGGTCACGTTCGCTATGCCACCCGTGGCGCTGCTGCGTCAGAAGAGGAAGTTCAGCCGTTCTATGTGAATGCCCCCTATGGCATCACTTTTGTTCATAACGGCAATCTCACCAACACCCATCAGCTTGAGCAGGATCTGTTCAAGATTGATCGTCGTCACACCAATTCGAGTAGCGATACGGAGATGCTGGTCAATGTGTTGGCCACGGAGATTCAATCTCAACTCACAGGCGGTGATTTGACACCGGATCAGTTGTTTAATGCGGTGGCGTCATTGCATCACCGCGTTCAGGGCTCCTATGCATCGATCGCTTTGATCGCGGGCCATGGAATGCTGGCCTTCCGGGATCCCTATGGAATTCGCCCCCTGATTCTCGGCAGGCGATTCTCTGAACAGGGTCGTGAGGAGTGGATTGTCGCCAGTGAATCGTTGGTGATTGAAAACAGTGGCTACGAGATCGTTCGCGATGTTGACCCTGGCGAGGCGGTGTTCATTGACGTTGATTTGAACTTGCACCAGCGTCAGTGTGCCGAGTCTCCTCGGTTAATTCCCTGTGCTTTTGAGTACGTGTATTTGGCGCGGCCGGATTCCGTCATGAACGGAATTTCGGTTTATGAGTCGCGGCTGCGGATGGGTGATCGTTTGGCTCAAACTATTGCCGCAACGTTGCCGGCTGGTGATATCGATGTTGTGATGCCGATTCCTGATTCGGCAAGGCCTTCGGCGATGCAGGTGGCTAAGCAATTGGGGCTTGAGTATCGCGAAGGTTTTTATAAGAACCGCTATGTTGGCCGCACTTTCATCATGCCGGGTCAAGCTGAACGGAAGAAATCTGTGCGGCAGAAACTCAACGCTCTCGGCACTGAATTTGCCGGAAAGAATGTCTTGATTGTCGACGATTCGATTGTACGTGGTACAACGTCCCGCGAGATTGTTCAAATGGCACGCAGCGCTGGTGCCAACAAGGTGACGTTTACATCGGCTGCTCCTCCGGTTCGCTATCCCAATGTTTATGGGATCAACATGCCGACTCGGGCGGAACTTCTTGCCCACGGTCGAACAAGTGATGAGATTTCAGATATTCTTGGTGCTGATCATGTTGTTTATCAGACCGTTGAGAACTTGTTAGAAAGCATTGTTGAGAAAACTGAGATCAAGGATCTCGAGATGTCTTGTTTTGATGGCCATTATGTGACCGGTGGAATCGACGAAGATTATTTTCAATGGCTGGAGCAGAATTGCAGCTCCTGATTGGGGGTTAGGGATTCGGTTGAATGGCGTTAATCACTTCAACGATGGTTTCTCCGACCTGAAGAGACGTTTGTTCCGTCAGTTTTTCTCCGGGGTTTGAGATGTTGGTGTCTTCCGGATCCAAGCGTCCGTGACGGTCTTTGCTGGTGCGCACACCGATCAGTCCTGTTCCAGCGCTGATACCGACTAAGCGATCAGATTCCGCATCAAGCTGCACGGCCATGCTGCCGAGATCGCCCCGTTGGTTGTAGCGCAGGCCTGAACAGTCGATTCGTGCGATCAATCCCCTTTGGCTGAACAGCATTAGTGGTGTTTGTTCCGTGCAGATGGCTCCGACGATTTGTTCCCCGGGCAGCAATCGCATGGTCATGGGTCCCTGCGCCAATCGACCCATCAAAGGGAGCGCTTCCTCAGTGACTCGCAGTCGCAGCAGGCGACCAATGTCGCTCATCAGCATCAGTGTTCCTTGGTCGCGACAGATCACTGCACTATTGAGCTCGACGCCCTCTTTCAATTTGAGAACGCTGGTGGCCCGACCGGATAGGTCCACCACTTCGCTGAGGGGAAGTCGCTTGAAACGACCATCGCTGCTGAGCAAGCCCAGACTTAAGGTCTCGATGTTTTGTCTGGGCAATGACAGCAGCGAAACGATCGTGTCTCCGTCGAGTCCGGTGGGAAGGAAACGCTCCACTGGGCCCGGCTGTTGTCCTGCAAACTCCCAGCGCACTTGGGCAATGCGTCCGCTCGCACTCACGGCCAGCAGCCGTGGTGGTGGTTCGATTGGCAAGATCACGCGCGCTGGAGATGGTGCATCACCAATGGGGCAAGGATCATTGAGGTGCAGCCGGCCCAGCACCTGAGGGCTGACGATTTTCACTTGTCCATCGGCCTGGATCAGAACTCGACCATCTCCGGGCAATGCGGCCAGGGCCTGCTGACGCAGCAGTTCTGTGTTCGGTCGTTGGCTGGCTGCCCGTTCGGCTATCAGGGCATCACCGCCCTCCACCAGGCGGGTTCGACGCGGGGTGCTGAAGCGTTTTTTCAATGCTTTGAGCTCTGTCACCATCGCCTCCAGCAGCTGATCCCGGTTGTCCAAGAGCAACTTGAGCCGTTGACGTTCCGCCCGAAGCTCCTCAAGCTCCTGGCGCAGGCTTTCCTGTTCGAGTCCGGTCAGACGCCTCAGGGGCATGGCCAACACCGCATCCGCCTGCCGTTCGCTGAGGTCGAGGCGCACCATCAGGCTGGCGCGGGCTGAGGCGGCGTCATTCGCCTCCTGAATCATGGCGATCACGGCCTGAAGACTGTTCAGGGCTGTGATCAGTCCTTCCACCACCTCAAGCCGGTCTTCGGTCTTGCGCAGGGCATGACTGGTGCGCCGGATCAGGGTCAGTTCCCTGAAATCGAGGAAGGTCTGGAGCAGTTGGCGCAGAGACAGCTGCTGGGGGTGTCCATCCACAAGGGCCAGCAGGATCGCTCCAAAGTTGCTCTGCAGCGCCGTTCGACGCTGCAGATCCTTCAGCACCTTCTCCGGATCCGCATCGCGGCGCAGCTCCACCACCACGCGCATGCCTTCGCGGTCGCTTTCGTCCCGGATGTCGGCGATTCCGCCGATCTTGCCGTCGTTGACGGATTCCGCCAGTTTTTCAATCCAGCCGGCCTTGCTGAGCTGGTAGGGCAGTTCCGTGACCACAACGGCATTGCGTTTATGGCGCCCCTTGCCGAGTTGCACTTCTTCGGTGTGGGCGACGCCGCGCATCGGGATGCTGCCGCGGCCGTGCAGATAGGTGTCTCGTAGGCCTGAGCTGATCAGCACCTCACCACCTGTGGGGAAGTCGGGCCCTGGGATCAGTTCCAGAAGTTTGTCGTCACTCAGCTCCGGCTTGTGGATCAGGGCGATCAGGCCATCCACCACCTCTCCCAGATTGTGCGGGGGGATGCTGGTGGCCATGCCGACGGCGATACCGGAGCAACCGTTCAGCAGCAGGAAGGGAAGCTGGGCCGGAAGAACGGTGGGTTCCTGTTGGGATCCATCGAAGTTCGGCGCAAAATCAACGGTGTCTTCACCGATCTCCTCAAGCATTGCCTGATGGGAGATCGGCGCCAGGCGGGTTTCGGTGTACCGCATCGCCGCCGGTGGGTCGTCGTCCACTGAGCCGAAATTGCCGTGGCCGTCGAGCAGGGGATGACGGCTGGAGAAGGTCTGAACAAGCCGCACTAGGGCGTCATAGACCGCTTGATCACCGTGAGGGTGGTACTTGCCCAGCACGTCACCGACGACCCTCGCGCACTTGCGGTAGGGACGGTCTGGGGTAAGACCCAGTTCCTGCATCGCGTAGAGGATGCGTCGCTGTACAGGCTTGAGACCATCGCGGGCATCGGGCAACGCCCGACCCACGATCACGCTCATCGCGTATTCGAGGTAGGAGCGCTGCATCTCCTGATGCAGGGCGATCGGTTGAACGCGCTCCTCAGCCATTCGGTCTGTCGCTCTCCGACCGGAAGGCGCTCAGCCTACAGATGATCACTGGCTTTTCTTCCACGTTGCGTTGGCTTGAGCCCGTTCCACGATGTTGGTGAGCTCCGTCTCGCTCAGCAATTGTGCCGTCGCCTCACGGATGCGCACCCCCCAAAGCTGTTCGGCTTGATGCAGGGGCAAGACGTAGTTGGGGTTCTGGGCCAACGCTGTGGAAGCCAGCTGAATTGCCTCGGTCTGCTCACCCTGTTGATGCAGCGCTGCGGCCAGAGCCAGCATCGGTTCCGCGTTGGGCTCCAGCTTCAACACCCGGCGCCAACGCCGCACGGCTTCCTGACGCTGGCCCATCTCAAAAAGCACTAGGGCTTGGTTGTTCAGGGCTTCCCAGAACTCCGGTTTTAGAGCGGTGGCTTTTTCGAACGACTTCAGGGCCAGAGGGAGTACGCCCTGCATGATTCTGGCGTTGCCAAGGTCGAAATAGGCCGAAGCGTTGTTCGGATCCAATTGGAGTCCGCGGGTAATTAAGGGAACGGCATCGTTCGGTCGCTCTGCCCGAAGGGCGATCGCTGCTTCGGCGAACCACAGGCCGGCTTTTTCAGGATTCAGCTGCTTGGCGCGGGCCAAAGACCGGCTTGCGTCCTTGAGGTTGTTGTTGCGGAGTTGAGCCTCCGCCAGGATCGACCAGAACCGTTCGTCATTTGGGTTGAGCCGCACCGCCAGAGCCGCGAGTCGTGCCGCGTCCTTGGCTTGCCCCAGCTGCAGCAGCTGGGCAGCAGTCCGTCCGATGCCGATCGATGAGCCCTTGAGCTCCTCCTCGGTGGGTAGGTAGACGTAGGGGATCAGGGCGTTGGCTGCTGGGGCGCCGAACCAACTCCCCAGAACGACCAGTGCAGCCGCCAGCGTTTGACGGAAGCCAATTCGACGCAGCACTGGAGCAAGGGTTGAGTCGCTAAAGCGTAGGTGTGGGATCCGGTTGTGCTGCAGCGGCGTTGCGTCGCCACATCCAGGGTTTGATCCGTCGCAACGCCGACCCCCGCAGGTTTTGGTCCCAGACGCTGTCATCCCAGGTCTGGATCTGCTCCTTGTGCAGATTGAGCAGCCATGGGCGTGGCTGCATTTCGGGATCGCTGCTCTGGGGCAAGCTTCGATGATTCCAGGGGCAGACGTCCTGGCAGATGTCGCACCCGGCCACCCATGGTCCAAGGGCGGCGCGAATGTTCTCCGGTAGGTCGTCCTCACGATTTTCGATCGTGTGAAAGGCCAAGCATCGCCTTGCATCCACCACAAATGGTTCGTGAATCGCATCCGTGGGGCAGGCATCGATGCAGGCGCTGCAGCGTCCACAGAGGCTGCGGGCTGGTGTGTCGGCGTCCAAAGGCTCTGTGGTCAGCAGATGGCCGATCACCATCCACGAGCCCCTTTCGGGGTGAATCAGATTGCTGTGCTTGCCGATCCAGCCAAGACCGGCTTCCTCAGCCCAGGCCTTATCCAGCAGCGGTGTTGCGTCAACACAGGCGCGCCAGCCGCAGTCTGGCCGTTGTTCCGAAAGCCAGCGGCCGATCCGTCGCAGCCGTTGATCCACAACCCGGTGATAGTCCCGTCCCCAGCCGTAGCGGGCGACCTTGAGGGAGCCGGGCGAGGGTTGGGCGTCGACGTAATAGTTGAGGCCAACGGCGAGCACGCTATTGGCTCCGTCCAACAGAAGCCTGGGGTCTCGCCGTCGTGGGGCCGCCATCCAAGCCATGTCGGCTTGATCGCCATGGTCCAACCAGCGCTGCAGGGCTTGAGTGCGCAGCTGCAGCCGTGGACTTCCCGGAATCCTGGCAATGCCAACGGGACTGAAGCCTTCCTCAGCAGCGCGACGCTTCAGAGCCTGACTCAACAGCGTTTGTTGATCGGTGACATGCCCTTGCATCGACCTTAGGGTTGGGCGCTTATCAGCATCTTCTCTGTGACCGGGACTGAGACAGGACGTCTTGCACCTTTGCTGCGCTGGCTGGGCTTGACCCTCGTGGTGATTCTCGTCCTGCAGATGCTGGCTGTTCTTGTTGGCGTCGACTGGAGTGAGGATGCTCCTCGCCCGCAGGTCACCGGTCCGCTGGTGGCTTTGGCTCCCCTTGGGTTTGCCGGTTTGTTGATCTGCCTGATTGGATCAAGGCTGGATCACCCTCAGCAGCAGCGCAGTCCTTTGCGCCTTCTGATCGCCGTCCTTTCAGGACTGTTGGCCCTCGGCATGGTGGTTGCCGTGCCGATGTCCCTGGATGGGGGTGCGGGTGACGTTGCCCGCCAGCGCAATCTGGAACAGGGTCGCGAAGCGTTGAAGGATGCCCGAGCCTTCCGCGCCGATGCAGCGCAGGTCACCTCCTTGGGTGAGCAGCTGGCCCAGGCCGGTCAACTCGCTGCCGATGCCACCGAGGACGACAAGCTGCGGGCGGCCGAAAAGATGGTGGACGATCAGATCACCCAGATGGAGGCCCAACTCAAGACAGTTGAGGTTGGCCAGGCCCGTGAATCCCAGCAGCGGTTCATCGGTGGAACCATCACTGCTGTGGTTCTTGCGATTGCGTTTGTGCTCCTCGCGTTCACGGCACTGCTCTGACCGCTGGTTAGGTTGGTCAGACCTTATTCAAAGCTGGGCGCAGTACCTCCTTGGTCCAGTCCAATCCCAGACCTGATCTGCCGCTGTCCGCAAGGCTTCGGCAGGATCTAAAGAACGACCTGATTGCAGGCTTGCTGGTGGTGATTCCACTGGCAACAACGATTTGGCTGTCAACGATTGTCAGTCGGTTTGTTCTGGCGTTCCTGACCTCGATACCAAAGCAGTTCAATCCGTTCATCACCCTGAATCCACTGCTTCAGGATCTGATCAACCTGGCTCTCGGTCTCACGGTGCCTCTGATGGGCATCCTTCTGATCGGCTTGATGGCTCGAAACATTGTCGGTCGCTGGCTGTTGGAGTTTGGGGAAGGCACCTTGAGCCGGATCCCCCTGGCTGGATCGGTCTACAAGACCTTGAAGCAGCTGCTGGAGACCTTTTTCCGCGATAACTCCACCCGGTTCCGTCGTGTTGTTCTCGTTGAGTACCCCCGGGAGGGATTGTTCAGCGTTGGGTTTGTGACCGGGGAAGTGGGTCCTTCACTTCAATCTGATTTGAAGGAGCCTCTGTTGAGTGTGTTCATTCCCACCGCTCCGAATCCCACCACCGGTTGGTACACCCTTGTTCCAGAGGGGTCCGTCCGAGATCTTGAGATCAGCGTTGAAGAAGCTTTCCGAACAATCATTTCGGCCGGCATCGTCAACCCCGATGATCGTGAAGCCCCTGTGAATCGGAGTTTTTCCAGCCTCATGGCCCAGTTACGGGCTTCTGCATCTCCTTCCAGCTGAGTCATGGCGACACGATCCCTTACACGCGAGCTGGCCTTGCTGGTGCTTGGTCAGGTGCCGGAACAGAAGTCAGCCTCAGTCGCTGACCTGGCCCTTGATTCGATCCTGGACCAGGCCCTCGACACCCTCACCCAGCACTGGCGTGAGTCGCTTGATTCCAGTGCTGCAGAGCTCGATCAGGCGCAGCAGTCCCTGCTGGACAGTGAGTTGCAGCAGGGCGAAACCGGAACCCATGACACCGTCCGCACCCATCTGCGCGCATCGTTGAGTTCCGCTGAACAGGTGCTGAATGGATTGTCCGCCAGTCTTGAGTTGTCTCGGCTCTTGTTGCTTGGGGATCAGGAGCAGATTCGCCGCGGTGCCATGGAGCGGGTTCAGAAGGTGCTCACCCAGCGCGAGGGCATTGACAAACGTCTGGATCAGGTGATGGAGGGCTGGAGGCTGACCCGACTTCCACGGATCGATCGCGACATTCTCCGGTTGGCTGTCGTTGACCTGGAAAGCCTGCGCACTCCGGCTCCAGTGGCGTTCAACGAGGCGGTTGAGCTGGCCAACCGTTACAGCGATGAGCAGGGGCGCCGGATGATCAATGGCGTGTTGCGCCGCTTCCATGACGCTCAATCGAAAGCATCGGCCTGATGGTGTTCAACTGGTTCGAACGACAGGCTGACGAGTCTCAGACGCCGGAGCCGACGCCCACCCCCGCGCCGACGCCGGAACCGATGGCTGGTGGGACTGATGCTCCCGTTTCAGAAGCGCCGGAGCCCACTCCAGCTCCTGCAGCCAGTGAGGAAGAAGACGAAGCTCTGGTTTGGGCCCGTGAGGCCTATGCCCGCCTGAAGGCTCAGCAACAGGCAGCGTCCCCTGTTGCTGAAGCGGCCCCCGAGCCCACCCCAGCGCCCAGTCCAGAACCAGCACCTTCACTTACACCTTTACCAACACCAGGTCCGGCACCTTTACCGACACCCTCTCCAGCACCAGCTCCCGGACTGTCGCTGCTGGAGCAGGCAGCGGCTCAGCGACAGCAGCGTCAGCAGGATCTGGATGACAGGGCTCGTGAGGCTCCACCTGCATCCACTTCGGCTCCCACCCCTGCGCCAGCTCTCGATTCAGAAGAGCCGCAGCTGGGTGACTTTGATCAGGATTTCACCTGGTCTGCCGAGGTGCTTGCGGCCCAGGGCCGTCGCGTTGATCAGGTTTCCCTCGAGGAAATCGATTGGTTGGGCCGGCTTCGCCGCGGCCTTGAAAAGACCCGTCAGGGCTTTGTCACCAGCCTTCTGGAGAATCTTGGTGACGACCCGTTAACGCCGGAGGTTCTTGACGATCTCGAAACTCTCTTGCTGAGGGCGGATGCTGGCGTCCAGGCCACCGATCAGGTGCTGGATGCCTTGCGTCAGCGGATGAATGAGGAGGTCGTTGATCCTGTGGAAGGGATTCGCTTCCTTAAGGAACAGCTGCGTGGCCTTTTGGACACGCCGATTGAGGCCAGTGGTGTTCCTCTTCTGGCGCCGGAACGGGATCGCCTCAACATCTGGTTGATGGTGGGGGTGAATGGGGTTGGTAAGACAACCACCCTGGGAAAACTTGCCAATCTGGCTGTTCGCAGCGGCTATTCGGCTCTGATTGCGGCCGCAGACACCTTCCGGGCTGCAGCCGTGCAGCAGGTTGAGGTCTGGGGAGAGCGCAGTGATGTTCCAGTGGTGTCCAACCCCAGCAGCAATGCCGACCCCGCTGCCGTTGTTTTCGATGCGATTGGTGCCGCTCGCTCGCGCAAGTCTGATCTGCTGCTGGTGGACACCGCCGGACGGTTGCAGACCAAGCACAACCTGATGGAGGAACTTCAAAAAGTCAGAAAGATCATCGACCGTTTGGCGCCGGAGGCGAAGGTCGAATCCTTGCTGGTTCTTGATGCAAGCCAGGGTCAGAACGGGCTTCGCCAGGCCATGGCCTTTGCCGAGGCGGCAGGCCTCACTGGTGTTGTAATCACCAAACTCGACGGCACAGCCCGTGGCGGCGTCGCCCTAGCGGTGTCGTCTGAGGCAGGTTTGCCGATTCGTTTCATCGGCGCTGGGGAAGGAATTCGTGATCTGCGCCCCTTCAACAGTTTTGAATTCGTTGAGGCTCTGCTGGCTGGACGCTGAAGCGTTGCTACCTTGCGGACCCTGGGGGTGCGAGGTTGAGCAGCAAGCCGCCCGGACGTCATCCCAGCTCTGCGCAGCGGACTGGACACCCCTCGCCCGAGGCCATGGCTTCGTTGCGTCAGCTGTTTGACAGCCTCAGCAGCGAACAGCGCCGCAATCAGGATCTGTTGGTTTCCCTGGGGTTTGCCCTCCGCAGCTTCACCAACCTCCAGCGCTTTCTTGAGCTTGTGCCTGTCGTGGCCTCGCGCCTGGTGGGTGTTGAGGGGGCCTTGCTTGTTCCGTTTCAGACGGATGGTCGCCTCTGGCGTGATCAGTTGCAGGGGAGTCCAGCTGAGCCGTCCCAGGATCTGCTGCAGCGCTTAGCCGCCTTTGAACCTGGATCGGCCGTGGGTTTTGGCAGCGACGATCAGCAGCTGTTGGCGCTCGATCGTCTGGTTCAACGCTGCCTGCCCAAAGCGGCTTTGTTCGCCACGTCTGTGACGGCCCGTGGTCGGACGCGGGGCCGCCTTTACGTCTATGCCCGCAACGGCTCCTTGGTCTGGACCGAGGTGCACCGTCGGCACGTTCAGTTGGTGGCGGATCTTGCTGGTGTTGCGATCGAAAACGATCAGATGCTGCAGGACGCCCGCCGGCATGAGCGGGTCGATCGACAACTCAGCATTGGTGCAGAGATTCAGGCGCAGTTGTTGCCGGATCGTTGCCCCGTGATCGAGGGCGTTGATCTGGCCGCGCGCTGTCGGCCCGCTTTTCAGGTGGGCGGTGACTACTACGACTTCATTCCCACCCGTCCGGAACTCATCGGCAGACGCCGTGAGCGGGGTCGCTGGGCATTGGTGATGGGGGATGTCATGGGCAAAGGCGTTCCTGCTGGTCTGCTGATGACGATGTTGCGCGGGATGCTGCGCGCTGAGGTTCTCAGCGGTCTGCCACCGGATCGGATTCTCCACGACCTCAACCAGCTGGCGCAGGAAGACCTTGCGCAGTCGCACCGGTTTGTGACGCTGTTTTATTCCGACCTGGATCCGCGCACGCTGCGGTTGCGTTATGCCAATGCGGCCCACAACCCGCCCCTGCTCTGGCGCGCCGAGCGACGGGTGATCATGCGGCTCGATGCCGCTGGGCTTCTGATCGGTCTCCAACCTGAAGCTGAGTTCGCCCTTGGCGAGGTTCGCCTTGAACCGGGAGACGTGTTGCTCTACTACACCGATGGTGTGACCGAAGCACCGGGGATCACTGGCGATCGTTTCGACGAGGCGCGGCTGATTCGTGCCCTTGAAACGGCCTGTCGAAGTGGTCAGGGAGCGCAGGGAATTCTTGAAAGCCTGTTTGAACGCTTGGACCGTTTTGTTGGTCCGGATCGTCAGCTGGAGGATGACGCGTCGCTTGTGGTGTTGAAAGTTCCGGAAGCGGTCACGTTGCCGAGTGTGCAGGGACGGTCAATCGCCTGACAAGCTGAGGAAATCGACGGATGAATTGATGGCTGGTGGGGTGACCGGTGGTGCTGCAGGCACCTGGAGCGATCGTTTTGAGCAAGGTCTGCATCCCTTTATTGAGGCGTTTAACGCCTCCATCGGTTTTGACCTGTCCCTTCTTCAGGAGGATCTCGATGGGTCGATCGCGCATGCCCGGATGCTGGCCGGCGTGGGAGTGATCACGGAGGCGGAGGCTGAGCAGTTGGTGGAGGGCCTGGAGACGATTCGTGCTGAGGCGGCATCCGGCAGTTTCCAGCCCGGTTTGGCTGATGAGGATGTTCACTTCGCTGTGGAACGCCGGCTGATTGCTTTGCTGGGTCCCGTGGGCAAGAAGTTGCACACCGGACGCAGCCGCAATGATCAGGTTGGGACTGACCTACGCCTCTGGTTGCGGCGACGGCTGGATGGCCTGGATCAGGATCTGCAGCGGTTGCAGGGGGCACTGCTGACCCAGGCGGATCGACATCGCCGCACCATGATTCCCGGGTACACCCACCTGCAGCGGGCCCAGCCGCTCTGTCTCGCCCATCACCTTCTCGCCTATGTCGAGATGTTGGAGCGCGACCGCGAGCGTCTTCAGGATGTGCGGAAACGCGTGAACATTTGCCCGCTCGGCGCCGCTGCCCTGGCGGGCACGCCAGTACCGATTGATCGCCAGCGCACCGCGAAGGAGCTGGGTTTTTCAGCGGTTTATGCCAACAGCCTCGATGCGGTCAGCGACCGTGATTTCTGCGTTGAGTTCTCAGCTGCCGCCTCCTTGGTGATGGTGCACCTCAGCCGTCTCGCCGAAGAGGTGATCGCCTGGGCGTCCGAGGAATTCGGCTTCGTGCGGCTCAGCGATCGCTGTGCCACGGGCAGCAGCCTGATGCCTCAGAAGAAGAATCCCGATGTGCCTGAGCTGGTTCGGGGCAAAACAGGACGGGTCTTCGGACATCTCCAGGGATTGCTAACCATGATTAAGGGTCTTCCGCTCGCCTACAACAAGGATTTTCAGGAAGACAAGGAGGCGTTGTTTGATGCCTTCCGCACAACACGTGATTGTGTTGAGGCGATGGCGATTTTGTTTGAGGAAGGCCTTGATTTCAGAGTCGAGCGCCTCAATGAAGCGGTGGAGCAGGATTTCTCCAATGCAACGGATGTGGCCGACTATCTGGTGTCTCGTGGTGTTCCATTTCGCGAGGCTTATCAATTGGTCGGCGCTGTCGTCCGGCGCTGTCTCGAGCAGGGTTGTTTGTTGCGGGACCTTGATCTGACTGCTTGGAAGGAACTTCATCCGGCCTTTGAGGCGGATTTGCATGACGCCCTGGCTCCCCGGGCTGTTGTTGCCGCCCGTCGCAGTGAAGGTGGAACGGGATTTGAGCGTGTTGATGAACAGCTTCAGCGTTGGTTACAGCGTTTCAACGGAACTCAACCGGTGGGATGACTCTCACCCATAACCGGGTCTACGCTTGTTTAGCCAGAGCTATGTCACTTCGTTCCGGAGTCATGGCCCGATGGCAAAGTTCAAGGCCTCATCGGTCCACTGTTTCGTACCCGGTCCACGCAAAACGTGAGCATTTTTGTCGGCAACCTTCCCTTCCGCGCTGAGCAGGAAGATGTGATTGAACTGTTTGCCCAGTTCGGTGAAGTGTCCAACTGCGCGCTGCCCCTCGAGCGGGACACAGGTCGCAAGCGTGGTTTTGCTTTCGTTGAGATGGCCGATGAGTCCACCGAAGAAGCAGCCATTGAAGGCCTGCAGGGTGCAGAACTGATGGGCCGTCCTCTCCGGATCAACAAAGCTGAGCCCCGCGGTAGCGCCCCCCGTCGTGGCGGTGGTGGTGGCGGCTACGGCGGCGGCGGTGGTGGCGGCGGTGATCGCCCCTCCGGTGCAAGGGGATGGGAAGACCGCAGCTATGGCGCCCGAGACAATGCTGGTGAGGGCAATGCCTACGACGAGGGTCGCAGCCGTCGTCGCCGTGGATCCTCCAGCGGCGGTGGCGATGACTATTCCGGTTACGGCGGAGCTGAGGGCTGAACTCAGCCGTTGATCAGAGTCCTGCGTCCTTGAGTTGCTGTCCGGCTTGGAGCAGCACATCCAGATCAGCTCCAGGGCGCTGGGCTTTCTCCCCCAGCTCCCGCCGCCAGTGCCTTGCACCACGGACGCCTTCCACGAGTTGCACCAGGTGACGGCATAGGTCCCACAGCCGGCCCCCTCTCTCCAGATGAGCCTCTGCATGGGGAAGTAGACCCTCCACAACATCTGACGCCAGGATCTGGCGTGACTCTTCCCCGAAAATCAAGGCATCGATGCTGGTCCAGCGCAGGGGATGGCTGTAGGCCGCCCGTCCCACCATGGCGCCATCGCATCCTTCCAGTGCCTCAAGGCAGTCTTCAGGGGATTCCAGCCCCCCGTTGAGTTCAATCACCAGATCGGGGCGGCGTTTTTTAAGAGCCACCACGCGGTCATGCTGCAGCGGAGGAATCGTTCGGTTCTGCTTGGGATCCAGGCCCTCCAGCCAGGCTTTACGGGCGTGAACAGCGAAGCGGCTGGCCCCTGCCAGAGCCACTCGATCCACGAAGTTCGTCAGCAGGGCATCGCTGTCGAGATCGTCAATACCGATCCGATGTTTCACGGTCACGGGGAGTCCCCCTGCGTCCACCATGGCCTCCACGCATCGGGCGACCAGATCCGGTTCCGCCATGAGGCAAGCCCCGAAATTCCCTGCCTGCACCTTCTGACTGGGGCAACCCACATTGAGGTTGATTTCGTCGTAGCCCCAGTCCTGCGCCAGTCGTGCCGCCTCGGCCAGTAGGGCTGGATCGTCTCCCCCCACCTGAAGGGCGATGGGATGTTCCACCGGATCGAAATCCAGCAACTTGTTGCGTCGTTTGCTGTGGTACAGCGCCTGGGCCACCACCATTTCGCTGTAGAGCAGGGCTCTACGGCTGATCTGCCGCATCAGCACCCGGAAATGGCGGTCGGTGCAATCCAGCATCGGCGCCACACTGAAGCGGTAGGCAGTGGTGGATCCGGCGGCAGTCATCAATCCATTAGAACCGCCCGTGATTCCCGCTTCAGCGTTGATGAGCTTGAGTGCCGCCGTTCTGTCCCGTCGATCGCTGTTGTTGGCGGCAATGGCAGGTGTGTTTGGCAGTCTCTGGAGACCTCAACCTGTGTTGGCGGCGTCCAACGCTGGCGATCCCTCTTGGGATCTCAATGCCGAGCAGTGGCGTGAGCGTTTGTCTCCCCAGGCCTATGACGTGTTGCGCAATGAGGGAACGGAACGTCCCTTCACGAGTCCGCTCAATGGAGAGAAGCGTTCCGGCACATACCACTGCGCCGGCTGTGATGCAGCTTTGTTTTCGTCGGAGGCCAAATTCGACAGCGGCACCGGCTGGCCCAGCTTCTGGCAGCCCCTGGATGGTGCCATCGCCACGAAAGTAGATTTCAAATTGATCCTGCCGCGCACGGAATACCACTGCAGCAGTTGTGGTGGGCACCAGGGCCACGTTTTCAATGACGGACCACGACCCACCGGCAAGCGCTACTGCAACAACGGAGTCGCCCTCCGCTTCCAGCCCGCTTGATCTGATTGTTGTTGGTGGTGGTCCTGCCGGGTACATGGCAGCAATCACTGCAGCCGAGCAGGGGGTTCGGCATGTGCTGGTGCTGGAAGGCACCTCTGAGCCCCTCCAGAAGGTACGCATCAGCGGTGGCGGTCGCTGCAATGTGACCCATGCCTGCTGGGATCCCCGTGAACTGGCCACCCACTACCCCCGTGGCAGTAGACCCTTGCGGGGGCCCTTCAGTCGCTTCGCCTGCGGCGATGCGATTGCCTGGTTTGACGAGCACGGGCTCACCCTGGTGGAGGAACCCGATGGACGGATGTTTCCGCAGCAGAACCGTTCTGAGGCCGTGATTCAGTGCCTGCAGAAGGCGGCAAGGGCCTCAGGTGTAGAGCTGCGCACAAAGGTCATGGTCCAGCAGGTGCGCGTTCACCCCAAGGGGGGGTTTGTGCTCGAGGGCCGCGGCCTGGAGCCTTTGCGTGGGCGCTGTTTGATGCTGGCCACGGGGGGGCATCCCAGTGGCCGAAAACTGGCGGAAGCCCTTGGTCATCAGGTGGTGCCGCCGGTGCCATCGCTGTTCAGCCTCACGCTGCAGGCACCGGCGCTGACGGCCTGCAGTGGCATTGCCATCGACGGTGTGGGCCTTGATCTGAAACTGGGCAACCAGCGCTTCCGCCAGACCGGGCGGGTGCTGATCACCCACCGCGGTCTGAGTGGTCCGGCCACGCTGCGCCTCTCGGCCTTTGCCGCCAGGGCCCTGCATCAGAACCGCTACCAGGCTGAGTTGAAGCTGGATTGGAGTGCTGGGTTGGGTCGTTCGGGGCTGACCGACCGATTGCAGCAATGGCGGCAGGAGCAGGCGCGGCGAACTCTTTCAGCATCGAAGCCTTTCGAGCATTTGCCGCGACGGTTGTGGCAAGCCTTTCTGAGCCTGGCTGGGGTGGAGCCAGAACGCCGTTGGGCCGATCTGCCGATCAAGGCGGAGCGTCGATTGGTGGAGCTGCTCTGCGCGCAGAGTGTGCCGATCCAGGGACGTGGGCCGTTCGGGGAGGAGTTCGTCACCGCCGGCGGTGTCGCCTTGGGGGACGTCAACCTGGCCACGATGGAGAGCCACCGATGCCCCGGCCTCTACCTGGCCGGAGAATTGCTGGATGTGGATGGGGTAACCGGCGGTTTCAACTTTCAGGCCTGCTGGAGCGGCGGTTGGTTGGCGGGCCAGGCCATCGCTGCAGTGCTTACTGGATCTGATCAAACACGGTGAACATCGGCAGGTACATCGCCAGCAGGATGGATCCCACGATTCCGCCCACCACAACGATCATCGCGGGTTCGAGCATTGATGTGAGTGCTTTGACCATGGCGCCGACTTCGTCTTCGTAGAAGTCCGCCACCTTGCTGAGCATTTTGTCCATTTCACCGGTTTCCTCGCCGATGGCCAGCATGTTCAGTGCCATGTCTGGCAGCACCTTCTGGCGGATCAGCGCATTGCTCAACAGCACGCCCTCCTGAACCATGGCCCGCGAGGCAAGGATGGCATCGGAAATGATCGCGTTGCCGGCGGTTTCGCTCGAGATTTCCATCGACATCAGGATCGGCACACCGGCCCGCGTGAGCGAACTGAAGATCCGGCAAAACTGAGCTGTCGCCGTCATCAGGATCAGTTCGCCGAAGAGTGGCAGCTTCAGCATCAGGCGGTCGATCGTTCGACGACCGTTGTGGGTTGCGTAGAACCGGTTCAACATCCAGATCGCCAGCAGGATCACCCCGATCGCATAAAGCGAGGCAGAGGAACGCAGCAGTGCGCTCAGATCAACGAGCAGTCGGGTGAAGGCCGGCAGCTCGGCCCCTAGATCTTCGAAGATCCCCGCGAAGGTTGGGATCAGAAAGATGGTCATCCCCAGGAACACCAGGATGGCGATCACCAGCACGGCGATGGGATAGCCCAAGGCTCCCTTGATCTGGTTCTGAAGTTTGGCGTTGTCTTCCAGCAACTTGGCAAGTCGCTTCAGGGCCTCATCCAGCACACCGCCGGCTTCGCCGGCTTCCACCATGGCGATGCTGAGTTGATCAAACACCTTCGGCCATTGACGCAGGGCTGTCGCCAGCGCAATGCCCTCATTGACGTCGAGGCTCACTTTGGTGAGCGCCCGTTTGAACATCGGCAGCTTTTGCTGCGTCGCCATTAGATCGAGGCTGCGCACGATCGGCACGCCGGCATCGACCAGGGCCGCCAGCTTGCTGGCGAACACGGCCTTCTCCTTAACGCCCGGTGCCTTTTCAAACATTCGGTTGAGGTCGATCGACTTCAGACCTCCCGCCTCGGCCCCATCGGTTTTGGTGTCTTGGCTGTTTCCGGGGCTGACGGGCCGCAGTTCTTCGGCGCGAATTCCACGACGCCGCAGCAGCTTTTTGGCCTCAGCCAGGTTGGCTGCCTTGATCGTCACCGTTCGCGGTTGTCCGGTGGGACCGGAGTAGGAGGCAATGAAGGCGGCCATCGATGCTTACCCCCTGGCTTCAGATTTCACCGATTAAGCGCTGCAATTCGCCCGGTTTGCTGGCCTTGCCCATCGCTTCGGCGCGGGATACATCCCCATTGAGCACCAGGTTGGCCAGGGCTTTCTCCAGGGTCTGCATGCCCTGTTCTCCCCCTGTTTGGATTTGGGAATAGAGCTGCGCCGATTTGCCCTCGCGGATCAGGTTGGCCGTGGCGGGTGTGTTGATCAGGATTTCCTGCGCCATCACCCGACCGAACTGTCCCTCTGCGGGGTTCTGACGCCGGCAGAGGGTCTGGGAAAACACAGCCACCAAGCTTCCCGAAAGTTGCACACGGATCTGGGTCTGTTGCTCCGGCGGGAAGACGTCGACCATCCGATCCACGGTCTGGGCCGCTGAGCTGGTGTGCAGGGTTCCGAAGACGAGGTGTCCGGTTTCGGCGGCACTCACGGCCAGTTGAATGGTTTCCAGATCACGCATCTCACCCACCAGGATCACGTCCGGGTCCTCCCGCAGGGCGGCGCGCAACGCGTTGGCGAAGCTGCGGGTGTCTTCGTTGAGCTGGCGTTGGTGCACCAGACTTTTGTCGCTCTGATACACGAACTCGATCGGGTCTTCGATCGTGAGGATGTGTTCGCTGCGGGTGTGATTGATGTGATCCAGTAGAGCCGCCAGGGTGGTGGTTTTGCCGGATCCGGTCGGACCGGTCACCAGCACAAGCCCCCTGGGCCGCGCACTGGTCTCCAGCACCACAGGAGGCAGGTTCAGCAGGTCAACGCTTGGAATCGTGCTGCCAAGGGCCCTAAGGCAGGCGGCATAGCTGCCTTTCTGGCGGTAGACGTTCACGCGGAAGCGTGCAACGCCCTTCAGGCCGTAGGCGCAGTCCAGTTCCCAGGTCTGCTCCAGCGTTTTGCGCTGGCTGTTGTTCAGCATTGAGAAGATCAGCTTGTTGCAGTCCTCCTCGGCCAGGGGTCGGTCCGTCATCGGACGCAGTTCACCGCTGAAGCGGCCGTAGGGCGGTTGACCGGTGGCGAGGTGCAGATCACTGCCACCGCCCTGCACCAGTTGTTCCATCAGGTCTTCGATCATCAGATCCATGACCGGCTCCTCAGTGGCGTGGTGTAAGGCAATAGGGACACTCGAGCCAGCCTTCCTGCAGGCCGGCACCGCATCCTTCACAGGTCATTGTGCTGAGAGCGCGGGCTCTGCGCTCGGATTCCAGTCCGGAATCCGTCAGCACCATCCGCCCCACCTCTTCAAGCGTGGTCTCGCCCCGTCGCACCAGTTCGAGGCTGTAGCCGAGCAGGGTCACCATTCCTGATTCCAGGGCCAGCTGGCGTATCACATCGGTGCTGGCGCCCTTGGAAATGGCGGTGGCCATGTCCTCCTGGATCCGCAGCACCTCATAGATGCCGACGCGGCCCTTGTAGCCGCTCCCCTGGCAATGGGAACAGACCTGCTCGTTGGGGCTGTGATGATGAGCCCGATAAAACGTGACATCCGCTTCCCGGCTGGCCATCAGCCCGAAGCGGCCCAGTTCCCGTTCCTCCGGCCGGTAGGGCTCGCGGCAGTGGGAGCAGACCCTGCGCAGCAGCCTCTGGGAAATGATTCCGATCAGGGATGCCGACACCATGAAGGGCTCCACGCCCATTTCATCCAGGCGGGCAATGGTGCTGGGGGCATCATTGGCGTGCAGGGTGCTGAGCACCAGGTGACCCGTCAGTGCGGCTTCAATCGCTGTTTTGGCGGTTTCGAGATCACGGGTTTCTCCCACCAGCAGAACGTCCGGGTCCTGGCGCATGAAGGCCCGCAGTGCCGTGGCGAAGTCGAAGCCCTTGTCTCGGTTCACCTGGCACTGGGTGATGCCCGGCAGGGTGTACTCGATCGGGTCCTCCACCGTGGAGATGTTGATGCCCGGATCGTTGCGCTCGGCGAGAAGTGAATAGAGGGTGGTCGACTTGCCGGAGCCCGTTGGCCCGGTGACCAGGATCATTCCAAAGGGTTTGGACCCCAGCTCTCGGACAAGGGCCAGTGCATCGGGATCGTCGATGAGCTTGTCCAGCCCCAGTTGGGTCGCTCCACTGTCCAGCAGGCGCAGACAGACCTTTTCACCGAAGCGGCTGGGCAGGGTGTTGACGCGGAAATCGATCACCCGGTCGCGGTACTTGCGGCGGATGCGGCCGTCCTGGGCCTGGCGCCGTTCGGCAATGTCGAGATCCGCCAGGATTTTGAATCGGGACGTCACCGCAGGAACCAGGCGACTGGGGAGCGGCTCCACGTATTGCTGGAGGACGCCGTCTTGGCGGAACCGCAGACGCAAGCCCTTCTGCTGTGGCTCCACGTGGATGTCACTGGCGCCCACTGACATGGCCTGCAGCAGGATCCGGTCCACCAGCGTCACCACCGGCGAGGCTTCTGCATCGTTAAGGCTGGCCTCAAGGTCAATGGCATCCCGGGCCAGTTGGGCGTCCTCGTCGCTCTCCAGCACCTCATCGGGGCTGAAGTCGTCGAGAAAGGACTCAGCATTCACCTCGAGAGTGCTTTCTGTCTCTGCCGGAGCAGGGTTGCTCGACTGTTCTGTTGCTGGCGGGTTTGGTTCCGTCGTTGTTCGGTTTGTTTCTGTGGCCAAGGCACGCTGCAGATCCGCTTCGATGGCAGGGTGCAGACGGATCGTGCGGTGTTGGTCCGGCAGCTGATCGATCAGGTGTTGCCATTCCTGGTCTCGCCATTGGCTGGGGATCGCGATGTCCAGGTGGTCAGCACCGACTGCGATCGGCATGGCCTGCAGTGTCTGCCATTGATCCGGGCTGACGTCCGGGAGGGCGTCGTTAAGCAGGTTGCGGCTTGCCAGCAGTTGCTCTGGACCTGGAACCGGCTGCTGCAACAGCAATTCAAGGGCGAAACGCTGCCGTGCCGTGTCGCCGGCATCGGGGCTGGGCAGCGTCAGAGTCATGGGTTGCGACCGAGGTGCGGGCTTCCGCAGCTTGTGGGAGGTAAGCGTTGCCCTTCAACATGTCTAGACAGCAATCCCTGAGCGGTCAGCATGAGCGGCGACGCCTCCACCCCAGAGCAGGACCAGACCGTTGCGTCCGGTGCTGTTCCAGCAACGCCGGAGTCCGCTCCTGATGCGCCTGAGGCGACGTCTGAACAGGCTCCTGCAGCGGTGGATCCGGCGGAGCGGATGCAGCAACTCGAGCAGGAGTTGAGCTCGCTCAAGCAAGAGCACGAGACGCTCAACAGCCAATACATGCGCATTGCGGCGGATTTCGACAACTTCCGCAAGCGCCAGAGCCGCGATCAGGACGATATGCGTCAGCAGCTGGTCTGCTCGACCCTCACGGAGATTCTCCCCGTCGTTGACAACTTCGAGCGGGCCCGTCAGCAGCTGAATCCTGAAGGGGAAGAAGCTCAGGCGCTGCACCGCAGTTACCAGGGTTTGTACAAGCAACTGGTGGAGGTGCTGAAGCAGCAGGGGGTGGCCCGGATGGAAGTGGTTGGCCAGGAGTTCGACCCGAATCTGCATGAGGCCGTGCTGCGGGAGGAAAGCAGCGAGTTCTCCGAGGACGTGGTGTGTGAGGAGCTCCAGCGCGGTTACCACCGCGACGGGCGTGTGCTGCGCCACGCCATGGTGAAGGTGTCGATGGGTCCAGGACCATCCGATCCAGCGTCTGCGCCTGCTGAGGCGGCACCGGATCAGACGGCGGAGGAGGCCTGATGGCCGACTTCTACGACCTGCTCGGCGTCAGCCGAGATGTGGATCCCGACAGCCTCAAGCAGGCTTATCGGCGGATGGCGCGTCAGTACCACCCCGATATCAATAAGGATCCCGGCGCTGAAGACCGTTTCAAGGAAATCGGCCGCGCCTACGAGGTGCTCAGTGATCCCCAGACCCGAGCCCGTTACGACCAGTTCGGTGAAGCCGGTCTTGGTGGTGCGGCTGGCGCTCCGGACATGGGGGACATGGGCGGATTCGCGGATCTGTTCGAGACGTTTTTCCAGGGCTTCGGTGGACCCGGTGGTGCTGGAGCTGGTCGGTCGCGGCGGCAGGGCCCCCAGCAGGGGGATGATCTTCGATACGACCTGACGATTGATTTCGAGCAGGCGGTGTTCGGTCAGGAGCAGGAGATCAAGATCCCGCATCTGGAGACATGCGACACCTGCGGCGGCAGCGGTGCCAAAGCGGGAAGTGGGCCCACCACCTGCGGCACCTGTGGCGGCGCCGGGCAGGTGCGCCGTGCTACCCGGACGCCCTTCGGCAGCTTCACTCAGGTCGCCGAGTGCCCCAACTGTGGGGGCACTGGCCAGGTGATTTCGGATCCTTGCGGGTCCTGTGGAGGCCAGGGTGTCAAACAGGTGCGCAAGAAGCTGCGGATCAACATCCCTGCCGGGGTGGACACCGGGACACGGCTTCGCGTGACTGGCGAAGGCAACGCGGGACCCCGGGGAGGCCCGTCCGGTGACCTTTACGTCTTCCTCACTGTTCGCAATCACCCGCGCTTGCAGCGGGATGGTCTGAACATCTTTTCGGAGGTCAAGGTCAGCTATCTCCAGGCGATTCTTGGCGACACCATCGAGGTGGAAACGGTGGACGGCAGCAAGGAGCTGGACATCCCCGCCGGCACCCAACCCGGCACGGTGCTCACCCTGCCGAACCTGGGCATTCCCAAGCTCGGGAATCCGGTGGCACGGGGTGATCAGCGCGTGACGGTCACTGTGGACTTGCCGAAGCGGATCAGCGATGTGGAGCGTGAGCTGCTGGAGCAGTTGGCGGGTCACCATTCCGCCCGCGGCAAGCAACACCACCACCACAACAGTGGTTTGTTCGCGCGCTTGTTTGGTCAGAAGGGATGAACAGGTGTTCCCTGGATCTGCGGGGAACGCCCTGTCCAGTGAATTTCATTCGCTGCAAGCTCAGCCTCGAGCAGATGAGCAGTGGTGACTGTCTGGAGGTCTGTCTCGATCGGGGTGAGCCTGAGGCCATGGTGCTTCCAGGCCTGAGGGATGCAGGCCACCGTGTTGAGTGCATTGATCAAACGTCGGATTCCGTCACCATTGAGGTGATCTGCGGTGGCTGACACCGGCAGTTCCGTGGCTTCCGGGATGGTGGTGGCGCTCCAGGCCAACTACGTGGAGGTTGAGCTGGATGCAGCACCTGACGGATGTCCAGGTCGGCTGCTCTGCACGCGCCGCACTCGGCTCAGCCATCGGGGCGAAGCCGTTTACGTGGGCGATCGGGTTTGCGTCGAGGCGATTGATCCAGGCCAAGGGCGGGCTGTGGTGGCCGACGTTGAGCCACGCCACAGCTTTCTCACGCGCCCACCGGTGGCCAATGTCTCCTTGGTGGCTGTGGTGTTGGCGGTGGAACAGCCCAGCTTTGACCCTGATCAGGCCAGTCGCTTCCTGTTGACGGCGGAACGGACAGGGCTCGAGGTAATCCTTCTGCTCACCAAGACAGACCTCATCTCAGCCGAAGCGCTCGAGAGGCTTGTGGCCCGGTTGCAGGGGTGGGGGTATGACCCGCTGGCGCTTTCGAGTGAAGCTGGAACAGGCATCGACGCCCTAAGGCAGCGCTTGGCTGGTGCGCAGCTTTCGGTGCTGTGTGGACCTTCCGGGGTGGGCAAGAGCAGCCTGCTGAACCAGCTGCGTCCTGATCTTCAACTGCGCACTTCTGCGGTGTCCGGTCGACTGCAGCGCGGGCGCCACACCACCCGCCACGTGGAGCTGTTTCCCCTGGGTCCGAGCGCGAGGGTGGCGGACACCCCTGGCTTCAACCGTCCAGATCTGCCAGATGACCCCCAGGAATTGGGGGTGCTTTTTCCGGAGCTCCGACAGCAGCTTGATCCCTGGCCCTGTCGGTTCCGCGACTGCCTGCATCGCGGTGAGCCTGGCTGCGGTGTGTCCAGTGACTGGGAACGCTATGCCCTTTATAAGGCTGCGTTGATCGAGCAGAGCGGCCTCAGCCGCCCATCCCGGGGAGGTTGAGGTTCAGGCCACCGGTGAGTTCTTCCATGCGGCCCTTCATCGTGGCGGTGGATTGCTCATAGGCCGCTTGCAGGGCTTCGAGAGTGGCCGCTTCGCTGGCCTGTTGGCCCTCTTGCAGCAGGGCTGGGTCCAGCCGCACCCGCAGGGGTTGCTGGTTGCCCGACAGCCAAACGCTGGCCCGGCCATCGCTGCTCTGGCCCTCGATCTCCATCCCATCCAGTTCGTCCTGCAGTGCCTGGGCGTTCTGCTGAATCTCCTGGGCCTTCTTGAAGGCTTCCGTGAGCTGGCCGAAATTAGGGAGTCCGAACCCTGCCATGGCGATCCTGTGGGAGCCGGAAGGTTAAGCCGCCGAAGCGAATCCCAGCCGCTTTACTTCGGGGTGCAGACGGATTCCGTGCTCGGCTTCGACGCGGTCCTGCACCAGGTGGATCAGCTGGGCGATGTCCTTCGCCTGGGCATGACCGGTGTTGACGATGAAATTGGCATGCACGGTTGAGATTTCAGCGCCGCCGATGCGGGTTCCCTTCAGCCCCTGCTCTTCGATCAGCCGTCCGGCCTTAAGCGGTTCGGGATTGCGGAAGACACTGCCGCAGCTGGGTTGTTGATAGGGCTGCGTGGTGGTGCGGTGGCTGAGGTTCGCGCTGGTCACCCGCTTCAGTTCATCCGGATCGTGACCGGCCTCTAAGCGGAACCGTGCGGACAACACCACGAGGTTGCCCTCTTGGAGACGGCTATGCCGGTAGCCGAAGTCCAGTTGATCCCGTTGCAGCTCAAAGCACTCGCCCCCCTCCAGGGGCATGACCCGCACCGACTCCAACCATTCCGCTGTGCAGCCTCCCTGGGCTCCTGCATTCATCACAGCTGCACCGCCAGCGGTTCCCGGGATGCCAACCGACCACTCCAGACCATGCAAACCAGCGCGTGCAACGCGTCTTGCCAGTGATGGGATCGGTTCGCCCGCGAGCACTTCCACGGTCCCAGTGGTTGCATCAAGCTTCAGCCCCTGAAGTTTGCGCAGACAGAGCGAAAGCCCGGGCAGGCCGTCATCGTGAATCAGCAGATTCGACCCAGCGCCGATGACGCGGCAGGGCATGCCCTGATGAGCGGCCCATTCGATCCAAGCCTGGGTTTCCTCAAGGCTGGCGGGTTCCGCAAGCCATTCGGCGGCTCCTCCCACACGCCAGGTGGTGTAGTCCGCCAGGTTGACTCCGGCCTGGGGGAGGCGGGCATCGCACTGCGTCATGAGGTCAGCCTTGACCACAGTCCATTCACATCGCCAGCACCCATGGCCAGAACAAGATCGTTCTCGCGGCTGTGCTGGATCACTAGGTCGGTGAGTTGATCGAGGCTCTCTGCGACGGCGATCTCAAGATCCGGTTTCAGGCTGCGCACCCGATCCGCCAGAGCGTTGCTGCAGATGCCCTGCAGCGGTTGCTCTCCTGCGGAATAGACGGGAGCCAGCAGCAGCAGATCACAGTTCTGCAGGGCCTGGGCGAAGTCATCGAGGAACTGCCGGGTGCGGCTGTAGCGGTGCGGCTGGAACACCGCCAGGAGCCGTTCTGGTGCTGTGGGGAGCGGGCTGCGACCACTGCTCACCATCAGGCGTGCCATGTCCAGGGTTGCCTTCACCTCACTGGGATGGTGGGCGTAGTCATCAACGATGTGACGGCCCTTCCAGGTGCCCCGAAGATCAAAGCGGCGTCCCGGTGCCTTCAGGCCAGCGAGGCCTTCCACCAACTGGTCAAAGGGGAGACCTTCCATCCGGCAGGCGGCCAAGGCGCCTGTTGCATTGCTGAGGTTGTGCAGCCCGGCCATCGGCAGGGTGAAGTCACCGACGGGGTGGCCAGCTTCGTAGAAACGGGCCAAGCAGCGATCGCCCTCAAGGCTCAGGGGCAGGGCGGCGAAGTCAACGGATTCGGCGCTTTGGTTGGACCACCAGGCCGTTGGCTGGAAGTGTTCCTGCAGGATCGGGTCGTCGTGATTGGCCAGCACGCGGTCGCAACCCCTTGCGAAGCGTTGCAGGGTGGAGATCAGGTCGTCGAGGCTTGAGTAGTGATCGGTGTGATCCAGCTCCAGGTTGGTGATCACCCCCAGGCTTGGACGGAACTTCACCAGGGACCCGTCGGATTCATCCGCCTCGGCCACGAGCAGCTTTCCCTGGCCAGCGTGACCATTGCTGCCGAGGCTGGGAACGATGCCTCCAATTACAGCGGTTGGGTCTTGATCGGCCTCTAGCAGCAAGGTGGTGATCAAGGTGCTGGTGGTGGTCTTGCCGTGGCTGCCGGCGACTGCAATGGAAGGTTGTTGCTCGATTAGAGCCGCCAGAAGATCGGAGCGATGCCAGATCTCCAGCCCCCGCTGTCGGGCCCGCTGCAGTTCTGGATTGCTCTCGGGGATGGCTGTGCTGATCACCACCACCGGTGAACAAGCGTCTTTCGCTCCCGTGACAACGTCAATGCAGGTGGCGTCCTGCTGGCGGAAGACCTTCACTCCGAGGGTCTTCAGTTGTTGTGTTGTCGCATTGTCACGCGGGTCCGAGCCGCTGACCGGGTGACCGCGGTCAACGAGAATCCGAGCCAAAGCCGACATGCCAATTCCGCCGACACCGATGAAGTGGACTGGTGTCTGACGGTCGAGCAGGCGCGGCAACGGAGGGCTTCAGTCTGGGGAAAGATAAGTCAGTTGCCTCTGCTTGTCTGCCGTGCTGAGGGCCGGATCGAGCTGATTGATTCGGGGTGGAACAAGGTATTTCTGCTGATTTCTGTATGATCGGCGGCCAAAACCCCTGCGCGGCTTTGCCGCTTCTTCCATGACCCTGCGCGTTGCGATCAATGGATTCGGCCGGATCGGTCGCAATGTTTTGCGGGGATGGATCAGCCGGGGCGCTGACACCGGCCTGGAAATCGTGGGGATGAACTCCACCTCCGACCCCGCCACCAGCGCTCACCTGCTCACCTACGACTCCATCCTTGGGCGTCTGGATCCTTCCGTGGACATCAAGACCACGGACAGCTCGATGTTCGTCAACGGCAAGGAGATCAAGTTCTTCGCCGACCGCAACCCCCTCAACTGCCCTTGGAAGGAGTGGGGCGTTGACCTGGTGATCGAGTCCACCGGTGTGTTCAACACCGATGAGAAGGCCAGCATGCACATCCAGGCTGGTGCCAAGAAGGTGATCCTCACCGCTCCTGGCAAGGGTGACGGCGTCGGCACATTCGTGGTGGGCGTCAACGACGACCAGTACCGCCACGAAGACTGGGACATCCTCAGCAACGCCAGCTGCACCACCAACTGCCTGGCTCCGATCGTCAAAGTTCTGGACCAGAACTTTGGCCTCGACTGGGGTCTGATGACCACCATTCACAGCTACACCGGCGACCAGCGGATCCTGGACAACAGCCACCGCGATCTGCGCCGTGCCCGTGCCGCGGCTCTGAATATGGTTCCCACCACCACCGGTGCTGCCAAGGCTGTTGCTCTGGTTTACCCCGAGGTGAAGGGCAAACTCACCGGCTTCGCCATGCGCGTTCCCACCCCGAACGTCTCTGCTGTTGACCTGACCTTCGGCCCGTCCCGCGGCGCCAGCGTTGACGACATCAAGGCAGCGATCAAGTCGGCTTCCGAGAACGGCATGAAGGGGATCATCAAGTACAGCGACCTGCCCCTGGTGTCCACCGACTACGCCGGCACCAACGAGTCCACCATCTTCGACGCCGACCTCACCTACGCCATGGGTGACAAGGCTGTGAAGATCCTGGCCTGGTACGACAACGAGTGGGGCTACAGCCAGCGTGTTGTTGACCTTGCCGAGGTGGTGGCCAAGAACTGGAAGTGATCGTCAGCTGATCGCTCTTTTGATCCCTCCCGGCCTGGGGGGGATTTTTTTGGTCAGGCTCCGTCGCGTTGGGCTGCTCAGGGCTGGCCGAAGTGATCAAATCCGCTTGTGTCCACTGGCTTCTGGTTGTGGCCCCAGCGGATGACGCCCGCTTCAGCATTGATCTGGCCGATGCGCTGGCTTTCGGGGACGCATTCCTGCCAGACATCGGCCCAGGCTTCGGGAAGGCTCAGCACCAACTCAAAGTCCTCTCCTCCGGCGAGGCACCAATCCATCCATGGAGCTCCATCAGGCCAGCCTTCGGCCGTTGGAAGATGATCGTTTTGCAGCACCGCCCCACAGCCGCTGCTGCAGCAGAGGCCTGCGACGGCAGCGAGCAATCCGTCGCTGCTGTCGGTTCCCCCGGCTCGCCAGGGCAGATGCTTCGGTTTGCAGGCCAGCAGCTGCTGGACTTCTTTCAGCCGAGGCGTCGGTCGTTGGTGGCGTGCGATCGCTTGGTCCCGCAAGGTTGAGTGCAAATTGATGTCACGCGCGCTTGGCTCGTCCTGCAGCAGGGCGAGGCCCAGTCGGCTGAGCCCATGGGGCCCACTGGTGACCAGCACATCGCCAGGGCGGGCTGCATTGCGATGCAGACGCAGGGGGCCGAGACGGCCGAGCGCGGTGATCGAGAGCAGTCTCTGCTCTCCTCTGGAGCAGTCACCCCCCAGCAGAACGCCGCCGTACTGGCCCAAGGCGGCACTGATGCCTTGATACACCCCGTCCACCCAGTCCCAACTGGTGTGACCAGGGGCAACCAGGGCCACGGTGATCCCATCGATGTCGACAGCACCACTGGCGGCCAAGTCGGAGAGGTTGGCGGCAACAGCGCGCCAGCCCACATCCATGGACGTTGTGGTGGCATCGCTGAAATGAACGCCATCCACGAGAACGTCGGTGTTGATCAGCAGCGGCCTGGCGTCGGCGGCCAGGGCTGCGGTGTCGTCACTGAGCTGATTGGGCGGAGCGAAGCGAGCCAGCCGCCTGAGCAGCTCCGCTTCAGTTAGCTCCGCCAGGGTTGGGCTCATGCGTGGGCTTTGAGTTGTTCCGCTCCCTCGATCACCTTCACGGCGGTGATCCGGTCATCGACGCCCAGTTCCTCCAGAACATCGAATCCATCCACCACGTAGCCGAAGGCTGCATTGCGGCCATCCACGAGGTTCAGACCAGCCGGGGTGAGCTCCGCCTCGTACAGGAACATGAAGAACTGCGAGGATCCGTCGTCGAGGGCCTGGTCTGAATGGGCCCAGCCAAGGGTGCCCAGGGTTGCGAACGGAAGGGTTGGTGTGGCCATGAACAGGCCCACGTCTTCAAAGGTTTGGTTGTAGATCGTGTCGTCTTCTTCGGGCACGCGGATCTCTAGGGGGACGTGGCGCTCCTGCTTGGTCTTCGGATCCACGTAGCCGATCTCAGGCCCTTCAGGATCACCGCTCTGGAGCACGTAGAAGTCCTCGGCTCGGATGAAGGGCAGTCCGTCGTAGAAACCCTGGAGAGCGAGATCGACGAAGGCACCTGCGGTGAGTGGGGCGTTGAAGCCATCCACCACGGTGGTCAGTTCCCCCTGGGTGGTGCTCACGCTGAGGGTGGCTCTTCCCTGCAGCCGTGGCAGGGCATCGAATTCTGCGGGGATCTCCCGTTCAAAGCCGTCGGGCACCAGCAGGGCTTCCACATCACCGATGGAGCGCAGCGTCCGGCGTCGATCGGCGATGAAGCCTGGTTTGTCAGTGGCTTTGACCTTCTCCTTGAGGTCTTCAAGACCCTGACCCACGCTCTCAAACAGCGCTTCAGCCGTACCGCGCTTGGCTTCAGGGACCGCGTTCAGGATGGTGTCGCGGCGGGTGTTGAGCAGCGCTTCAGTGCGTGACACCGTCTTGCCGAGAGCTGTCCAACGTTTGGCCCGCAGATCGTCACTGGTGAGTTCCAGCCGATGCTGCAGTTCCCGGATGTCGTCCTGATCGAAGGGAAGCGCGTCCCGAAGAATCGCGGCAGGGTCCTTCACAGCATTGCCCTGGGGCAAGGAGGCCCAAGCAGGGGCGGCGATTGTGATCAGAGCAAAGCTGATCAGAGCAGCAAGGACGGCGTTCAAACGCTGATGAACCAAGGGGGAACCCCAGTGCTGACGGGACTTTGGCACAGCCGTATAGTCCGGTGAACCGTTCGGTGGGAATGATCTCCAGTAACGACTTCCGCACCGGCACCACGATTGAGATCGATGGGGCCGTTTGGCGCGTTGTCGAGTTCTTGCACGTCAAGCCCGGCAAGGGATCTGCCTTCGTGCGCACCAAGCTCAAGGCCGTGAAGTCCGGCAACGTGGTGGAGAAAACCTTCCGCGCTGGGGAAATGCTTCCCCAGGCGATGTTGGAGAAATCCTCTCTTCAGCACACCTACATGGAAGGTGAGGACTATGTCTTCATGGACATGGCCACCTACGAGGAGACCCGCCTCAGTGCTGCCCAGATTGGAGAGAGCCGCAAGTACCTCAAGGAAGGCATGGAGGTGAATGTGGTGTCCTGGAACGACAATCCCCTCGAGGTTGAACTGCCCAACTCCGTTGTTCTGGAGATCAAAGAAACCGACCCTGGCGTCAAAGGCGACACCGCCACGGGTGGCACCAAGCCCGCCATTCTTGAGACCGGTGCACAAGTGATGGTTCCGCTCTTTCTTTCTGTGGGAGAAAAGATCAAAGTGGACACCCGCAACGACAGTTACCTCGGGCGCGAAAACGGATGACCATGCAGCTGGATCACGAACAACTGCACCGCTTGCTGGAGGCGCTCGGTGAGAGCGACATCCAGGAGTTCCGGTTGGAAGGAGATGATTTCCGTCTGGAAATCCGTCGCAACTTGCCTGGCCAGGCCGTCATGGCTCCGGTCATGCCCGCTCCCGTTGCTGCTGCACCAGCTCCTGTTGCGCCCGCCGAGCCTGCATCTGCGCCGCCTGCATCCACCGCAACGCGCAGCGACCTGCTCGAAGTCACAGCCCCCATGGTGGGCACCTTCTACCGTGCCCCTGCGCCAGGCGAACCTTCTTTTGTTGAAGTGGGCAGTCGGATCAATGTCGGCCAGACCGTCTGCATCCTCGAGGCAATGAAGCTGATGAACGAGCTGGAGTCTGAGGTTGGCGGTGAAGTGGTGGAGATCCTGGTGGACAACGGCACGCCCGTTGAATTCGGTCAGGTGCTGATGCGGGTCAAGCCGGCCTGAGTTAGCTCAGGTCCCAGGCGGCTTGAATCGCTGCCGTCGTGCTCTCAGGGCTGGCGACACCTTCAGCTGCGATGTCGAAGGCGGTGCCGTGGTCGGGGGAGGTGCGTAGGAACGGCAGTTCCAAGGTGGTGTTCACCGCAGCGTCGAAGGCCAGCAGCTTCACAGGAATGAGCCCCTGGTCGTGATACAGGGCCAAAATCCCGTCAGGACCTGGCTGGTTTGGGGTCTGCCAAGCGCGAGCAGCGCTGATCCAGCAGGTGTCGGGAGGAACGGGACCCTCCAGCTGCGCCTGAGGATGGTCCTTTCTCCATTGATCCAGTAGCGGCAGCAGCCATTCGGCTTCTTCATGGCCCAGCTGACCGGCTTCGCCGGCATGGGGATTGAGCCCGGCGATACGCAGATGTGGTTTGGTGGTGAAGCGTCGACAGAAGCCTTCCAGCACGTTCAGTTTGTGGTGCACCAGGTCTGGGGTCAGCGCATCAGGGATCTGGCTCAGGGGGATGTGGGTGGTGGCCAGCAAGGTGTTCAGGCGCCAACCGCTGGTTGGAGAGACGGCGGTGAACAGCATTGAGGAGCGCTGTCGTCCAGCCAACTCAGCCAGCCGTTCGGTCTGCCCGGGATAGCGATGGCCGGCCGCATGCCAGAGATGTTTGGCGATGGGGGCGGTGACCAAGGCGCGGGACCCCCGTTCCTGCAGCAGTTCGACGGCGCGGGTGAGCCAGCGAAACCCCGCATCGGCTCCGCAGGTGGTGGGTTGTCCTGGCTGAACACTGGCCTCGAGCGGTTGGTCGTCGATCCTGAGTGCTGCAGGGTCGGCAAGGGGGTGGTTTGTTTGCCGCCGCAGTCGCGCGTGGGTGCTGATCAGCGTGCGTCGGCAACCCACCAGCAGGGGTTGGAGCTCTGGGGACAGCGTGGGTGAGGCGAGGGCCTTCAGCACCACTTCCATGCCGATACCCGCGGGATCGCCGAGAGCGATCACAAGCTCATGCCTAGGGTTCGTGGAATCGTGGGGGGCCATCGCTGTGCTGCGCTTGCTGCTGCTGGGGTGTCTGTTGGTGGGATTGGCCTCTGGCTTGAGCAATGGCTGGATCGAACTGAACCTCTCCCGTTTCCTTGAGGATGTCGGGCTTTCACCGCCTGAGGAAGGTGAGGACTTCGATTTCAACCGTTGGCTGATCGAGGGGGAGAACGCAGGTCAGACGGAGTGAGTTTGTCCTGGTTCAGGCAATCCTGCAGCCCGACGCGGTAGTTCGGATGCAGCAACGTGTAACCGAGCTCGTGGCAGAGCTTGTGGTTGCTGACGCGGCGGTTCTCGCTCCAGAACGACTGAGCCATCGGGCTCATGCTGTCCACGATCTGGGCGAACGGCTCCAGTGGTGGAAGGGCACAACCCAACAGGGCTGCCGCATGTCGCATCAGTTCGGCTGTGGGAGCCGGGAGGTCATCCACCACATTCACGACGGCTTTGTTCAACACAGTCCCGTCGCCCATGGTTGCTGGAGCTCCCTGCTCAGCGCGATGCATGAGGTGCCAGCAGGCCCCGGCGATGTCCTCCACGTGGATGCGGCAGAACACCTGGCCGGGCTTGTCGATCAAGCGCGCACGACCTTGCTCCAAGCCGTTGAGCACCGATCGTCCTGGGCCATAAATGCCTGGCAAACGCAGAATCTGGATCGGCAGACCGGAGCGCAACCAAGCTTTTTCGCAGTTGAGGCGGCGCATGCTGCGGTCCAGCGCAGGCGCCGGGTCGTCCTGCTCCGACACCCAACCGCCCTGGCGATCGCCGTAAACCCCTGTGGTGGAGAGGTAGCCCGCCCAACGCAGCGGCAGGCTTCTGAGCGTTGGCAGCAGCTTCGACAAGACCGGATCGTTGCCTTCGCGATCCGGGGGGATGGTGGACAGCAGATGGGTCACGCCCTCCAGGGCAGCTGGGTCGAGCTGGTCCTGACCGTTGCTGTCGAAGAGCAGGTCAGCTTCGGCAGAGTCGAGGGAGCGGCGGGTGCAGAGCACCGGTGTTCCCAGGGCTCGGGCCAGGTTGGCCAGACAACGTCCGCTGTATCCGCCGCCCAGCACCAGCAGCTTGGTGTCAGCCGCCAGAGGCTGCGACCGCTTGACAAGATCAGCAAGCATCAGTACACCTGTATTAGATCAAATGTACTGTCGTGACGACGTCGTCTCTCCATCGCTCCCGCTCCGGGGCCATTGTGCTCCGGGCCATCCTGACGGCTGCCCTGCTTGCCAGTGCCATGGTGCTGGCACCTGAAGACCCTGGTGTTCAGGCCTCCATTTGTCAGCGGCACCACTCCACGGATGTCTGCCGAGTTTGGTGAGCCTTAGGCGGCCTGAGCAGCGATCGGGAAGTCGTCGGGATCGTTGATGGGGTGATCCGGTTGGGCCCACTGCAGTAAGCGAAGGGCGAGTCGTAGGTCGCCATCCATCCAGGCTCGAATCGCCATGGCACGACGTGGGTCATAGAAGCGCTGTCGCCGGTACCAGTCGAAAACGTCGGCGTCAGATTTTCGGCCGTTGCAGGACAAACAGGCCGGTACGCAGTTTTCAGTAACGCTTGACCCCCCTTTGGCCTGGGGGTGAATGTGATCAATTGATTCAGAAGGTTTGCCGCAATAAATACAACTTTGGCCGGTAAATGTATGAAGGGACTGTCGCCATCTTCGGACACGCAATTTGGGGCAGAGTTCGTCGAGAAAAACCGCGTCCCTGCTATGCATCCGAATGCATCGGTTGAGGTAATTCTGCCTTGAACGAAAAGCCAGTCAATGTGTCGAGCGCTGCATTTTCGACAATTTTTTGGTCTGAGATGTGAATCTTGATCTCAGTGCTTGCACGCTGATCTGAGTTCACTAAAGTGATTGTTTGTGGGGGGCTGTTGGTGCCGTCAAATCCCACATTGACCTGTTGCCTGGATCTCTCTCCAGCAGGACTGATCCGCGTGGTCAGCCCGTTTGATGCGGTGACCCAGTCCCAGTTGCGTCGGATCAAGCCCAGGGGGCGTTGGATCGGCCCCGGCCATGGCTGGGATTTTCCCTTGGCCGCAGCCGATGCACTTCAGCAGGCCCTCGGGCGCCGTTTCCCTGTCACCTCTGCTTTGCAGCAGTGGCTTGATTGGTGCCAGCACCCCCTGCCCCCGCTGCCCCCGCACCGGACCCTTGTGGCGGCAGCAGATCTTGACGAAGCCCTGCAAGATGGTCGTCGCCCTCTGCGCCATCAACGCTCCGGTGTCCGTTGGCTCTTGGCCCGTCGCGGCGCCGTTCTGGCCGATGAGATGGGGCTGGGAAAGACCCTTACAGCTTTGTTGGCGGCCCGTGCCCTGATGCGCTGCGCTGAGGTGCGGTTGCTTGTGGTGGCTCCCGTCGGTCTGCATCCCCACTGGCGCCGGGAATCAGAGGCCCTTGGGGTTGAGATTGAGTTGGTGAGCTGGGCTCGCCTGCCCGACACCCTGCCGCCAGCGGGAACGCTTCTGGTGGTGGATGAAGCGCATTACGCCCAGTCACTGCAGGCGCAGC